>NZ_JBFUKR010000011.1:0-161451 GCF_056400745.1 Rhizobacter sp. P5_A1
CCACGCCGGCCACGCCGGTCGCGCTGAGGCGCGGCCTCTTCAGGCCGGCGCCGCCGCGGTGCCGGTGGCGACGCGCAGCGCGCGCAAGCGGCTGAACGCGAGCGCGACGAGCAGAACGCCGCCGGCACCGACCACGATCGTCGGGCCCGTGCCCCAGAGCGCCACCAGCGCGCCGGCGCCGCCGACACCCGCCGCCTGGCCGAGAAAGAAGCACGACGCGAACGCCGAGACGGCCGCACCGCGGCGCTCCGGCGCCATCTGCGTGGCGTTGATCTGCAAGGTGTTGTGCAGCATGTAGAAGCCCAGGCCCGCGACGAAGCAGCCCGGCATCGCCCACCACCACGCCGGCGCGAGGCCGATCGCCAGCAGCGAGGCGGCCAGCAGCACGCCGCCGACGCTCGTCAGGCCGACTTCGCCGAGCCGCCGCACGAGCAGCGCCGACGCCAGCGCGAAGAGCAGGCCACCGAAGCCGAACAACATCACCACCGAGCCGGCCGTCGCGAGCGCGACGCCGAAGGCCTGGTGCAGATGCGTCGCGATGAATGCGAACGCGCCGTAGAGAAATCCGCCTTCGAGGAACACGGTCAGCAGCACCACGCGGGCCCAGGGCCGCGCGAGCACCTGCGCGAACTCGCCGGCGACGCGCCGCAGTGCGTGGCCTTCGCCGCGGCTCTGCGTGCGCGCGTGCGCCGGCAGGCGGCGGTCGAGCGCGAACAGCGTCAGGCTGATCGCGACGAAGCCCAGGGCGATGCCGAAGAACGGCACGCGCCAGTTCAGGTGATCGGCCGCGAAGCCGCCGACGAACACGCCGGCCGACAGACCGAGAATCTGCCCGATCAGGAAACGCGCGAGCACCGGCTGGCGGTTCTGATACGGCACGACGTCGCCGATCCAGGCCATCGACAGCGGGATGACGGCCGCGGCCGTCGCGCCGGCGAACAGGCGCGCGGCGACGAGTTGCGTGAAGCCCTGGGCCAGCCCGCACAGCGAGGCCGTCACCGCGCAGGCGGCGCAGGCCCACGCGATCACGCGGTACTTGCCGAAGCGGTCGCCGACCGGGCCGAAGAACAGCTGCGAGACGCCGTAGGCGATCGAGAACGAGGTGATCACCGCGGCCGCGTGCCCCGGCGAGATCGCGAACTCGCGCGCGAACAGCGGCAGCAGCGGGTCGGTCAGGCGCAGCGAGATGCCGCTGGCAAAGGCAGCGAGGGCGAGCGCCAGGATCGCGGCGCCGGGGATCGGAACGGGGTCAGCGGAACTGGCATCGCGTGTCATGCCGGCGATTGTCGCGTTCACGTGGCCGGCCCGCCCGGCGCGGGTCTTGGCGGTGCTACCGCGCGAAGCTCAGCTGCGGGTCGCGGTGCGGCGGATCGGCCGGCTGCAGCGCAGCAATCTCGCGCTCGGTGGCCGACAGATCGTCGGCCAGCCGATCCACCCGCGAGCCGTTCCAGGGCTGTTCGCGGTAGGCCTGCGCGAGTTCCTGCTTCAGCCGGAAGTAGCGGCCCATCAACTGCTCGAGATGCTTCATTCCCGCGCTCCTGTGCTTCTATGTTGCAGTGCAGTATGGCGAAGCCGGCCGGACCGGTCTGTAAGACAAAGTCTCAGCTGCATCGCCGCATTGGCGCGGCGCGCGGCGCTCGCCGCGTCGCCGCGGTCGTGTCGTGATGGCCCCTGACACGTTCGTTTTTCACGCGGCGCCGCGTTCTGTCGTGGCCGGCCCGCATTCGCGGGGTAGGGCCCGCGCCGGGCGTGTCGACAATCGCCGCATGAAGCGAGATACCGCAGCCTTTCATCGCGACGATTCGACGACCATGACGACCACGCGCGCGATGAGCCATCGCCAGCTGCTCGGGCGCGCCGCGCGCCTGGAGCGCGAACTCGCCGACGCGTTGGCGTCGCAGCCGCGGCCCACCGCGCTGATCGATCGCCTGACCGCCGAGCTCGCAGCCACGCAACGCGAGATTGCCGCGCTGCGGCCGATCGTCGACTGGCGTCAAAAACTCAAGGGCTGACGCCGGCTCCGGTTCGGGACCGAAGGCCGAGCAGTTCCAGCGCCAGCGCATGCGTCCGCGTGCGCGGATCGGCGATCTCCTGCATGACGGTCAGGTGATGGCGCTGCGCGACGATCTCGGCAGCGATCACGCTGCGCGGCCCCCAGACGCTCGCGATCAGCGCGGCCTGGCGCAGGAACTCCTCGCTTTCGTCG
Organism: Rhizobacter sp. P5_A1; assembly: GCF_056400745.1. Taxonomy (NCBI): domain Bacteria; kingdom Pseudomonadati; phylum Pseudomonadota; class Betaproteobacteria; order Burkholderiales; family Sphaerotilaceae; genus Rhizobacter; species Rhizobacter sp. P5_A1. The sequence goes on from NZ_JBFUKR010000011.1 coordinate 2,207, forward strand.
CCGCCGACGATCGTCACGAGTTGCCCGCAGCGCGGCGCCGGCAGCGCGGCCGGGCTGAGTCGCCGCGCGGTCTCGGCGCTCAGACCGAGATCGCCGGCGAGAAACGGCGCGTGACGCAGCGGCTCGAGTTCGTACAGCCCCGAGATCGACAGCGCGGCCTTCACGAGATCGCCCGGCAGGTCCGGCGCGACGGCCTTCCAGTCGCGCGCGAGCAGCATCGCCGCGAGGTGGCCGCCGGCCGAGTGACCGGCGACGACGATGCGCGTCGGATCGCCGCCGTGGTCGACCGCGTGGCGGTACACCCAGACCAGCGCCTGCACCGTCTGCAGCACGATCTGCTCGATCGTCACGGCCGGGCACAGTGCATAGCCGGGCAGCACGACCATGGCGCCGGCATCGACGAACGGCGGCGCGATGAAGCTCTGGTCACGCTTGTCGAGCGTGCGCCAATAGCCGCCGTGGAAGAAGACGAGCACCGGCGAGCCCGGCGCCTTCGCGGGGAACACATCGAGCCGCTCGCGCGGGCCGCTGCCGTAGGCTGCCTCGACCATCTCGGCATGGCGCGCGCGGGCCCGCGCCGAGGCCTCGGACCAGTGCTGCAGGATCGCCGGATGCTCCGGGATGCGGGCGCGGTTGTTGTATTGCGCGTCGAACCAGGCGGGCGAAGGTGTGAGCACGGAGACCTCGGCTCGGGGTGGTGGTCGATGGCCGGCGGGGCGCAGACATCATGCGCGAATCGATCGCGCCGATCCAGCGCTATGCTCTCGGCGCCACGGACCCGAGGAGAGCTGAATGATCGTCGGCATGAACCACTTCACCGTGATCGCCGCGGACGAGCGCGAGACGCTGGCCTTCTATGTCGACCTGCTCGGGCTGACAGTCGGCCCACGTCCCGACCTCGGCTTTCCCGGCGCCTGGCTCCATGCCGGCGGGCCGCAAGCCGTGCTGCACCTGGTGTTCGGCCGTCCGGTGCCCGCACAGCGCGCCGGCGTGATCGACCACATGGCCTTCACGGCCCGCGACCTGCGCGCCGTGAAGGCGCGCTTCGACCGCAGCGGCACGAAATACGACCTGCGCCAACTGCCGGGCCTGGGCACCTGGCAGCTGTTCTGCTTCGATCCGAACGGAGCCCGGGTCGAGCTCGATTTCGACGCGTCGGAAACGCTCTGACGGGTCGCGGCCATGGGCAGCCAACAAGACCGCGACTGGCGCTGGAAGGACACGCAAAGCGGGCCGCGCGCGGCCGATCCCGAACGCGAGGCGCGCAACAGCGCGGCGCCGGCCGACCGCTCGCGTCGCTTCGACCTGCACCATCCGATGGCGCTGATCCTCGCGGCGATCGTCGGCGTGGCTGCGATGTCGATCGCGGTCCATGCGTACCTTGAGTGGCGCGCCCGGGTCGCGCTCGAAGAGGTCTTGCGGGCCGGCGCCGAAGCCACGCGCAAGCTGCAGCTGCAGCTCGAGCAGCAACGGCGCGAGGAAGTCGCGCAACAGCAGGCGCGGCAACTGCAGCTCGAGCGCCAGGAGGCCTCGCACGCCCAGGCGATCCGCGCGCAGCAACAAGCCCAGGAGGACGCGCGCCGGGCGATCCTTGCGGAGGCGGATCGCAAGGAACGCGCGTGGGCGAAGTTCTATCGCCGGCCGCCGTCGTGCAACGACGCGGCGTCGATGGAATGCGCGAACGGCTACATCCGCGCGAAGCGATCGTTCGAAGAGAAGTTCGCGCGCGGCGAGCTGTAGCGGGTCAGTCGTACTTCAGGTACTTGAAGCGCGGGTCGTCGGGCGTGCCTTCGAGCGCAGAGCCCTCGCGTGCGCCGGGCTGCCACATCACGACCTCCTCGATCTTCTTCGCGAGCTCGAAGTCCTTCTCGGTGATGCCCTTCGCGGCGTGGTTCATCAGCTTCACGGTGACGAACGCGTAGGACACGGTCAGGTCGGGGTGGTGCCACGCCGCTTCGGCGAGGTGGCCCACGGTATTGACGACCATCAGCGTGCCTTTCCAGCCGCTGGTCTTGAACTTGCGGCGGATCCAGCCGTCCTCGAAGTACCACTTCGGCAACTCTTCGGCCAGCCGTGCGGTGACCTCGTCGGTGCCGTACACCTCGTCTGCAGTCTTCTTGCGCCAGGCGGTCATGTCGGTCTCCAGTGCAACGTGGAAGATCCATCCTACTGCGGCGCGTCGCCGCCTGCGCGACACCGCGCAGCGACGCGCCGGATCGCCGCGAGACTCAGTTCGACATCGTCATCGGTCGTGGCCCACGAGGACACGCTGATGCGCATCGCGGTGCGGCCCTGCCATTCGGTCACGCCGCACCAGCAGGTGCCGTCGGCCTGCAGTTCGGCGACGACGCGGCGCGTCATCGAGGCATCGCCGAAGCTGACGAGGACCTGGTTCAGCGCGACCTCGTTGAGCACGGCGTGGCCGGCCGCATCCAGCGCTTGCGCGAAGCGCCGCGCGTGCCGGCAGCAGCGTTCGATCATCTGCGCGACGCCGCTGCGGCCGAGCGCGCTGAGCGCGGCCCAGACATCGACGCCGCGTGCGCGACGCGACAGTTCCGGCGTGAAGTCCGACGGCACGCGCTCGTGCCCCGCGGTCGGCAGGTACGCGGCGCTGACCGACATCGCGGCGCGCAGCGCGGCGCCGTCGCGCACGAACGCGAGTCCGCTGTCGTAGGGCACGTTCAGCCACTTGTGCGCGTCGGTCGCCCACGAATCGGCGCGTTCGATGTCGCGGCACAGGTGGCGCAGCGCCGGCGCGGCCAGCGCCCACAGACCGAACGCACCGTCGACATGAACCCAGGCGCCCGCGGCGTGCGCGCGGTCGCACAGCGCCTCGAACGGGTCGAAGGCGCCGGTGTTGATGTTGCCGGCCTGCGCGCAGACGATGGTCGGACCCGACAGCGGCGGCAGCCGATCGGGTCGCATCCGCCCCTGCGCGTCGGTGTCGACCCGCACGACGCGGCTGCGGCCCAGCCCGAGCACGCCGAGCGCCTTGAACAGGGTCGGATGGGCCTCGGCGCTTGCGACCACGGTGATCGGCGGGGCGCCACAGAGGCCGTCGGCTTCGACATCCCAGCCGACGCGCGCGAGCACGGCATGGCGCGCTGCCGCGAGACCGCAGAGATTGGCTTGCGTCGCGCCGGTGACGAACGCGCCGGCCGCGTCGCGCGGCAGCTCGAGCACCTCGAGCAGCCAGCGCAGTGCGACCTGCTCGAACATCGCCACGCCGGGTGTCGCCGCGTGGCTGGCCGCATTCTGATCCCACGCGGTGGCGAGCCAGTTGGCGGCCACCGTGACCGGCAGCGCACCGCCGATCACGAAGCCGAAGAAGCGCGGTCCCGCGCTCGCGCAGGTGGCCGGCGAGCCGAGTTCATCGAGCCGCCCGAGAACGGCTTCGGGCGATTGCGGATGCTCGGGCAACGGCTCGTCGAGCGAGCGCAGCCGCGCGACGGCTGCAGGCAGCGGCGCGACCGCACGTGCGGGCAGCGCATCGAGGTACCGGGCGGCGCGGCGCGCCGCGTCATCGAGGAGAGGGTTCATGCTGGAGCTGGGCGTGAGCGTGGCCTGCAGCGATCATCGCAGAGCCGGCTGCGCGCCGCCGCGGCGGCGTGCGGGGCGGATGGCGCCCAACGTCGCTGCGCTCCCGCCGCATGACAGACTGTCCCCCCGGCGATACAGTGCGGCGGCAGCCTGCCTGCGACGCCCGGGCTGGCCCGTCTCGCCGGCGCAGGAACGGACATTGCTCTTGGTTGTCGCGCAGATGCCGTTTCACCCGGCGGCGCCACACCGACCATGAGCCTCGCCCTTCTCGCCGCCGTCTCGCCCCGGATGCACATCGATCTTCAGAACACCGTCACGCTGCGCGCACCCGGGCGCTTGCACCTGGGCTTCCTCGACCCGTCCGGTTCGCTGGGGCGCCGCTTCGGCAGCGTCGGCCTGGTGGTCGAGGGCTTCGAGACCGAGGTCGAGCTGAGCGCTGCGCTCGTCGACCGCGTCACCGCCGACACGCCCGAAGGGGCGACCCAGATCGCGCGCGCCGCCGCGCATCTCTACACCTTGCGCGCCCGCACCGGCCGCCGCGAAACCCTGCATCTGCGGCTGCTGCGGGTGTTGCCGGCGCACGGCGGCTTCGGTTCCGGCACCCAGCTCGCGCTGGCGATCGCACGCGCATTTGCGCACTGGCATCGGCTCGACATCGGCACGCCGACGCTCGCGCACTGGCTCGGGCGCGGCCAGCGCTCCGGCATCGGCATGCATGGCTTCGATCGGGGCGGCCTGCTCGTCGACGGCGGCCCGACCGCGGAAGGGCGGCCCGCACCCTTGCTCGCCCGCATCGCGCTGCCCGAGGCCTGGCGCGTCGTCGTCGTGCAGGACGAACGCGAGCGCGGCCTGGCCGGCAGCGCCGAGCGCGAAGCGATCGCCGCGCTCGCGCCGATGCCCGCCGCGCAGGCCGCGGAGATCTGCCACGAGGTGCTGATGCGCGTGCTGCCGGGCGCTGCCAACGCCGAGTTCGACGCCTTCGCGCTCGGCGTGACGCGCGTGCAGCAACTGCTCGGCGCGCACTACGCGCCGGTGCAGAACGGGCGTGCCTACACCAGCGCCGCGGTCGGCCGATTGATGCAATGGGTCGGCACGACCGCCGGCCAGGCGGCCGCGATCGGTCAGAGTTCGTGGGGCCCGACCGGCTTCGCGATCGTCGCCTCGCAGGCGCATGCCGAGGCGCTCGTCCGGGACGCGCGCGCGGCCGGTTGCGTCGAGCCCGGCCTGGCGCTGCGCATCGTCGCGGCGCGCGATCGCGGCGCCGAGATCATCGATACGCGCGCCGCCCGCCGCCAGGGCTGACTGCCGCGCGTTCCCTCACCGCCTTGACCGTTACGACCCGACCATGGAACGACGCCCGTACATCCTCCACCTGCTCACGCCCGGACACCAGGCGAGCCCGTTCGACGTCAACATGGCGGCCGATGCGGGCTACCAGATCATCACGCCGTACACCGATGTCGGCGTCGACGGCGTGACGGCGCTGACGCAGGACGCGATCTTCTCGCGCGGCCCGAAGGGCGTCGGGCGCACCGGCATGTTCATCGGCGGGCGCGACGCGCTGCTGGCGGCCGACATGCTCGAGCGCGCGCGCAGCGCGATGTTCAAGCCCTTCGTCGTCTCACTGATGGCCGACCCGAGCGGCGCCTACACGACCGCCGCGGCGATGCTCGCCTGCGTCGAGGCCGCGCTGCGCCGCCATCACGGTCTGGAACTGCGCGGGCAGAACGTGCTGGTGCTCGGCGGCACCGGCCCGGTCGGCCGCATTGCCGCGGTGCTCGCCGCGCAGGCCGGCGCGCTCGTGCGGATCGCCAGCCACACCGGTCTCGCGGTCGCGCAGAAGGCGGCGCAGGAGACCGGCGCGCGTTTCGGCGTGAGCCTGCAGGGTGTTTCGGGCGCCGACCGCGAGGCCCTGCGCAGCGAGCTTGCGCAGGCCGGCGTCGTGCTCGCGTGCGCGGCGGCTGGCGTGCAGGTCGTCTCGCCCGAAGACCTCGGGTTCGCGAAGGGCCTGAAGGTCGCGGCCGACGTCAACGCGGTGCCGCCCGAAGGCATCGCCGGCGTCGGCGTGATGGACGATGCGAAGCCGCTGTCGGGTGTCGCTGGCGCCGTCGGCATCGGCGCGCTCGCGATCGGCAACGTCAAGTACCAGACGCAGCACCGCCTGCTGGTGAGCATGGTCGCAGCCGACAAGCCGGTCGTGCTGAGCTTCGCCGAGGCCTTCGCGGCGGCGCGCGAGTTCATCGCCGAGCGGGCCGCGCAGACGCCGGCCCGGCCGGCCGTCTGAAGGGCCGAGAGGCCATCGCGCATGGCAGTGCTGGCTGTCGCGGCCGCGTCGGTACGCATGCTGGCCGAGGCCGCGGTGCGTGACGGCCACCGCGTCGTGGCGCTCGACCGCTTCGGCGATGCCGACACGCGCCGCGCCTCGATGCGCTGGCACCCGATCGGCGAGCCCGATTCGGCACAGTTCGATGCGACGCGCGTGCTCGACGCACTGCGCGACCTGGCGCGCCATGGCGGCGCCGACGTGATCGGCTGGATCCCCGGCGGTGGCTTCGAAGGCCGGCCCGAGCTGATCGAGGCCGGCGCGAAACTGCTGCCGCTGATCGGCACGCCGGCCGACGCGGTACGCCGCGTGCGCGACCCGGCGCTGTTCTTCGGCGCGCTCGCGGCGCACGCAATCGCGCACCCGCCGGTGCGGCACGATGCGCCGGCCGACCCGAACGGCTGGCTGCTGAAGGATGCGCGTGGCTGCGGCGGCTGGCACATCCGTGCGGCCTCGGCGGCCGGCGCCTTGCCTGACGCTTCGCACTACTTCCAGCGTGCGATGCCCGGCCAGCCGATGTCGGCGACCTTCATCGCCGACGGCACGCGCGCGCTGCTGCTCGGCATCAACGAGCTGATCGTGCGGCCGTTCGGCGCGCACCCGTACGTCTACGGCGGTTGCATCGGGCCGGTGGCGGCGCCGCCCGAACTCGCGCGGCGCGCCGACCACGCGGTGCAGGCGCTCAGCGCCGAGTTCGGCCTGCGCGGCTGGTGCAGCCTCGATTTCATGCGCGACGGCGATGCGATCGCCGTGCTCGAAGTGAACCCGCGCCCGCCCGCCAGCCTGGCGCTGTATGCCCAGCTCGGCTTGATCGACGCGCAGCTGCAAGCCTGCCTGCGCGCCGAGTTGCCGCCGGCGTCGGCGTTCGCAGCGGCGCAGGTCACCGGCAACGAGATCGTCTACGCGCGCCGCCCATTGCAGCTCGATGCCGCACGCGCGCAGCGTCTCGCGCAATGGCCCGATGGGCACGACCTGCCGATCGCGGGCGCCCGTTTCGCGATCGGCGATCCGGTCTGCAGCCTGAGCGCCGTCGGCGTTCGCGGCGATGATGTCGGGGCCTTGCTGGCGGCGAGACGCGAGGCCCTGTTGCAGATGCTGGAGGAGACCACACAATGACCGACACCCACCCCCCGATCGCCTCGACCTTGAGCGTGAACCGGCTGGCGCGCCCGCTCGTCGAGCGTCTGCTCGCGGATGCGTCTGCACTCTCGGTCGAGGTCGCGCGCGACGCCAGCGGCGCCTGCATCGTCGATGCCGGGATCGTCGCGCGCGGCAGCGTCGCGGCCGGCTTGCTGATCGGCGAGATCTGCATGGGCGGGCTCGGCCGGGTCGGGCTGCGCAGCGGCGCTTCCGAGGGCTGGCCGACGTGGCTCGAGGTGCGCAGTTCGCAACCGGTGCTCGCGTGCCTGGCGAGCCAGTACGCCGGCTGGAGCCTCGCGGCGAGCAAGGAAGAGACCGGCGGCAAGAAGTTCTTCTCGCTCGGTTCCGGGCCGGCGCGCGCGCTGGCCGCGAAGGAGGCCTTGTTCGCGGAGCTCGGCTACCGCGACCGGGCCGATGCCGGCGTGCTGGTGCTCGAAGTCGATCGGGCACCGCCCAAGGTCGTGATCGACAAGCTGCTGCGCGACTGCGGCCTGCAGCCCGACGCGCTGACCTTGATCCTGACCCCGACGACCAGCCTCGCCGGCACGACCCAGGTCGTCGCGCGCGTGCTCGAAGTGGCGCTGCACAAGGCCCACGAGCTCGGCTATGCGCTCGGCGACATCGTCGAGGGCGTCGCGACCGCACCGCTGCCGTCACCGAGCCCGGACGGCGTCATCGCGATGGGCCGCACGAACGACGCGATCCTCTACGGCGGCCGTGTGCACCTGACGGTCCGCGGCGACGATGCGGCGGCGCGCCGGCTCGCTCAGCAATTGCCATCCAGCAACTCGCGCGATTACGGGCGATCGTTTGCCGACATCTTCAAGGAGGTCGAGTACGACTTCTACAAGATCGACGGCGCGCTGTTCGCACCGGCCGAGGTCTGGGTCAGCAACCTCGACAGCGGCAACACCTGGCATGCCGGCGCGCTGAACGTCGCGCTGCTGCAGGGCCTGTGGCTGCAGGCGGCTTGAGAACTCGAGCGCATGGCCCGTATCGCGATCTTCACCGACGAGACTGGCTGGCACACGCGCCAGCTGCAGGCGGGCTTGCGCGCACGCGGCGCCAGCGGGCGCTGCATCGACCTGGCCGACTGCCATATCGACACCGCGCAGGCCTGGCACGGCCTGGTGATCCCAGGCTTCGGCCGCGAGCTGCCCGATGCGGCGCTGGTGCGCGGCATCGCCGGCGGCAGCTTCGAGCAGGTCACGAAGCGGCTCGGCGTGCTGCACGCGCTGCGCGAGCTCGGCGTGCCGGTCTACAACGACGCCCGCGCGATCGAGCGCAGCGTCGACAAGTCGATGACGAGCCTGCTGCTGCACGCCGCGGGCATCGCGACGCCGCCGACCTGGGCGACCGAGTCGCTCGCCGAGGCACGGCGCATTGCAGTGCGTGAAGGCGCGGCCGGTCATGCGCTGGTGCTCAAGCCGCTGTTCGGCTCGCAGGGCAAGGGCCTGCAGTTGGTCGGCGATGTCGACGGCGTGCACCACCCGGTGCCCGAGCTCGGCGTCGGCTACGGCGCGCTCGCCTACCTGCAGCGCTTCGTGCCGGCCGCGAGCGTGCCCGGCTTCGACTGGCGCGTGCTCGTCGTCGGCGGGCGCGCTGTCACCGCGATGCGTCGCGTCAGCGCGGGCTGGATCCACAACGTCGCGCAAGGTGCACGCTGCGAACCCGCCGACCTGGTGCCGGCGCTCGCGGGGCTCGCCGAGCGCGCCGCGGCGGCACTCGAGATGGACTACGCCGGCGTCGACATGATCCCGGCCGCCGGCGGGATCCAGGTGCTCGAGGTCAACGGCGTCGCGGCGTGGCGCGGCCTGCAGCGGGTCACCCGCTTCAACATCGCGCGGGCGATCGTCGACGACCTGCTCGATCGCCGGCTCGCGGCGGCGCGCACCGGCGGCGTCGCCGGTGCGGGGCGGCGCGCGTGACCGCGCAGCCCGACCCGGCGCCCTGGCGGTCGATCGAGCGGGGCCGGGCCAGCTACCTGCGTGCCTGCGCGCTCGATGTCGCGGTGCGCAAGCCCGGCAATGTGAGCGACCGGTCGGCCGGCCACGGCATGCAGGCGGCACTCTTCAGCGCGAGTGCGCGCGTGTCGGTCGATCCGTTGTTCCGCGCCGGTGCGCGCGTCGGCGAGCGCATCGAGGCTGCCGTCGCGGCGACCTGGCAGGCGGTCGGCTGCAACACCAATCTCGGCATCGTGCTGCTGTGTGCGCCGATCGCGCGTGCGGTCGAACGGCATCCCGAGGCCGACGATGCGGCCGCGCTGCGCGCGGCGACCCTCGGCGTGCTGGCCGACCTGGACGTCGACGACGCGCGCGCCGCCTATCGCGCGATCGCGCAGGCCCGCCCCGGCGGGCTGGGTTCGGCACCGGCCGAGGACGTGCGCGACGTCCCCAGCGTCGACCTGCGCGCGGCGATGGCGCTCGCGGCCGGGCGCGACAGCATCGCGCGCCAGTACCGCGATGGCTATGCCGAGCTGTTCGAGCTCGGCGTCGCGGCGCTGGGTGCGGCGCCGCTCGCCGGCGGCGCCGATGCCGATGCGCCACCGACCCCGGCCGTTGCGGCTGCCGTGCAGCGCGTCTACCTGGCGTTTCTGGCCGGGCAGCCCGATTCACACATTGTTCGCAAACACGGCGCGGCCCTGGCACACACTGTCATGCGCGCGGCGCGGGCCTGGCAGGCCCGCGCGCTGGCCGGAGCGGATCTGGATGCCGATCCCGCTTTCGCCGCCTGGGACCTCGAACTCAAGTCCGCCGGGCTCAACCCCGGTACCAGCGCCGACTTCACGGTGGCGACGCTGTTCGCGGCCGGCCTGATCGGCCCGTCCGCGACGCCGCCGTGACCGACCGGGCCGGTCGTCGGGCCGCGGCCGCAGGCGATGGCACGGATCGTGATAACTGCTGGGCTGCGCCGGCTGATGTGGCCGGCGTCGGGACACCCCCAAGAACCGAACCCAGGAGACGTAAGAATGGCAAAGATTGATCGCATGATGGTCGGCGAGTCGCTCGTCGGCGATGGCAACGAGGTGGCTCACATCGACCTGATCATCGGGCCGCGCGGCAGCCCGGTGGAATCGGCGTTTGCCAATGCCCTGACCAACAACAAGGATGGCTTCACGTCGCTGCTCGCGGTGGTTGCGCCGAACTTGATGACCAAGCCGGCGACCGTGTTGTTCAACAAGGTCACGATCAAGGGCGCGAAGCAGGCCGTGCAGATGTTCGGCCCGGCGCAGCGCGGCGTCGCGATGGCGGTGGCCGATTCGGTCGAAGACGGCACGATCCCCGCCGGCGAGGCCGACAACCTGTTCATCTGCGTCGGCGTGTTCATCCACTGGCTCGCCGAAGACGACAAGAAGATCCAGGACTACAACTACCAGGCCGTGCGCGAGTCGATCCAGCGCGCAGTCGCCGGTTCGCCGACGGCCGCCGAAGTGGTCTCGAAGAAGGGCACGGCCGCGCACCCGTTCGCGGCGCACATCTGACGATCTGACGCAGTGTCACGCGGGCCGCTCGCGGCCTGCGTGAGGGACCAACGACAACGGGCCGCTGCCGCGGCCCGTACGCATCGCGCGGCGCTTCAGCGTTTGCCGGGCAACATCCCGCTGGCCAGCAGTTGAACGATGGCCGCGCTGTGGCCGGGCCGAGGCGGGGGCGGCTCGGCCGCGACGCGCTCGATCTGCACGCCGACGGCGCCGACATCGCTGAACTTGTGCGGCTTGACGACCTTGACCCGGACCCAACGCGCGCCGAACTCGCCGATCAGGATGTCGGCGATGTTCTCGGCGAAAGCCTCGAGCAGCGTCAACCGGTGCTCGACCAGCAGGCGGCGCAGGCGTTCGGCGACGACGCCGTAGTCGATCGTGTCGGCGATGCGGTCGGTGTCGCAGGCGCGCGCATGCGGCAGGCCGGCGTGCACGTCGATCACGAGCGGTTGCGGCCGGTGCAGCTCGGATTCGTGGATGCCGATGACGGTTTCGCCGACGAAGCCCTCGATGAAGATCAGATCCATCGCGGCGGTCGCCGGAGATTCGCTCATCGCGGGTTGTCGCGCGGGCAAGGTGTAACGATTCGTCATGTCGGGGGCCGCTCGAAAGCGTTCAGCTGCCGCGAACGTGCGGCCGTCTGTCGGCAAAAATGCAAGCGGCATGCCAGTCTCCGCGCGGCGCGAACGATGACCTCGGATGCTCGCGTTTCACCCGTTGCGCGGCGCATGTGCTTGCATCAAGATCGCCGACCAGAGCCTTGACGGCCCAACATGTTGGAGACATCCATGGGTATGCTGCTGCGAGAGACCGATCGACACGCCGAACGCATCATGGTGACGGTGCAGAACGGCGCGCACGAGCAAGGCAACGATGCGGTCACGCGCTCCTGGAGCCGCTGCCTGAACGAATACCGGCTGCACCCGGACCATCCGCGCAAGCCGTCGATCCTCGAAAGCGCGGCGCTCGAGAGCCGCCGCGAGCGCAAGGCCGACGTGATCGACTGCGCGCGCTACGAGATGACGACGCTGTACCAGCAGCTCGCCGATCCCGACTCGGCCGTCGTGCTGACCGACACCGATGGCGTGATCATCCACATGGTTTCGTCGCCCGACTTCGCCGCCGAGGTCGCACCGCTCGGGCTGCGCGCCGGCGGGCTCTGGAGCGAGGCCGAGGCCGGCACGAACGGCATGGGCACCTGCATCGCGGCGGCCGCGCCGGTCGCGATCCGGCGCGAAGACCACTTCTTCACGCAGTTCTCGCAGCTCACCTGCTCGGCGGTGCCGGTCTACGACCCGTCCGGCGAGATCGCTGCGGTGCTCGATGTCTCGAGCCGCTCGGGGCAGATGCAGCAGCACCTGCTGGTGCTGCTCGGCATGACCGCGCGGATGATCGAGAACCGCCTGATCGACCAGCGCTTCCGCGACGCGCACCCGCTGCACTTCCACAGCCGGCCGGAGTTCGTCTACACGCTGCACGAGGGCAAGCTCGCGGTCGGCGACGACGGCTTCATCCTGGCCGCGAACCGCAGCGCGCTGTTCCAGCTCGGCCTGCAATCGATGGCCGAGATCCGCTCGCGCCGCATCGAAGACCTGTTCCAGACCTCGCTCGAAGACATGCTGCAACGCAGCATGTCTTCGTCGTTCCACCCGGTCGTGACCTATCGCGCGAATGCGGCGCTGCGCTTCTTCGCGGTCGCGCGCCGGCCCGCGTCGAGCGCGGCCGCGACGCTGCACCCGGTCGCCGCGAACGCGCCGGTGGCACTCGCCAGCCCGAACCCGCTGCCGATCAAGGCCCCGGCACGCCCGACCGCCGTGCGTGCGATTTCGAGCAGCACCGCGACCTTCAAGGATCCGCGCCTGGTTGCGCACCTCGAGACCGCGCGGCGCGTGATCGCGCGCCAGACGCCGGTGCTGCTGTGGGGCGAGACCGGCTCCGGCAAGGAGGTGTTCGCCCGCGCGACGCACGATGCGAGCCCGCATGCGAACGGTGCCTTCGTCGCGGTCAATTGCGCGAGCCTGCCCGAGACGCTGATCGAGTCCGAGCTGTTCGGCTACCGCGCCGGTGCGTTCACCGGCGCGCAGCGCACCGGCCGGCGCGGCAAGATCCTGCAGGCCGACGGCGGCACGCTGTTTCTCGACGAGATCGCCGACATGCCGCTCGACCTGCAGGCCCGCCTGCTGCGCGTGCTCGACGAGCGCCAGGTCACGCCGCTCGGCACCGAAGACACGCACGCGGTCGACTTCCAGCTGATCAGCGGCAGCCACCGCAACCTGCCGGCGCTGGTGCGCGAAGGGCGCTTCCGCGAAGACCTGTACTACCGGCTCGCCGGCATCGAACTGGAGCTGCCGTCGCTGCGCGAGCGCAGCGACAAGCGCGCGCTGATCCACGATGTGTTGAAGACCGAGGCCGGCGGCGAGGGCACGCTGAATGCCGACGCCGAGCGGCTGCTGATGGACTACTCATGGCCGGGCAACATCCGCCAGTTGCGCCACGTGCTGCGCAGCGCGGTCGCGCTGGCGGACGGCGGGGTCGTCACGCGCGAGCACCTGCCGGCGCTGATCGTCCATCCGCTGCTCAAGTCGGCTATGGCCGGCGGCGCGGCGGCGGTCGCGCCCGAGTCGACGGCGGCCGACGAGGAGGCCCGCCCGCCGATCAAGCTCAATCCGATCCAGAGCCACGAGCGCCAGGTGCTGCTGCAGATGCTGGAGCAGCATCGTTGGAACGTGAGCAATGTCGCCAAGGCGCTCGATGTCAGCCGCAACACCCTGTACCGCAAGCTGCACAAACTCCACATCGAGGTCTCTCATCCCGAGTAGACGACCGAGCGAGCCCGTTGCCGCGCTGCCGGCAAGCCATGCATCCCGGGCATTGTGTTTGCATGCGATGCCGAACCGGTGGTGGTGACGAAGTCGCCGCTCGAAGCGGCGCTCGATGCGCGCTGAAGGAACTCTCGCTCGCATGGAACACATCGTCTTCCTGACCGGACGCCTCGCCGAGGCCAGCCTCGTGCGCGTTCTGGGCGGGATCGAGGCATTGCCGTTCAGCTGGGAGGTGCGCGAGATCGGCCTGCAGGTCGCCGCGCTGATGACGGCCGAGATGATCCAGCGCCGCGTTGCCGCGCCGGTGCAGGCCGACCGCATCATCGTGCCCGGCCGCTGCCGCGGCGACGTCGATGCACTGACGCGCCACTACGGCATCCCGGTCGAGCGCGGCCCCGAGGAACTGAAGGATCTGCCGCGCCACTTCAACCGCGCCGCGCAACCGATCGACCTGAACGAACACGAGGTCGCGATCTTCGCCGAGATCGTCGACGCGCCGCAGCTCACGGTGGCGCAGATCGTCGAGCGCGCCCGCGTTCTCGCGGCCGATGGCGCCGACGTGATCGACATCGGCTGCCTGCCCGAAACGCGCTTCGATCATCTCGCCGACAGCGTGCAGGCGCTGAAGGCAGCGGGGTTCACGGTCAGCGTCGATTCGATCGATCCCGACGAGCTGCTGCGCGGCGGGCGCGCCGGCGCCGACTACCTGCTGAGCCTGAGCCTCGACACGCTGTGGGTCGCCGACGAGGTCGCGGCCACGCCGGTGCTGATCCCGCGCGTGCCCGCCGACGAGGCTTCGCTGTTCGAGGCCGTCGAACGGATGCAGCGCAGCGGCCGGCCGTTCCTGGCCGATTCGATCCTCGACCCGATCCCGTTCGGGCTGACCGCGTCGATCGTGCGCTACCACCGGCTGCGCGAGCGCTTTGCCGACGCGCCGATCATGATGGGCGTCGGCAACCTGACCGAGCTGACCGAGGCCGACACCAGCGGCATCAATGCGCTGCTGTTCGGCATCGCGGCCGAGCTGAAGGTCGCCGCGGTGCTGACCACGCAGGTCAGCGCGCATGCGCGCCGCGCGGTGCGCGAGGCCGACTGGGCGCGGCGCATCATGCACGCCGCGGCGCGCCACCAGACCTTGCCCAAAGGCATCAGCGACGCGCTGATGACGGTGCACGCGAAGCACCCGTTCCCCGACACGCCGCAGGAGATCGAAGCGATCGCGGCCCAGGTGCGCGACCCGAACTTTCGCGTCCAGGTGTCGGCGCGCGGGCTGCATGTCTACAACCGGGACGGGCTGCGGCTCGGTCAGGGTGCGTTCGAACTGTGGCCGCAGCTCAAGCTCGAGCACGATGCGAACCACGCGTTCTACATGGGCGTCGAGCTCGCGCATGCCGAGATCGCGTGGCGCCTGGGCAAGCGTTACGTGCAGGACCAGCCGCTGGACTGGGGCTGCGCCGTCGCGACCGACGCGCCGGACCTGAACACCTGGTGCGCGCCCGGCAGCACACTGACCACCGCGAAGACCGGCCGCGCGCGCGGCGCGGTCACCGCAGCTCCAACGACGCCGAACGATGAATGACGTGATTTACGAGACCGTGATCAGCACGGTCGCCGCGGATGGCACACCGCATGTCGCGCCGATGGGCGTGCGCTACCGCCGAACCGAGACCGGCAGCGACGTGATCCTGATGCCGTTCAAGCCGTCGACGACGCTGGCGAACATCGTCGCCGGCGGCCACGCGGTGCTCAACATCGTGACCGACACGCGCGTCTTCGCCGGCTCGGTGACCGGCCGGCGCGCGTGGCCGCTGGAGCCGGCCGACCGGGTCGCCGGCGTGCGCCTCGCCTGCGCGCTGAGCCATGTCGAGCTTCGCCTCGCCGAGCTGCAGGACGACCCCCAGCGCCCGGTGCTGCGCATGGCGCGCGTGCACGAGGCGAATCACGCGCCCTACCTCGGCTTCAACCGCGCGCAGGCGGCGGTGATCGAGGCCGCGGTGCTCGTGAGCCGGCTGCGCATGCTGGCGCCGGCCAAGGTGGATGCCGAGATGAACTACCTGCAGATCGCGATCGACAAGACGGCCGGCCCCGAGGAGCACGAGGCCTGGGGCTGGCTGACCGAGGCCATCGCGCGCCATCGTGCCGCGGCGCCGGCTGCGGCGCCGGAGAGGCCGGCATGATGCGCATGCTCGTCAGCGTTCGCGACGTCGCCGAGGCCTTGCTGGCCGCCGATGGCGGCGCCGACTTCATCGACCTGAAGGAGCCGCGCGACGGTGCGCTCGGCGGCCTCCCGGTCGCGACGATCGGCGCGGTCGTGCGCGCGCTGCGCGGGCAGGGCAGCCGGCTGCCGATCAGCGCGACGATCGGCGACCTGCCGATGACCGATCCCGGCGCGATCCTGGCGCAGGTCGAGGCGGTCGCGGGCTGCGGCGTCGACTACGTGAAGGTCGGCATCGAGCGCGACGCGCGCGCCGGCGCGGTGCTCGACGCGCTGGCCGCCACCGGCCACGCGATCGTGCCGGTCTTCATCGCCGATCACGGGCTCGCGTTCGAGCAGGTCGAGCGCGCCTGCGCGCTGAACTTTCCCGCGCTGATGGTCGACACCGCCGACAAGCTCGCCGGCAGCCTGTTCGACGTGCTGCCGGACGCCGAACTGCGCCGCTTCGTCGGCAGGGTCCGAGCGAGCGCTGCGCTGGTCGGCCTGGCCGGCGCGTTGCGGCGCCCGCAGCTCGCGGCACTGCATGCACTGGCGCCCGACTTCGCGGGCTTCCGCAGCGCGGTCTGCGCCGGCGACCGCGGCGGCGAGCTCGATCCCGAGCGTCTGCGCACGCTGGCTGCGGCGCTGCACGCCACGGCATTGGCACCGGCCTGACGCGGCCCTGCCCGTCAGCTGTCGAGGTGCCGCGGCTCGCCGAGCAGCAGCGAGCGCATGCGCGGCAGCTCGCTCTTGTCCATGATCTCGATCGGGAACGCGACGCCGCGCGCGCGGCCGTCGAAGCCTTCATCGAGCACGCCCGCCGCACCGAGCTGCGCGAGCGTGTGCGTCGGGTCGATCGCGCAGGACTTGACGACGACCAGCCGCTCCGCGTTCAGGTCGCGCGCCAGGTCGAGCGCGATCGTGTCGGAGGTCGCGCCCCAGTGGGTCCGGTGATCGGGCTTGTCGCGCTGCAGTTCGAACGGCAACCAGATCGCCGCACGGCCCCGATGCAGCACCGCGGCGATGTCGGCCCTGCGCTCGGCGAGCTGCAGCGTCGGGTTCATCGCATGCAGCTGGTAGGCGGTCTGCACCATCGCGAGCACCGCCATGTTGTGGGCCGCGAGGTCGTTGAATTGCCACAGCGCCTGGATGCGCCGTACTTCATCGGCGAGGCCGCCGCCGCCGCAGACGACCGTGACGCGCCCGCCGCCCAGCTGCGCGAGCAGGTCGAGCCAATGCGGCAGCGCCGGGTCGGCGGTCAGGCTGCCTCCGAGCTTGACGACCCACATCAGCGCTGCTCTCCATCGAAGAGCGCCGCGACCGCGACCGCCGGTGCGCACACCTGGGCCCAGCGCGCGATCGTCTCGGCGCCGAGCGGCGCATCGGTCGCGGCGCGCGCGATCTCGCGACCATAGTGCCGGCAGCTCGGCGTGGCACCGGCTCGCGCCACGACATCGGCGACGAGAAAGTCGCCGCAGCCCGCGCCGAGCGCGACCGTGGCGTTCGACAGGCCGTGCGCCGCGAGCACGCGGCGCAGCTGACCACCGAGTTCGTCGATCTGCCGCGCGCGCCATGCGTGTGCGAACGCGAGCCAGTCGGCGGGCGCGGCATCGCGTTCGTCGAGGCCGATCATCCGCGCCAGGCGGCGCCGCGTGGCCGGCAGGTCCTTCGGGCCGTTGTCGGCGCTCGGGTGCAGGTCGTGGGCCGGGTCGAGCTCGCCGGTCAGCCGGTAGACATCGGCGCTGGTGGCGAAGAACTCGTTCATCACGTTGAGCTCGCGGCCCTGCCATGCGATGCGCGGCCCGAGTGCGCACAGCGGCGTGCGCACGACACCGTGGTAGACCAGCTCGCCGGTCGCGAGCCGTGCGGCATCGCTGCGGCTGTCGGTGATGACTCGCCCGCCGCGAAACGCGATCAGGTCGGTCGTCGTGCTGCCGATGTCGATCAGCACGCCCTCGGCGATGCAGCGCGCCGCATGCGAAGCGGTCGCGAGCCAGTTGGCCGACGCGATCTGCTCCCAGTGCGCGCCGACATCGGCGACGCGGCACCAGCCCGCCTCGCCGGCGAAGAAGTGCATCGCCTCGGGCCCGCGGGCCGGTGCGAGCGTGCTCGCCAGCGTTGCCGCGATGCGCCGCACGCCGTCCTCGCGGTGCTCGAACAGATCGGTCATCTCGCCGGTCATCGTGACCGCGTGCGCGGCGCGGCCGAGCTGCGGCCAGCGCGTGCGGGCGAGGTGCAGCACGCGTTCGAGGTGCTCGATGCCCTGCCAGAGCGGGCAGGCCCACTGCGCCACATCGACGACGCGGCCGTCGCGCATCAGGCAGGCCTTGACGTGCGCGCCGCCGATGTCCCAGCCGATCACATGGTGGCGGTCAGGCGGCATGGGAGACCTCCGTTCGATGCGCGGCGAGCAGCGCGGCCGCGAGGTTGCGCTCGAGCGCCGCCGACAGGCCGACATACGCCATCGTGACGCGCGGGTTGATCTCGATCAGCACCGGCCCGCGCTGCGCATGCCAGACCAGGTCGACGCCGACGTGGCCGTGCAGGCCGGGAACGCCGCGCGCCAGCGTCTGCGCCCAGGCCTGCAGCGCGGCAAAGCGCGCATCGGTTCGCGGCAGCACGTTGACCTGCACGCCCACGAACGACAGCACGCCGAACGCGTCGATCGTCAGTTGCTGGCGGTTCACGCTGAGCAGCTCGGTGCAGCCGGCGCTGCACAGCAGCGACAGGCTGAGCGGCTCGCCCGCGACCCAGGCTTCTAGCACGGCCGCTTCGCCGCGGAACCGGCGCGTCTCGAGATCCTCGCGAGCCGCGGCGTGCGTGTTGTGCACGCTGGTCGCGACCGCGCCGGCGCCGTCGTCCGGCTTGACGATCCAGCGGCGCGTGCCGGGTGAACTCGCGAAGGCCAGCGGTGTCGTCAAGCCGTGCGCGGCCGCATGCGCGAGCGTGGCGCGCTTGCTCGAAGTCAGCGCGATCGCCGCGGCATCGCAGCCGAGCCAGCGCGCGTCGTCGACCACCCGCTGCAGCCGCCCGAGCACGCCGCCGGTCTCGGGCGCGATGGCCCAGACGGCATCGTGCAGACGGGCCTGCTGCGCGACGAAGTCGGCTGCGCAGACGCCCCGCGGCGGGCTCACTGCGCGCGCTGTCGCCGGCACCTCGGGCGCGTGCGGACCAGCCGCGACCGACACGTCACAATCGCCGGCGCGCAGCAGATCGCAGGTCACCGCATCGCGCATCGCGCGGCCGGCGGCGAGCAGCTCGGCGTCGGCGCCGGCTGCGCTGCCGCTGAGGTGCTCGTAGACGAACACGCGCATCATCGCGCGGCCCGGTCCTTGCGATTCACGGGGGCAACGAACTCGACAGCAGGCTTGAAGATGAACGATGGCATGACCCTGATTCCGGTGATCGATCTGTTGAAGGGGCAGGTGGTGCGTGGTGTGCGCGGCGATCGTCAGGCGTACCGCCCGATCGAATCGGCCTTGTGCGCGAGCAGCGACCCGGTGACGGTCGCCTGCAGGCTGGTCGACCATTGTGCGGCGCAGCAGCTGTATGTCGCGGACCTCGAAGCGCTGATGGGCGGGCAGCCCCAGCGCGACGTGCTGCGCGCGCTGCTCGCCGCGGTGCCGGGCATCGACCTGTGGGTCGACGCCGGGTTCGCCGACGCCGACGCCGCCGCCGCGTTGCGCGAACAACTTGCGCCGCATTCGGAACGCATCGTGCCGGTGTTCGCGAGCGAGTCGCTGGGTTCGCGCGCCGCGCTCGAGGCTTGCCGCGCGCGTTTCGGCGCCAGTGGTGCGGTGCTGTCGCTCGACCGGCGCGACGGCCAACGCCTCGACCCGGCCGGCTGCTGGGACGCGCCGGCGCTCTGGCCGCAGCGCGTGATCGTGATGACGCTCGAGCGCGTCGGCTCCGGCGCCGGGCCCGATCTGGAGACGATGACCGAGCTGCGCCGCATCGCGCCCGGAACCACGCTGGTCGGCGCCGGCGGCGTGCGCAGCCTCGACGACCTCGCCCGCGCCCGTGAAGCCGGCGCCGGCGCCTGGCTCGTCGCCAGTGCGCTGCACGATCTCCAACTGCCGCGTGTGCCGCGTTGAGCCGCGTGCTGCCGCGGCGAAGAAAGAATCCCTGCCATGGCCGGTTCGCATCATGAATCGTGCCATCCCTTCGGAGGCGCTTGCGGCGTCCGCGAGCGGCCAAAAGCGCGACACAGTGTTCCAGAACTGCCATCGTCGGACCATCGCTGAGGTCCGCCGGTGGCGCTGCTCCGTGCCCGGGGGTCAATGGCACATCGCTTGCGTGGCGTTCGCTGGATGAGCGTCTCCGAGTCGACCTCCGGCCCTGCTGCGGCAGCCTGGACCTGCCCTTTCTGCCCCCTGCTGTGCGACAGTTTTTCGGTCGATGCGGGCGCGGCCGGGTGGGCGCTGGTCGGCAGCGACTGCTTGCGCGCGCGGTCGGCGCTGGCGCACTTCGGCAGCGCGCCCGAAGCGTCCGCGGCACCGGCCCAGGTCGACGGGGTCGCCTGCGATCTGGACGCCGCCATTGCCGCCGCTGCGCGCCGGCTCGCTGCGAGCCGGCAGCCACTGTTCGGCGGGCTCGGCTGCGACGTGGCCGGCGCGCGCGCGCTGTATGCGCTGGCGTGCCGGACCGGTGCGATCTGCGATCCGGCCGAAGGTGCGACGCTGATGCACGGCCTGCGCGCGCAGCAGGATCGCGGCGGTTTCACGACCACACTGGCGGAAGTGCGCACACGCGCGGACCTGGTCGTCTGCATCGGGCCGCTGCCGACCGAGCGCCACCCGGAGTTCCTGCGCCGCTGCGGCGTCGGCGCGGGCAGCAGCGCGCAGTTCGTCGTGCTGCAACCCGCGTCGGAACCCGTCGCGGAAGCGGCCGTCCCGGGCATCGAGACCGTGCGCCACGACGGCGACGTGTTCGACGCGGTCGCGCTGCTCGCGGCGTGCGTCGCCGGGCGCGCGGTCGGCGCTGCGGGCGGCGCGCTGGCCCCGCTCGCGGCGCGGCTGCACGCGGCACGCTATGCGGTGCTGGTCTACGAGACCGGGCGCCTGCCGGCGCATGGCGCGCTGGTCGTCGAGGCGATCAACCGGATCGTCTCGACGCTCAACCAGCGCAGCCGCGCCGCGGCCCTGCCGCTCGGCGGCGGCGACGGCGCCTCGACGGTCAACGCGGTCTTCACCTGGCTCTCTGGCCTGCCGATCCGCAGTCGCGCCGCGCCGTACGGTCTCGAGCACGAGCCGTTGCGCTTCGATGCGCGGCGGCTGCTCGCCGACCGCAGCGTCGATGCGCTGCTGTGGATCGCGAGCTTCGGCACCGAGGCCGCGCCGCCGCTCGTCGATCTGCCGCGCATCGTGCTCGCGCATCCGCGCTTCGCCGCCGCGGTGCAGGGCGCCGGGACGGTGTTCATTCCGGTGTCGACACCGGGCATCGGTTCGACCGGGCATCTGTTCCGCACCGATGGCGTGGTGCTGCTGCCGCTGTCCGCGGTGCGCGATGACGGCCTGCCGACCGTGGCCGACGTGGTCGGCCGCATCACCCGGGAGCTGGGCCGATGACGCTGCTCCGCCTGCGCGGCGGTCGCGTGATCGACCCGACCGCCGAGACCGCCCAGACCGTCGACGCCGCGCGCGACCTGTGCATCCGCGACGGCCGCATCGTCATGGTCGCGCCCGAGGCGCCGGTCGACGGGGAGATCGATGTCAGCGGCTGCGTCGTGATGGCCGGCGGCATCGACATGCACACCCACATCGGCGGCGGCAAGGTGAACCTGGCCCGCACGCTGATGGTCGAAGACCACCGCGCCGGCGCCAATCCGTTCGCGTTGCCCGGCAATCCGCTCGAGCTGCCATCGTGCGGCGGCTGCACCCCCGGGACGCTGGACACCGGCTACCGCTATGTCGAGATGGGCTACACCGCGGCGTTCGAGCCGGCGATGGTGGCCGGCAACGCACGCCACGCCCACATGGAGATGGGCGACGTACCGATCCTCGACCACGGCGCCTACGTGATGCTCGGCAACGACGAGCTGTTTCTGCAGATGCTGCACGAGGGCGGCGCCGCGGCCAACAACTTCGCGCAGATTCGCGACTACGTGGCCTGGACGATCCACGCCACGAAGGCGATGGGCGTGAAGGTCGTGAACCCCGGCGGCATCTCGGCGTTCAAGTTCAACCAGCGCCGGCTGAACGTCGACGAGAACCACGTTCACTGGCAGGTCACGCCGCGCCAGGTCGTGCACACGCTGGCGCGCGCGCTGCGCGAGCTGGGCGTGCCGCACCCGCTGCACATCCACGGCAGCAACCTCGGCATCGCCGGCAACATCGAGTCGACGCTCGAGACGATTCGCGCGCTCGAGGGCCTGCCGGCGCACCTGACGCACGTGCAGTTCCATGCCTACGGCACCGAGGGGCCGAAGAAGTTTTCTTCGGCGGCCCTGCAGCTCGCGGAGGCCGTCAACGCCAACCCGCAGGTCAGCATCGATGTCGGCCAGGTCATGTTCGGCCAGACCGTCACCGCATCGGGCGACACGATGCGCCAGTACGCGCAATCGGGCCTGGCCAGCCCGCGCAAGTGGATCGGCGCCGACATCGAGCTCGACGCCGGCTGCGGCGTCGTGCCGTTCCGCTACCGCGAGCAGAGCTACGTGAACGCGCTGCAGTGGGCGATCGGCTTGGAGATCTTCCTGTCGGTGACGAATCCCTGGCAGGTCGTGCTGACCACCGATCACCCGAACGGCGGGCCGTTCACGAGCTATCCGCACCTGATCCGCCTGCTGATGGACCGCAGCTTCCGCGAGGAGCAACTCGCGAAGCTGCATCCCGAGGTCGCGGCGAACTGCGCGCTGCGTTCGATGACCCGCGAACTGACGCTGGCCGAGATCGCGGTGATGACGCGCGCTGCGCCGGCCAGATTGCTCGGTCTGCACGACCGCGGCCACCTGCGCGAAGGCGCCGCGGCCGACATCGCCGTCTACCGCGAGGCCGCCGACTTTGAAGCGATGTTCACGACACCCGAGTACGTCTTCAAGGACGGCGTCGTCGTCGCGCGTTCCGGCCGCATCACCGCGGTGCCGGTCGGCGGCACCCACTTCGTCGAGCCCGGCTATGACACCGCGATCGAGAAGGTGCTGCGCCGCCACACGCAGGCGCACGGCCTGCTCAGCGCCGAGCGGATGGTGATCGGCCACGACGAGCTGTGCCGCTGTTGCAATGGCGGGCGACTGCTGCCGACCGCGTGCCTCGAAGCGGGGGCAGGGTCATGAGTTCAGCGTTGCAGCGCAACGGCGTCGTCATCGACGACACCTTCGCCGAAGCCTTCCCGATGAAGGCCACGCGCCTCGTGATCACCGCGCACAGCCTGACCTGGGCACGCCATGCCGCGGTCAGCGCGACCGGTTTCGCGACCTCGGTGATCGCCTGCGGCTGCGAGGCCGGCATCGAGCGCGAGCTCGGCCCCGACGAATCGCCCGACGGCCGGCCCGGCGTTGCGGTGCTGATCTTCTCGATGTCGGGCAAGGAGCTCGCGAAGCAGGTCGAGCGCCGCGTCGGCCAGTGCGTGCTGACCTGTCCGACCACCGCCGTCTTCGCCGGCATCGCGGAGGGCGAGGCGATCGCGCTCGGCAAGAACCTGCGCTTCTTCGGTGACGGGTGGCAGATCTCGAAGGTGATCGCCGGCGTGCGCTACTGGCGCGTGCCGGTGATGGACGGCGAGTTCGTCGCGCAGGAAACCACCGCGGTCACGAAGGCCGTCGGCGGCGGCAACCTGCTGATGCTCGCGAGCAGCACCGACGCGGCGCTCGCGGCCGCCGAGGCCGCGGTGCGGGCGATGCAGGCGCTGCCGAACGTCGTGATGCCGTTCCCCGGCGGGGTTGTGCGCTCGGGCTCGAAGATCGGCAGCAAGTACGCGTCGCTGAGCGCGTCGACGAACGACGCGTTCTGCCCCGGCCTCTACGGCCTGGCCGCGAAGACCGAGCTCACACCCGACGTGCGCTGCGTGCTCGAGATCGTGATCGACGGGCTGACCGATGCCGATGTCGGCGCCGCGATGCGCGCCGGCATGCAGGCCTGCATCGCGATCGGCGCGGCCGGCGGGCTGCTGCGGCTCTCGGCCGGCAACTACGGCGGCAAGCTCGGGCCGTACCACTTTCACCTGCACAAGCTGCTCGCCACCGAAGAGGTCGCGCGATGACCCGCGTACGGCTCGCGCTGAAGCAGTCGCCGGCGCTGCGCGTCGACCTGCGCGGCGTGGCGCCGGCGGCGCTGGCCGGCCTGGCACCGGCGCAGATCGAGCGGCTGACGCTGACGCACGGCATGCAGACGCTGCCGCTGGCCGAGTTCTTCAAGGTCACCTGCGACGACACACCCGAGCCCGGCGGCGAGCTGGTGCTCGAAGGCGACCTGTCGCGCTTCGACCGCATCGGCTGGCAGCTCGCCGGCGGGCGCATCGTCGTCGCCGGCCCGGCGGGCGACTACGCCGGCGCCTGCATGAGCGGCGGCGAAGTGCGGGTGCAGGGCAACGCCGGCGTGCTGGCGGCTTGCGAGATGGCGGGCGGCCTGCTGTCGATCGATGGCGACGCCGGCGATCACGCCGCGAGCGGCCTGCCGGGCAGCATGGACGGCATGCGCGGCGGCACGTTGATCGTGCGCGGCCGGGCCGGCGACCGTTTCGCCGATCGCATGCGGCGCGGCACCGCGCTGGTGTTCGGCGATGTCGGCGACTTCCTCGCGTCGCGGCTGGTCGCCGGCACGATCGCGATCGGCGGCCGCGCCGGCGCGCACATCGGTTACGGCATGCGCCGCGGCAGCCTCGTGTTCGCCGGCAGCGCGCCCGCCATCGCACCGACCTTCGTGCCCGCCCTCGCCGAGGCCGAGGTCGCGTGGCAACTCGTCGCGCGCGACATCGCGCGCCACGGCGGGCCATTCGAGGGCCTGGCGGCGCGGCGCTTCGTGCGCCGGCTCGGCGACCTCGCGGCGGACGGCCGCGGCGAAGTGATCGTCGCGATGTAGGCTTGCTGCGCTGCGACCGCGCGGCATCGAAGATTCCCCTGACGAAAGACCCACGATGAGCAACGACTACCTCTTCCACGCCGGCGAGGCGACCGTGCTGGCGCGCGACGGCCAGTTCACCGATGCGATGCCCGAGATCCTGATCGGCCGCAGCAGCGGCCCGGTCGGGCAGGCCTTCGCGAACATGATGGCGCAGAGCAAGGGCCACACCGCGATGTTCGCGATCCGAGCCTGCAACCAGCTGGTGCGGCCGCCGACCATCGTCGTGCCCAAGGTCACGCTGAAAGACGCCGCCAACATCGACCTGTTCGGCGGCGTCGTGCAGAGCGCGACCGCCGACGCAGTCGTCGACTGCCTGATCGAAGGGATCATCCCGAGGTCGATCGCCAACGAGCTGTGCATCATCAGCCTGGTCTGGATCGACCCGCGCTGCGCGAAGGATCCGAACCTCGACAAGAAGGACATGTACCGCACCAACCACGAGGCGACGATGCTCGCGATCCGCCGCGCGCTGAACAACGAGCCGTCGATCGACGAGCTGATCGCGAACCGGCACACGATCAAGCACGACATGGACGATTGGTCGTGAAATGAAGGCCGGTACATTCACCGCAGTGGCGCAGAGGGCGCACGGGCGCTTCGCCATCGAGTGAACTGATCATGGGCTGCGTTGCGCTGCTCGACGACCGCGACGCCACGCGCGCGCGGCCGAGCAGCCGCTTGTACGAAGGCTTCGAGCGCGAACACCGCTGCGTCGATCCGGCGCAGCTCGATGCGGTGTGGACGCAGGTCGATGCCGACCAGCGCGCCGGCCTGCACGCGGTGCTGCTGGCCGACTACGAGTGGGGCACGAAGCTGCTGAAGGCCGGGGCGAAGCCGGGTGACGCATCGGTGCTGCGGGTGCTGATGTTCCGCACCTGCAGGCGCCTGGCGCGCGACGAGGTCGATGCGTGGCTGGCCGAGCGCGACCCGTCGGATGCCGACACGCCGGCTGGCGTGATGAACCTGCAGCCGAGCGTCGACCGCCCTGAATTCACGCACGCGATCGAGGCGATCCACGAGGCGATCCGCGCCGGCGAGACCTACCAGGTCAACTACACCTACCGCCTCGACGGCGCCGCCTACGGCTCGCCGCTGGCGCTGTACCGCCGTTTGCGTGCGCGTCAGCCGGTTGCGTATGCGGCGTTCATCGCGCTGCCGGACGGCAGCGGGCCCGTGACGCATGTGCTGTCGCTGTCGCCGGAGCTGTTCCTGCGCCACGAGGCCGGGCTGCTGACCGCGCGGCCGATGAAAGGCACCGCGGCGCGCGTCGCTGCGCCCGAGAGCGACAGCGAATCGGCGCGCCTGCTCGCGATCGACATCAAGAACCGCGCCGAGAACCTGATGATCGTCGACCTGCTGCGCAATGACCTGGGGCGGCTCGCGCAGACCGGCTCGGTGCGGGTGCCGGCACTGTTCGCGATCGAGCCGTACACGACGCTGTTCCAGATGACCTCGACCGTGACGGCGCAGATCCGCGCCGAGGTCGGCATGCCGGAGCTGCTGCGCGCGGTGTTCCCGTGCGGCTCGATCACCGGCGCGCCGAAGCACCACACGATGGAGCTGATCGCCGGCCTCGAGAGCACGCCGCGCGGCTTGTACTGCGGTGCGATCGGCTGGGTCGATGCACCGTCCGGCGCGGCCCGCATCGGCGACTTCTGCCTGTCGGTGGCGATTCGCACGCTGACGCTCGGCGCCGCGGCGCGCGGGCTGCGCCCGCTGCGCATCGGCATCGGCGCCGGCATCGTGATCGACAGCCGCGCCGACGACGAGTTCGACGAATGCCGGCTGAAGGCACGCTTCCTGACCGGCCTCGACCCGGGTTTCGAACTCTTCGAGACGATGCGCTGGGAGCCGGGGCAGGGTGTGCGCCACCTCGATCGCCACCTCGCGCGGCTCGCAGGCAGCGCGCAGGCGCTCGGCTTCGAGCTCGACGCCGACGCGGTGCGGGCCGCGCTGGATGCGTTCGCCCGCGACGCGACCGCGGTCGTGACAAGGCTGCGCCTCGCGCTCGCGCACGACGGGCGGCTCGACCTGACGCACGCGCCGCTCGCGTCGTTGGCCGAAGGGCCGGTCCGGCTGCTGCTCGGCCCCGAGCCCTTGCCCGAGGACCGACCCCTGGCCGCCCACAAGACCACGCTGCGCCGCCATTACGACGCCGGCGTGCGCGCGGCCGAGAGCGCGGGCGCGTTCGACACCCTGTTCTTCGACGCCGCGGGGCGGCTCGTCGAGGGCGGCCGCAGCAACGTCTTCGTGCGCCTGGACGGCCGCTGGTGGACGCCGCCGCTGTCCGACGGTGCCTTGCCCGGCGTGATGCGCGGCGTGCTGCTGGCCGATCCGGCCTGGGGCGCGCAGGAGCGCAGCCTGACGCGCGCCGAGCTCGCGCGCGCCGCGGGCCTCGTCGTCTGCAACGCGCTGCGCGGTGCGTTGGTCGCCGAACTCGCCACGCTGCCGCAGCCGGCGCGCGCATGAAGCTTGCACTGTTCGACCTCGACCACACGCTGATCCCGTTCGACAGCGGGATGGCCTGGACGCATTTCCTCGTCGAACGCGGCGTGCTGCCGGCCTCGGCCGACGCGACCTATCTCGACTATTGCAAGCAGTACGTCGCCGGCACGCTCGACATCCACGCGATGCACTTCGCCAGCGTCGCGCCGCTCGCGAGCGTGCCGCGCGCCGAGCTGGCGCAGTGGGCGCGCGAGTTCGAGGTCGCGCTGCGTGCACGCGTGCCTGCAGACACGCGCGAACTCGTGCAACGCCACCTCGACGCCGGTGACCTGTGCGCGATCGTCACGGCGACGACCCGTTTCATCGCCGAGCCGTGTGCGCGCCTGTTCGGCGTGCCGCACGTCGTCGCAACCGAGGCCGCGACCGCCGACGGCACCCCCGGCGGCATGCTGACCGGCGCGATCGAGGGTCTGCCGTGCTTCCGCGAGCACAAGGTGACGCGCGTGCGCCAGTGGCTGGCGCAGCAGGCGCCGGGCGGCCCGGTCGACCTCGGCGCGTTCGAGCAAAGCTGGTTCTACTCGGACTCGACGAGCGACCTGCCGCTGCTGCGGGCCGTCTCGCACCCGGTCGCGGTGCGCCCGGACGCGGCGCTGCGCCGGCACGCGCTGACTGCAGGCTGGCCGATCTTCGAGCCGGTGGCCTGACGCCGCGTCCCGCTACCGGGAAGTTTTCGCATGCGCCGACCGAAATGAGCATTCAGGTCGCCGATGCGCGCTCCGATATCCCTCTCAGTGCCGCCCGGCCGCCCGAAGGGACTGAGGCGCCCCCTCGGGGGCAGCAAACGAAGTTTGCGTGGGGGTTCCATCCTGGTTCTAGGCTGAACGCCGGTCGTACGCGGCGGGCTCGTTTGATCGGAGACATGAAGTGAACTGGATACGCAAAGTGAGCCTGGTGCGCCGGGTGACGATAGGTTTCGGCTGCACCGCGGCATGCATCGCCGGCATCGGCGGCGCCGGCGTGTGGGCGCTGGAAGGGGGTGTGTCGGCGAGTGCCGCCAGTGCCGCGGCGTGGAGCCTGGGCGCCGCGACGGTCGGCGCCTGCGTGTTCGCGCTGATCGCCGCCTGGGCGATCCGCAGCAGCATCAAGGACTCGGTCGAATCGACCGTGCAGTGCGTGATCCGCATCGCCGGCGGTGACCTCGAGACCAAGATCGAGTCGCCCGGCAAGGACGAGGTCTCGTGGCTGCGCGCCGAACTCAACTCGATGCGCAAGAAGCTGCGCACGATGGTGCTGGATGTGCGCCAGACCGTGGAGGGTGTCAACACCGCCTCCGAAGAGATCGCCAGCGGCAACCTCGACCTTTCGACCCGCACCGAGAACCAGGCCAGCGCACTGCAGCAGACCGCCAGCTCGATGGAGCAGCTCGCGAGCACGGTGCAGAGCAATGCGCGCAGCACGAACGAGGCGCGCAGCGTCGTCACGCAGTCCAGCGAGGTCGCGGCGCGCGGCGAGCGCACGATGCGCGACGTGATCCAGCGCATGGGCGAGATCAACGGCAGCGCCACGAAGATCGGCGAGATCATCGGCGTGATCGACGGGATCGCGTTCCAGACCAACATCCTGGCGCTGAACGCCGCCGTCGAGGCGGCACGCGCCGGCGAGCACGGCCGCGGCTTCGCGGTCGTCGCCTCCGAGGTGCGCGGCCTGGCGCAGCGCAGCTCGACCGCGGCGCGCGAGATCAAGACCTTGATCGGCGACTCGGCGCAGAAGGTCGAGGCCGGCTCGCGGCTCGTCGACGACGCCGGCCGCACGATGCAGGAGATTCTCGACAGCGTGAATCGCGTGTCGCGCCTGATCACCGACATCGCCGACGCCGGCCAGTCGCAAAGCAGCGGCATCGACCAGGTGCACCAGGCGATCGCGCAGATCGACACGATGACGCAGCAGAACGCCGCGCTCGTCGAGCAGCTCGCGGCGGCCGCGCAGTCGCTGAAGGGTCAGTCGGGGCGGCTCACCGAGTCGATGAGCTCGTTCCGCGTCGTCGCCTGATCGATCCCCTCTGAAGCCTGCACGGTTCGCAGCGATGCGAGCCGCTTGCGCGTGCCCGGATGGGTCGGCGTGTCCGGGTTCACGCCCAGGTGCATGAAGGCCGTCACCGCATCCTGCGACGGGTGGCCGAGCAGCCGCAGGGCATGCGCGCCGTAGGCATCGGCCTCGAGTTCCTGCCGGTACGCGAGACTCGATGCATCGCGCCCGAGCAGCGCGGCGACCGGCTCGGTCTGCTGCGGCGTCACGACGCCCGGCACCCATTTCTGGTACAGGCGCTCGGTCTGTTCCCAGTGCCGCAACTCGATGTGGCCGAGTTCGTGCGCGAGGATGAAAAGGCGCTCGCCCTCGCTCAGGTCGGCCAGCGATTCGTTGGCCAGCACGATGCGGCCCTGCAGCGTCTCGGCGACCGTCTCGCCCTGGATCACGCGCAGCTCGATCGGGTGCCCGATCTGCAGCGCGCGCGCCAGCGTCTCGAAACTGGTGCGCACCGTTCGCGCACGCGCACTGCCCGGCTCGGCGACCGGCGCACGATCCAGTCGTGCCAGCTGCGAGCGCGCCAACACGCCGAGGATGCCGTCATCGCCGTGGGCCACGGGGCCGGCGAGCAGCAGAGTGAGTGAGAGGATCCACCGGCGCATCTCGAACGCTCCTGCGGCACGAGAGGCCGGCCGCTGATTGGTGCAGTGCAACAATCATGCCAGAAATACGGGTTAACCCGTATTCGGAAGGCCGAGCGGGTCAGGAATCAGGCCTCGATCAAGCCCCAATGCAGCGCGACCAACGTCAGTTCCGACTGGTTGCTGGCGCCGAGCTTCTGCTTGACATGGAACAGGTGGGTGCCGACGGTGCTCGGCGAGAGCTTCAGGTTCTCGGCGATCTGCGCGACGCTCAGGCCGCGCGCCAGTTGCACGAACACCGAGAACTCGCGTTCGCTGAGCGCATCGGCCGGGCTCGTCTCGCCGCGCACGCCGGCGACCGCGAGCGCCTGCGCGGTATGCGCATCGACATACGGCCGGTTCGCGGCAACCGCGGTCACCGCGGCAATCAGCGCCTCGGGCGCACTGCGCTTGGCGAGGTAGCCGAGCGCGCCGGCGCGCAGCACGCGCCGCGGATGGGCGGTGTCTTCGTGCGCCGAGAGCGCGAGCACGCGCGCCTTCGGGTCCTGCGCGAGCAGGCGCCGCACCGCCTCGAGCCCGCCCATGCCGGGCATCGACAGGTCCATCACGACCACGTCGGGCCGCACGCGGGCGTAGTCGGCGCAGGCCTGTTCGCCGGTGTCGGCCTCCGCGACGACCTCGACCTGCGCGTCGGCGAGCAGCATGCGAAAGCCCATGCGCACAAGCGCATGGTCGTCGACGAGCATCACGCGGATCATGCGGCGCGCACCTCGGCCGGCGCTGCCGGTGCGACGGCCTCGAGCGGCAGTCGCACCTGCAGGCTCACGCCGTGCGGCGCGCGGGCGTCGAGGCGGAAGCTCCCGCCCAGGCCCTCGACGCGCTCGGCGAGCCAGCGCAGGCCGTGGTGTCCGCTGGCGGGCGGCGACTCGGCCGGCAGGCCGCAGCCGTCATCGCTGACGGCGAGCACGGCCGCGTCGGCATCGCGCCGCAGCTCGACGCGGATCTGCGTCGCGTGCCCGTGGCGCAGCGCGTTGGTCATGCCCTCCTGCGCGCCGCGGTAGAGCGCCAGCGCGGCGTCGGCGCCGAGCCGGGCATCGCCGAGCTCGACCCGCAGCTCGATCGCCACCTCGGGCTGGCTGCGCCGCGTGCGCTCGACCAGGTCGGCGAGCGCGTCGGCGAGGCCGAAGGTGTCGAGCATCAGCGGCGCGAGCCGCGGGATGATGCCGTGCATCGCCTCGTACAGGCGCGTGGATTCGTCGGCGATCAGCCGCGCCGCCTGCTCGGCCTGCGCGTCGAGCCCGCGCACGCGCTGCGCGATCGAGACCGCCATGCTGTGCATCGCGGTCACCGACTGGCCGAGCTCGTCGTGCAGCTCGCGCGCGATCAGGCGCCGCTCCTGTTCGAGCTGGCGATCGATCCAGCGCGTCAGCTCGCGGTTGTCCGACAGGCGCGCCTCGGCGAGCGCGGCGCGGCGCTCGGTCTCGATGTTCTGGCGCAAGCGGCCGACCATCCGGTTGAAGGCCGCGCCGATCAGCGCCGCCTCGGTGCCGGGCAGCGGCGGCAGCGCGGCGTCGAAGCGCCCGGCCTCGAGCGCCTCGAGCGCGCCGACGATGCGGCCGAACGGCCGTACCGTGCGCCCGACCAGCCAGAACACCAGCGCGTTGACCGCGAGCAGCAGCACCGCCGCGCCCGAGGCGAGCACGAGCAGGTAGTCCCAGGCATCGACGGCCGCACGCGAGGCGTTCGATTGCGTCACCAGCTTGCCGCCGGGAAACTCAATCGATTGCACCGAGGGCTCGGGTGCGATCAGCCGCTCGAACCACGCTGGCGCGTCGCGCCCGGCCTTGTACGCCGAGGGCGGCGAGCGGTACAGCTCCTGGCCCTGCTCGTCGTACAGCACGATGTCGTTCGAGCGCACGCGGCCGATGCCCTGCAGGTAAGCGAGCATCGCCGGCGTGCCCTGCGCGGCATAGAGCCAGGCGTTGCGCTGCAGCAGCTGCGTTGCGACGCGGTTCGCCGCGACCACCTCCTCGTGCACCGACTCGCGCATGCTGCGCAGCTGCAGCGCGAGCACGGCCGCGACGAACAGGATCGTCAGCGCACCGACGATCAGGTTGATCTTCAGGCGCAAGGTCATGCTGCGGGCGCGGGCGCCGGCACGCGGTTCGGGAGTGGAGGGCAGTGCACGCGCCGATGGTAGCGAGCCGGCCCCACCGCGCCGGCCGAAAGGGGCTGACCCGCGGTCCGATTCATGAAAATCATGAGGCTCGAATCATGGTGGCGCGACTGGTCGACGCGCCCGCCGCGCGAGACCATGCGTTGCGGGATGCAGCTGCGTGTCCCTGCGCAAGCCGATCGGCCTGCGTGTCATTCACCTCAGGAGACTTTCTATGCAATGGACCACACCGACCGCCTGTGATCTGCGCTTCGGCTTCGAGATCACGATGTACGTCAGCGCTCGCTGAACGACCACGGCGCCGACGCTGCGCTCGCGCGTGGCGCCGGCGCCTCCTTTGCTTTCCCCCAACGAATTCCTTCGCACGCTCATGCGCATCACCGTGCTCGGCTCGGCCGCCGGCGGCGGCTTCCCGCAGTGGAACTGCAACTGCCGCAACTGTGCCGGCGTGCGATCGGGCAGCGTGCGCTGCAAGCCGCGCACCCAGTCGTCGATCTTCGTGCGCCCCGACGATGCGACCGACGGCGTTCTGTTCAACGCCTCGCCCGACATCCTCGAGCAGATCCGCGCACGCCCCGAGCTGCAACCGGCCCGCGCGCTGCGCGACACCGCGATCGCCGGCGTCGTGCTGATGGACGGCCAGGTCGACCACGCCACCGGCCTGTTCATGCTGCGCGAGCGCAATTCGAAGCTGCCGCTTTGGTGCACCGACCCGGTCGCCGAAGACCTGAGCCAGGGCAACCCGATCCTGCGCGTGCTCGGCCACTACTGCGGCGTCGAGCGGCATCGCATCGAACTCGACGGCACGCCGTTCCGCGTTCCCGGCGTCGAGGGCTTGAGCTTTCGCGCACTGCCGCTGTCGAGCAAGCCGGCGCCGTATTCGCCGCACCGCGAGCAGCCGGTCGACGGCGACAACATCGGCATGCTGATCACCGACGCGACGAGCGGCGCGAGCGTGTTCTATGCGCCCGGCCTCGGCGCGATCACGCCACCGGTCTTCGACGCGATGGCCGGTGCCGACGCGGTGCTGGTCGATGGCACCTTCTGGACCGACGACGAGATGCCGCGCCTCGGGTTGAGCCGCAAGACGGCGCGCGACATCGGCCACCTGCCGCAGTCCGGCCCGGGCGGCATGATCGAGTGGCTCGGCCAGCTGCCGGCACGCACCCGGCGCTGCCTGATCCACATCAACAACACGAACCCGATCCTCGACGAAGATTCCGACGAACGCGCTGCGCTGGACCGCGCGCGCATCGAGGTCTGCGAGGACGGCATGCTGATCCCGATCTGACGATGAAACCCGAAATCCTCCAGGCGCGCCGCGAGCCGGCACCCGCCGACGCCCCCGCGTGGAACGCCGTCGAGTTCGAGGCGAAGCTGCGCGAGCGCGGTCGCGCCTACCACATCCACCACCCGTACAACGTGATGCTCAACGGCGGCAAGGCGAGCCGCGAGCAGGTGCGCGGCTGGGTCGCAAACCGCTACTACTACCAGATCGCGATCCCGATCAAGGACGCGGCCGTGCTCTCGAACTGCCCGGACCCCGCGGTGCGGCGCGGCTGGGTGCAGCGCATCCTCGATCACGACGGCTTCGAGCTGGGCGGCGTGCGCGACGCGGGCGGCATCGAGGCCTGGCTGCGACTGGCCGAAGCGGTGGGCCTGACCCGGGACGAGGTCGTCGACCTGCGCCACGTGACCCCCGGCGTGCGTTTCGCGGTCGACGCCTACGTGAACTTCGCGCGCCGTGCGCCGTGGCAGGAGGCGGTGTGCTCGTCGCTGACCGAACTGTTCGCGCCCGAGATCCACAAGCAGCGCCTCGCGACCTGGCCCGAACACTACCCGTGGATCGAGCCCGAGGGCCTGCACTACTTCCGCAGCCGCGTCAGCCAGGCGCGGCGCGATGTCGAGCAGGGCCTCGCGGTCACGCTCGCGCACTTCACGAGCCGCGCGGCGCAGGAGCGCGCGCTCGAGGTGCTGCAGTTCAAGCTCGACATCCTGTGGACGATGAACGACGCGATCGCGTTGAAGTACGGAGTGACGTCGGCATGACCACCGCGCTCGCGACATCGATCCGCCCGCGCATCGGCGCGGGCTTCCGCCTGCAATGGGAGCCGGCGCAGGACTGCCACGTGCTGCTCTATCCCGAAGGCATGGTCAAGCTCAACGGCAGCGCCGGCGAGATCATGAAGCGCTGCGACGGCGCACGCAGCGTCGAGGCGATCGTCGGCGAACTCGAGACCGCGTTCAACGCCTCGGGCCTCGAGCCGGAAGTGCTGTCGTTCGTCGAGATCGCCGGTCGGCAGCGCTGGCTGGTCTGGGAGTGAGCGGCATGAACGCCTCCGTGGCATCCAGGCCGGGCCCGCCGCTGTGGCTGCTCGCCGAGCTGACCTACCGCTGTCCGCTGCACTGTGTGTTCTGCTACAACCCGATCGATTTCGCGAACCAGACCGACGAGCTCTCGACCGCCGACTGGCTGCGCGTGCTGCGCGAGGGGCGCGAACTCGGCGCCGTGCAATGCGGCCTGTCGGGCGGCGAGCCGCTGCTGCGCGACGACCTCGAGGAGATCGTCGCCGAGGCACGGCGCCTGGGCTACTACACGAACCTGCTGACCTCCGGCGTCGGCCTGACCGCCGAGCGCGCGCGCGCGTTGAAAGCCGCCGGGCTCGACCACGTCCAGCTCTCGTTCCAGGATTCGACGCGCGAGATGAACGACTTTCTCTCGCACACCAAGACCTTCGAGCTGAAGAACCGGGTCGCGCAGATCATCAAGGACCAGGGCTGGCCGATGGTGATGAACGTCGTGCTGCACCGGCTCAACATCGACCACATCGACCGCATCATCGCGATGGCGGCCGAGTTCGGCGCCGAGTACCTCGAACTCGCGAACACGCAGTACTACTCGTGGGCGTTCCAGAACCGCGATGCGTTGCTGCCGACACGCGCGCAGCTGCAGCATGCCGAGGCGGTGGCCGACGTCTGGCGCGCGAAGCTCGGCGAGCGCATGCGCATCTTCTTCGTCGCGCCCGACTACCACGAGGGCAAGGCGAAGAAGTGCGTGAACGGCTGGGGCAGCATGTTCCTGACCGTCACGCCCGACGGCACCGCGCTGCCTTGCCACACCGCGAAGATGCTGCCCGGTCTGACGTTCCCGAACGTGCGCGAGCATTCGGTGCGCGACATCTGGTTCGACTCCGAGGGCTTCAACCGCTATCGCGGCACCGGCTGGATGAAGGAGCCGTGCTCGAGCTGCGAGCACCGCGAGGAAGACCTCGGCGGCTGCCGTTGCCAGGCCTACCTGATCGCGCACGACCCGACCGTGGCCGACCCGGTGTGCGTGAAGAGCCCGCATCACGGGCTCGTCGTCGAGGCCGTCGAGCGCGCCGAGGCCGGCGTCGCCGGCGCCGGCGTGCCGACCGAGCATCCGCTGGTGTTCCGCGACCCGAAGAATTCACGCCGACTCAGCGCGACGCAGCCGTCCTAGCGCACCGCTACTGCACGAGGTTCAGGATCTCGAGCTGCTCGTCGACGGTCTCGAAGGTGCCGGTGCCCGCGGGCATCTGCATCAGCGGCTTGAGCTGCGCATCGAACAGCCACACGCTCGGGTAGACCAGCATGCGCGTGCGCTGATCGCCGATCGAGCGCTGGAACTCGATGTAGTTCAGCGACTTGTCGCCGACCTTGATGAAGAGCCGATCCGCCGTCGTCGCCAGCGTGCTGCGCAGGTCGACGACGATCCAGGGCCCGAAGTGCGGCACCAGCTCGCCGGCGTTGCTGCCGAGGAAGTTCTCGTAGCGCCGGCAGTATGGGCAGTCGCTCGCGCCGAGGTAGACGTAGAGCCGCTTGTTCTCGCGCTTCGCGCGCGCCAGTGCCGGCCCGAGGTCGAATTCGGAGCGGCCCGCGGCGATCAAGGGTTCGACGACCAGCGGCGTGTAGGCAGGTGGGATGCCGACCGCGTTCGCCACCGTCCCGATCAGGGCCAGCGCGCCGGCGACGATGATGCCGACGAGTGCGCGGCGCAGACGCAGCGGCATCGTCATCATCCGATCCGCAGCGACCCGGTGTAGTGGCGCTCCTTCGAATCCTCAACCTCGGCGCGCAACTCGCCGGGCGCATGCGGGACGAAGTTGAAGCGCCAGGTCGGGTTCTCGCTGATCGAGAAGTCGAGGTCGGCGTCGAAAATCTTTCGGCCCGCGTAGCTGACCGCGATCGTGCGGACGAAGTACGACGGGATGTACATCACCGTCACGTTGTTCAGCTCGAAGCCGGTGTCGTTCGGGTGGATGACCGTCAGGTCGGCCGTCGTCGCGGCCTCGAACGTCGGCGGCGCTGGCAGCTTGAAGATCGTCTTGCCGATCAGCTCCGGCGAGTCGCGGTTCGGCGGCGCCGAGCAGCCGCCGGAGGTCTTGACGTAGCGCGAGTCCATGTGCAGTTCGCCGTTCGAGAGTTCGCTGACGACGCGCACGTGGCTGTATTCGTCGACGCGCAGGCGGGTCTCGAAATCGGCCTGGCCGACCTCGGGCGTCAGCTCGAGCGTCGCGGCCAGCGGCGACGGGTTCTTGTCGACCAGCAGGTGCAGGCGCCGCACGTAGAGCGCCGGCGTCTGCGCCAGGCGCGAGACGATCTTCACCGGCACCGATGCGCCATAGGCCGCACGCAGCGGCGCGATCAGCTGCACGACGCGGCCCGAGCCGGCATCGATCGGCCGCGTGCCGAAGAGCCTGCCGCGCAGCAGCTCCCATTCGGGCGAGACATCGGCGTGGCCGGTGTTGCTGGGCAGGCCGCCGATCGCGGCGCGCGCCGCTGGCGCGAACGTCAACGGCAGCGCGCCGGCGCCGAGCACGAGGTGGCGGCGCAGCCGCGATGCGATGGGGTTCGGGCTCATGGTCGGGGCACTCCGGCAGGGCTGTTGACGAGTTGCTCGCGCTCGTAGCGCAGGTAGACGAGCGCGGCGTTGCGGCGGTGCACCGTGTCGTACTGATCCCACGACGCGAAGTCGGGCAGCGCGGTCGAATCGGGCACCTCGCTGAGCGGCGCGCCGGCCTGCAGCAGCGCACGTGCGCGCGCGCTCAGCTGATCGAGGTAGCGCTCGACCTGCGTGACGAGGCGCTTCGAGCCGGACGGCCCGTGACCGGGCACGATCGCCTCGAGCGGCAGCGCCTGCAGCGAGCGCAGCGCCGCGTGCCAGGCGGCCAGGTCGCTGTCGAACACATCGGGGATGCGCTGCGCATCGAGCAGCCCGCCGGCGAACAGCGTGCCGGTGCGCGGGTCGTAGACGGCGATGTCGCCGGGGCCACTCGAGTGGCCGAAGTACAGCAGCTGGATCGGCCGGCCGATCAGCGCGGCCGCGTCGAGCTCGAGCGGGTCGTTGAACGCGATGTCGGGCGTGAACAGCGTCGTGCCGCGCATCGCGTCGTCGCCGAGTGTCGCGCGCAGCGTCTTCAGGCAGGTCTCGCAGCGCGCGGCCATCAGCGTCGCCGCGGCCCGCTGCATCGCGATCGGGATGCCCTGCTCGCGGAACGCCGCGGCACCGAACAGGAACTCCTGGCGCGTGTGCGTGACGATCGCGAGCCGCACCGGCTTGTCGGTCACGCCGCGGATCGCGGCCAGCAGCGCGCGACCGTGCAGGTACGAGGTGCCGGTGTCGATCGCGAGGACCCCGGTGCGGCCGATGACGAAGCCCGCGTTGCCGACCCGCCCCAGGTTCGCCGCACCGGGCTCGCCGCCGCTGCCGGGCACCATGTAGACGCCGGCGGCAAGTTCGATCGGCACGCCGGCCGGTTCGCCGCCGGCCTGGGCCGCGAGCGTCGCGCACGCGAGCACGGCGGCGCAGAGCCAGCGGATCGCGACATGCACGGGCTCACGCATCGGGCCGACCGCTATTGCCCCTCGACGAGCTTCTTCAGGTTCGCCAGCCCGCTCTGGTACACGCCGGTGATCGCCTTCACCGCGGCCTCGTCGTTCTTGTCGGGCGGCGGATCGTTGTTCGGGAAACCGCGATAGAACGCGCCGCGCCACTCGACGGTCGAGGTGTTGCCTTCGCCGACGACGCTGATCGTCGAGGTGTAGTTCGTGACCGGCAGCGCGCCGCCGTCCTTCATGCGGTAGCTGTAGCGCATCGTCGCGTCGTCGTAGCGCTCCAGTGTCTCGTGCAGCGTGCCGCCGCCTTTCAGGCCGACCGTGCGTTCGGAGCCTTCGGTGTTGCCCTTGTCGGCCGGGCTCGACTGGACGGCGGGGTGCCAGTCCTTCAGCGCGTCGAAGTTCTTGATCCGGGCCCACACGGCCGCCGGCGGTGCGGCGATCTTGACGGTCTCGACGACCTTCTGGCGCGTCGGACCATGGGCGCCGGCCGGCACGGCGGCCGCGCCGAGCAGCGCGAGCACGAGCGCCGGTGACAGCCGGCGGATGGCGAATCGATCGAACATGAAAAGGGCTCCGGTGGGTGGTTGACGAATCTCTGGATCAAGGGGAAACGGGCGCGCCGATGAAGGCGCCGAAACCGCGGCTGTTCTTGCCGGTCGCGATGCGCGCGAGGCTGCGGCCGCTCGCGGCGTCGAGCACGCTGACGTCGTCGTCCATCCAGTTGACGACGTAGACGCGGTCAGCGTGCGCGGCCACGCCCTCGGGGTAGCCGAAGCCGGGCAGCGTGCGCACGGTCTGCAGGCGCTCGGCGTCGATCACGCTGACGCTGTCGTCGTGCTGGTTGGTCACGTACAGCAGCGCGCCGTCGCGCGCCAGCGCCGCGCCGTACGGCGCCCTGCCGACCGGGACCGTGGCGATCACTTCGAGCCGGCGCGTGTCGATCACCGAGACGTCGTTGCTCAGCACGTTCAGCGCGTAGAGCCGGTGGCGCCGCGCATCGGCGAGCAGCGCGAACGGGTGCGTGCCGACCGCCACCCGGCCGCGCACGCGCCGCGTCGCGACGTCGATCGCGGCGACGCTGTCGTCGTCGCGCTCGGCGACGTAGACGGTCGCGCCGGTCGCATCGACCGCGACGCCGGCCGGCGCGCGGCCGACCGCGATCGATGCCGGCGCGCCGGCGGCGGCGGTATCGAACATCAGCACGCGGTTCGTGTACCAGTCGGCGACGAACAGGCGGGTGCCATCGGGTGTGGCGTCGATCCCGACCGGCCCGGCACCGGCCGGCAGGGTGTTCACGACGCGCTGGGTGGTCATGTCGATGACGGAGATCGTCCGGCTGTCGGGGTTCGAGACGTAGACCTTGCCGGTGGCGCTCGCCGCGACGACGCCGGCGGGCGAGCGCCCGACGGGCACGGTGGCGACGACCTTCTGCAGCGCCAGGTCGATCACCGAGACATCGTGGCTGCCCTGGTTCGTGATGTAGGCGAACGGCGCGGCGCCGCTGGGCAGCGCCGCGGCCAGCAGCGTGGCGAGCGCCGCGCAGCGTGCAGCATGGTGCAGCGACGCGTGCATCCGGTCAAACGCTCGGCGCGACGTCAAGGGCGCTCTTCCATGCCGCCTGGTTGCTGTCGACGACCTCGGCGGTGAGCCGGCCCGGGGCGCGCGGCACGAAGAAGAAGCGCAGGTTCGGGTTCTCGCTGATCGAGAAGTCGAGATCGGCCACCAGCACCGGCTGTCCGGCGTAGGCGACGTTGACGCTGCGCACGAAGCGGCGCGGCGTGTACTGGCGAGTCAACTGGTCCATCACCATGCCCGAGTCGTTCGGGTGGCTGATCATCAGCTGCGCGAGCGTCGGCCGGTTCATCACGACATCGCCGTCGACACGCAACCTGATCTTGCCGAGCGAGGCGAGCGCGGCCTGCGGGTCCTTGCCCGGCGGCGCCGAGCACCCCCCCGAAGCCTTGACGAAACGCGTGCGCATCAGCAGGCGGCCGTCGCTGGTCTCGGCGATCGCGCGCACGAAGCTGTACTCGTCGACGCGCACGCGGGTCTCGATGTCGGCGCGGCCGCTTTGTGGCGTGAACGAGAAGATCGCCGAGATCGGCGACGGGTTGTTGTCGATGATCAGGTAGAGCTTCGCAACAAAGCTCGCCGCCGTGTGCGGCAGCCGCGCCCGCATCGCGATCGGCACGACCGCGGCGTCTTCGGCGCGCACCGGCGCGTCGAGCACGAGCACGTCGTCGCCGACGTTGGCGATCGGCCGCGTCTCGAACAGGCTGGCCCGCACCTTGTGCCAGATCTCGCT
Organism: Rhizobacter sp. P5_A1; assembly: GCF_056400745.1. Lineage (NCBI taxonomy): Bacteria > Pseudomonadati > Pseudomonadota > Betaproteobacteria > Burkholderiales > Sphaerotilaceae > Rhizobacter > Rhizobacter sp. P5_A1. The sequence goes on from NZ_JBFUKR010000011.1 coordinate 42,217, forward strand.
CGCCTCGGGGTTGTCGCCGGACTTGATCTCGGCACGCGCGACGCGCGCCCCGCCCAGTGCAAACGATGCGATCAGTGCGGCACCCGCGGCCGTGACTTCGCGCCTGGCGATCTTGTGGTGTGTCATCGCGGCACCTCCAGAGCGTGAGAGGCCATCCCTTGCACCCGCGCCGGGGTGGCCAAGGGCGCTGGGGTAGGCGCGTCGCGCAGCCCAGGGTTCCCGCCTGGGCAAGCGGCGCAACGCCCCCCAGCGCCCTTGGCCGCCCCGGCCCGCAGGGTGAGGCTCCAAAACGGGCCCACTCGTCGTTGCAAATGCTCGCCGGGGCCCGACCCCGGCTCCGCTTCACGCCTAGATTGGGCCCGTTTTGGAGCCTCACGCGGGTGCAAGGGATGGCCTCTCACGCTCTATTCTTCCCACTCCAGCTCTGCAAACGCTGCAGTGACGTTGCGGCGGTGAAAACGTTCGGCGAGCTGCCAGCCCGAGGCCGCCTCGGCACCGACGCTGTCGACCGCCTGGGACAGCGTCTTGCCGGACTTGACGGCGGCGCGGGTCTCGCGCAGCAGCGCTCCAAGATACTCCTGTTGCGGTGCCCATGCGGCCGATCCGCCACGGCGGGTCGGGCCATGGCCGGGCACGATCAGCGCGGCGTCGATGCGGGCCAGTTCCGGCATCAAGGCGAGCCAGCCGCGCAGCTTGCCGTCGACGACCGGGATGTGCTGCACGAACAGCAGGTCGGACGCGAACAGCGTGCGCGTTGCGGGGTCGTAGACGGTCAGGTCGTTGTCGGTGTGTGCGGTCGGCCAGGATTGCGCGACGAGCACGCGGCCGCCAAGGTCGAACTCGCGCGTCCCCGCCACGGCGACTGTCGGGTAGACGATCGATTCATGCGCGACGCGGAGCCCGAAGTCGCGTTCCAGCGCCCGCAGGTAGTACGGCTCGCGCGCGGCCATCGCGGCGTTGAACTTCGCGCTCGCGACGAAGCGGGTGCCCGGCCCGGTGAAGGCCGCGTTGCCGAGCACGTGGTCCGGATGCGCGTGGGTGTCGAACACATAGCAGATCGGCAGGCTTGTCGCGCGCTCGATCGCTGCGCGCCAGCGCAGGCCGAGCTGCGGCGTGCCGCCGGTGTCGATCACCGCGACGCAGCGGCTGCCGACGACGAAGCCGAGGTTCGCGACATCGCCGCCGTTGCCGGGCAACCAGTCCTCGAGCCGGCCGGCGTGCACGTGGACGCCGGGTGCGACCTCGGTCGCCTCGAGCGGCGCGGCGTCGGCGCCGCCCTGTGCCGCCGCGCCGACACGGAGCAGGGCGGCGAACAGCAGCGCGGCGGCGCGTCGAATGATCGTCGGCGGCATGATCGTCGGGCAGTGGGCGCAGCCGGGCAGGCGCCGCTACTTCGCGTCGTTGATGAAGCAGCCCTTCTTGACCTTGGCCTGCAGCTCGCGGTACTTCTTCAGCTCGGGCTGCAGCGTGGGCGTGTCGCGGATCGCATTGCCGCGCTCGCCGCCGATCGACATGCCGTTGCTGATCGTCTGCATCGTCGTGTACTCGTCGTACTTGACCTCGGCGGCGAACGCATCGACCGCGCACGAGCACTTGTTGACCATCTCGAAGTACGGCCCGGGGTTCGCGCGGATGCACTCCTCGACGTACAGCACCCGCGCCGAGGTCGGGAAGTCGTTGGCGCGCGCCGCGCCGCTGCCGAGCAGCAGTGCCGCGAGCACGGCCGCGCTCAGCATCGATGAACGAACGATGGAAGGATTCATGGCGTGGTGTCCTGGGCAGAAGGGTCTGGGTCTTCGGTGCGCGCGGCGGGGCGGCCGCGTCACGAACCGGCCTTTTTCGCGGCGGCCTCGCCGCCTTCGAGCAGCAGCTCCTCGGTGAGCAGCGGCGGCGCCTGCGGGCCGTTGGCGTCGTCGGCGACGAGCGCGCGGATCGCGTACACGCCGCCCGGGACGGCCTCCGACAGCGTGAACACGTAGCGCTTGTTCGCGAGCTGCTCGAAGCGCGGACGGTTCGGGTCGTCGACGTAGGGCGTGATCGTGAACTCCTGGCCGGCGGCCGCCTTGCCGCGGTAGCGCAGCGTCACGGCACGTTGCTGCGCGCCCTCGAAGATCGCCATCCGGATGCGCTTGCGGAAGTAGGCCGACTTGCCCTTCGTCAGCCGCTCCATCTCGCGCACATCGCGCTCCAGGAAGAACAGCGTGACGGGGTTGCCGCTGGCGGCTTCGACCGGCGGCAGTTCGACCTTGCGCTCGCCGCTGAGGAACTCGCCGGTCGCGTCGCAGCAGCGACCGCTGCTCTGCGCCTTCAGCGCGATCGACACCTTGTCGTCGAAGCCGGGCTCGAGGCTGCCGCCGCGATGGAACTGGTAGCGCAGCGTCAGCGGCGGGCGCAGTTTCGTGAACTGGTCGGTCATGAACAACGCGCGTTCGGCGGCCGAGAAGTTCTTCGGCGGCTCTTCGGCGCGCAGCGGCGTCGTCGGCAGGACGAGGATCGCGGCGAGCAGCGTGGCTGCGAAGCGGTGCGGGGTCGGGGAGAGGATCATCGCGATGGGGGTCGGGGGAGGGTCAGGGATGGCAGGGCGCAACGGCAACCGCTGCGTCGGCGGGTGCCGTCTGCCGCGGCGCGAGGCGTTCGAGTTCGGTGCGGGCGCTTTCGAGCCCGGGCGCGATCGCGAGCGCGCATTCGAGCGCGCGGCGCGCCTCGACAGGCTGGCCCTGCCGGGCCAGCGCCAGGCCGAGCAGGTACCAGGGTTCGGAATCGTCGGCGTCATGGAGTGTCCAGGCGGCGGCGAGCGCGCGCAGTGCGCGCCAGTCGCCCTCGTTCTCGAGCACGGCCGCGCGCAGGAACAGCGGTTGCCCACCGAGCGGCTGCTCCCAGAAGGCGAGTTGCGCGCGCGCTGCCGGCTGGCCGATCGCGTGCCCGCGCTGGTTGTCGTCGAACGGCCTTGCAAGCCATTCGGCCGGCACCGCGAAATAGTGCAGCGCGCCGCCGCGCAGGCGGAAAGTCAGGATGCCGACCAGGCGGAAGGCGTCGTCGAACAACGCCCCGCCGCTGGCCCCCGAATTGAAATAGTTGGAGCTCTGGATCACGCGGCCGCCGTCCATGCGGTGCAACGCGAGCACCTTGCCGACGCTGCCCTGCAGCGCGCCGGCGGTGTGCCCGATGCCGATGACGGCCTGGCCGACCGCGAGCTGGTCGGGCGGCCCGAAGCGCACCGCCCTGTCGCCGTCGATGCCAGGCACGTGCAGCACGCACAGGTCATGGTACGCATCGACGTCTTGCGAACTCGCCGGCAGGCGCAGGCCACCCTGCAGCACCGCGATCTCGCGCGCGTCGCGGGTCACGTGGCAATTCGTCGCGACGCGGTCCGGGCCGACGATGACGCCGGAGCCCAGCGAGTAGCCGCCGCGCGCGCGGATCGCCTCGACCTTCAACACGCTGGCCGAGAGCTTGACCATCGTGCCGGGGTCGAGCCCGGGCACCGCCGATCCCGACGAGCACCAGCCCAGCAGCGCTGCGACGAGCAACGGCCTGACCGTGCTGGCAGGCCTCGGGCCTCGCGTGCAACGAACCGACGGCGAGTTGCGCACGATCAGTTCTTCGGCGCCTCATACGAAGCATCGACCACCGGTACGCCGTATTCCTTCAGGATCGCCTGGATCTCGGTCCGGCGCGCCTCGATCAGGCCTTCAACTTGCTGCTTCCACTCGCGCTCGCCGAAGCGCACGCCCATCGCCATCTGGTAGTCGAGCTTGATGCCGGGCTCGGACTTGAGCGGCAGCACGACCAGCTGCGGCGTCTTCACGCGCTGCGCGAAATAGCCGGCGATCGGGCCCCAGACGATCGCGGCATCGAGCTTGCCGCTGGCGAGATCCTTCTCGATGATCTCGCCCGGGTATTGCTCCGGGTTCGGGTTCCTGATCGGGTAGGGCACCCCGCTGTCGAGCAGCTGGTGGCGCGACAGCCACTCGGAGGCCGGCGATCGGTCGTACAACCCGATGCGCAGCGAACGCAGCTTGGCCGGCTCGAGCGCGAGAAACTGCTCGACCGTGGCGACGTTGTCCAGGCCCTTGCCTTTCGGGAACACCAGCGTGTAGGTCGAGCGGTAGTACGGCTTCGTGACCGAGACGCCTTCCTCGAAGCCCACCGGCACGCCGATCACGATGTCGCAGGGGTAGTCCTGCCCCGGCAGCTTGTAGCGCAGCGTGTTGCGGATGAACGCGAGACGCTGCGGGAACGAGTAGTAGGTGACCGGCAGGTTCAGCGCCTTGCCGAAGACCTCGGCGATGCGGTTCTCGATGCCTTCGCCCTTGGTGTTCGAGAACGGCAGGTTGTTCGGATCCTGGCAGACGCGCAGCTCGGTGCGCTTCGGCGCGGCGCTGTCTTGCGCCGCGACGCCGGCGGCGAGCGACACGAGCGCGCAGGCCGCCGACAGCCGCCAGCCACGACTCATGGCATCGCCTCGACGCGGGCTTTCGTGATGGCCCCGTCGGAACGGCCTTTCAGGTACGCGTAGAGCTGGTCGAGGTTCTTCATCACCTCGGCGTTGCCCGAGAACGCGATCATCTGCGTGTTGGGTCGACCGTTCGTCACGGTCTTGACGAATTCTTCCTTCGACAGCGTCTTCAGGCTGTTGACCAGCGACGGGCCGACCAGCCCCTCCTGGTTCGCGCCGTGGCAGCGGTCGCAGGCGGCAGAACGCCAGGTCCTGAAGCCCTGCAATGTGTTCGGGTCGACCTTGTTGCCGTCGACGACGGTGTACGGCGGCTTGCCGCCGCTCGGGGCGGTCTGTGCGGAGGCGGCCTGCCCGAAGGCGGCAACGGCGGAGGCGAACAGCAACGCGGTGCAGAGTGTCTTGGAGTGCTTCATGTGGATCGATGGATCGGAGACTAAAAAAACGGGGACGGCCTTCCCAATGAAAGCCATCCCCCCGGTCTGTCATGCGCCGCGATGCATCGCGGCTGCGCTGTTGTTGTGTCGCTTCAGCTTCAGTTCGGCAGGGCGAATACCGTCAGCGAACCACCGAGCTCGGTGTACTTCGCCAGCTCCTTGTAGCCGCCCACGGCGCCCAGGCCGTCCTGGTCCTTCTCGAGGCCCGCTGCCATGCCGATGCCGGCCCAGCCGCCGATGCCCGAGAACACGCCGATGTACTGCTTGCCCTTGTGCATGTACGAGAACACGTTGCCGATGATCCCCGAAGGCGTCTTGAACTTGAACAGTTCCTTGTTGATGTCCTTCTTGTCGACGCACTTCAGGTAGCCCTCGAGCGTGCCGTAGCAGGACAGGCCGCCCGCGGTGTTGAGCGCGCCGCTCCAGACCGAGAACTTCTCGGGGTGGCTCTGCACGATCTTGCCGCTGCCGGCATCCCACGTGACGTAGTTGCCCATGCCGCCGTGGCTGCCCGGCGCCGGGAACATCGACAAGGTCGCGCCGACATACGGCTGGCCCGCGGTGTACTCGACCTTGAACGGCTCGTAGTCCATGCAGACGTGGTTCGTCGGCACGTAGAACAGCTTGGTTTCAGGATCGAACGCCGCCGGTTGCTGGTCCTTGCTGCCAAGCGCCGCCGGGCAGATGCCCTTGGTGTTGACGTCCGGACCGTTCTTCGCGGTGGAGTACTTCGCGACCACTTGCGGCCGACCGGTCTTCATGTCGACGTGCGTGGCCCAGTTCACCTTCGGGTCGTACTTCTCGGCGACCAGCAGCGCACCGGTGACACGGTCCATCGTGTAGCCGAAGCCGTTGCGGTCGAAGTGCACGAGCGCCTTGGTCGGCTTGCCCTTCACATCGATGTCGGCCAGGATCATCTCGTTGATGCCGTCGAAGTCCCACTCGTCGTACGGCGTCATCTGGTAGACCCACTTGGCCTGGCCGGTGTCGACGTCGCGCGCGAAGATCGTCATCGACCACTTGTTGTCACCCGGTCGTTGCGCCGGATTCCAGGTCGACGGATTGCCGCTGCCGTAGTACATCAGGTTCAGCGCCTTGTCGTAGCTGTACCAGCCCCAGGTCGTGCCGCCGCCGGTCTTCCACTGGTCGCCCTTCCAGGTCTTGATCGACGAGTCCTTGCCCACCGGCGCCATCTTGCCGTCGGTCCAGGTCATGGTCTTGTCGGGGTCGATCAGCATCTCCGCGTCGGGGCCGACGCTGTAGCCCTTCCAGGCCAGCTTGCCGTCCGAGAGGTTGTACGCCGCGATGAAACCGCGCACGCCCCACTCGCCGCCGCTGATGCCGGTGATGACCTTGTCCTTGAAGACGTGCGGCGCGTTGGTGTTCACCGCGCCGAGCTTCGGGTCACCGTTCTTGACGCTCCAGACCACCTTGCCGGTCTTCGCATCGAGGGCCACCAGCGTGCTGTCGGCCTGCTGCAGGATGACCTTGCCTTCGGCATACGCGACACCGCGGTTCACCGTGTCGCAGCACATCTGCGGAATCACCGCCGGGTCTTGCTTGGGCTCGTACTTCCAGATGATCTGCTGGTTGTCGAGGTTCAGCGCGTACACCTTGTTCGGGAACGGCGAGGTCATGTACATCACGCCGTCGACCACCAGGGGCGAGCCCTCGTGACCGCGCAGCACGCCGGTGGAGAAGGTCCACGCGACCTGCATCTTGCCGACATTGCTCGTGTTGATCTGCTTCAGTTGAGAGAAGCGGTGGTTGTACATGTCCCCCGCTTGCATCGCCCAGTTGCCGGAGTTCGCGATGTTCTTCTCTACGTCGGCATTGGCGTGCGCCAACGCAGGTAGAGCGAGCAACGCCAGCCCCAACTGACGCACCAGGCTCGCGCTCGAGAGCCGAGAAATTCTCATTGATGTCTCCTTGCTGTGAGGTGGTCTAGGATCTTGCGAAGGTCGCCACCGAGTCCCCGCGCGAACAGTCTTGCGCAAGGCCCCGACCGCAACATCCATGCCCAATTCGGAAGGGGTCTTGCCGGCCCGATATCGCGAGACCTTCGCGCCTTGACTCAATGCTTGAAGCAGGCCAACGGACCCTAGGCGAAACCCTGATTTTTTCGGCTTGAAGTTTGGATCGAGGTGGCTAGCGAGGGGTCTGTACGCCTCGATGGCCGTGCCCGCGCGTCGTCTCTCCGGGAAAGCCCTGAGGTCGGTCCCGCGCGCAGCGTGCGGCGCCGCGTTCGAACGGCGCGCCGGCAGCCGATGCGCGCAACGTTCGTCGCCAGTTTTGGCGCAGAGTGTTCCACTGTCCGCGCGTTCGATGCGCCCACCGACGTGCCGAGCCGACGGTCGGCGCCGCGCTTGCGCCAAGGGCGCAGAAGTTGCAGTACCGTCGCACCCATGCTGCGAACCACCGACCTCACCAAGCGCTACGGCCAGACCATCGCATTGAAGTCCTTGTCGCTGCACATCGGGCGCGGCGAGTTCGTCGCCCTGCTGGGTCCGAACGGAGCCGGCAAGTCGACCTTGTTTCAGGTGCTCACCGGTCTGTTCGCGGCCGACGGCGGCGAGGTCGAGGTGGCCGGGCACTCGCTGCGCCGATCGGCGCGGGCCGCGCTGCGCCACATCGGCGTCGTGTTCCAGCAGATCGCGCTCGACCTCGACCTGAGCGTGCGCCGCAACCTGCTGTTCCAGGCCGATCTTCAGGGCGTGCCGCGCCGCGTCGCACGCGCGCGCATCGAGGCCGGCTGCGCGCGCCTGGGGCTCGACGCGAACCTGGACCGCAAGGTGCGCGAGCTTTCCGGCGGGAACCGCCGCAAGGTGGAACTGGTCCGCGCCAGCCTGCACCAACCGTCGGTGCTGCTGATGGACGAAGCCACCGTGGGCCTGGACCCGAAGTCGCGCCGCGATCTGCTCGAGGCCTTGCATGCCGACGTGCGCGAGCGCGGCGTCAGCGTGCTGTGGGCGACCCACTGGGTCGAGGAGGCCGAGGGCGCCGACCGCGTGCTGGTGCTGCACAAGGGCGCGCTGCTGGCCGACGGCACGCCCGCCGAGGTGACGCGCGCGCTCGGCGAGGCGACGCTCGAAGCGGGCTTCATCAAACGAACCTCGTGAGCGCCGGGCACGAGGCGCGGCACGAACCACAGCGCGAACGACAACGCGAACCCGGAGACAAGCCCTTGAGCCTCACCCGAGCATCGATCTGCGCCTGCGCGCTGGCACTGGGGTTCGCCGCGGGCGCCCGCGCGCAAGGCACCGTGTACGTCTCGAGCGAGAAGGACGACGCGCTGACGCTGATCGACCTCGCCACGCTCGCGGTCAAGGGCACGATCCCGACCTGCAAGCGCGGCCGCCACCTGCAGCTCACGCCCGACCGCAAGCTGATGCTCGCGTGCTCCGACTCGGGCGTCGCCGACGTGATCGACCCGGCCACGGGCAAGTCGCTGCGCCGCATCCCGCTCGGCGAGGATCCCGAGGCCTTCGACCTCTCGCCCGACGGCAAGACCATCTACGTCTCCAGCGAAGACGACGCCGCGGCCGTCTTCATCGACGCGGCGACCGGCAAGAAGCTCAAGGAGGTCAAGGTCGGCCAGGAGCCCGAGGGCGTGAAGGTCAGCGCCGACGGCAAGCTGCTGTACGTGACCTCGGAAGTCGCCAGCCTCGTGCACGTGATCGACACCGCGAGCGGCAAGGTCGTCAAGAACATCAAGGTCGGCAAGCGGCCGCGCCGGATGGCGTTCAGCGCCGACGGCAAGGAGCTGTGGGTCACCTGCGAGCTCGATGCGGGCGTGACGATCGTCTCGACCGCCGACCATGCGGTGCTCGCGACGCTGAAGTTCGAGGTCAAGGGCGCGCGCGCGCAGGACATCACGCCGGTGGGCATCCAGATGTCGCGCGACGGCAAGCGCGCGTTCGTCGCGCTCGGCCGCGCGAACCATGTCGCCTTCGTCGATGTCGCGGCGCGCAAGGTCAGCTCGCTTGTGCTGGTCGGCAAGCGCGCGTGGAACGTCGCGCTCGACAAGGACGAGAAGCGGCTGTTCGTCGTCAACGGCTTGAGCGATGACCTGACCGTCGTCGATGTGCCGGGCGCCCGGGCGATCAAGACCGTGCCGGTCGGGCGCGTGCCGTACGGGGTGGTGGTGGTCGAATGAGGTCGGCGTTCGCACCGATGCTGTTCGCTACGCTCCTCTGCGCGGTCGCCGGTGCCGGTGCGGCGACGCTGAAGGCGACGCTGATCGGCCCCGAAGACGACCCGCGCCTGGAGCGCACGCGCGTCGAGCGCGCCTACCTCGGCCACGCCGGGGGGCCGGCCGTCGACGGCGTGCGGGTCGCGCTCGATGAAGGAAGCTTCGAGCTCGAAGCGGCCGGCGCGGGGGTCGCGCTCGGCACGGCCACGGCGCGCTCGGTCGAATCGGCACGCGCCGCGGCACAGGCCGCCGAGAAGGCCGGCGCGGCGCTGATCCTGACCGACCTGCCGGCCGACTGGACGCTCGCGGTCGCCGATGCGGTGAAGCTGCCGGTGCTCAACCTCGGCGCCTCCGACGACCGGCTGCGCCAGCAGGATTGCCGCGCGCGCCTGTACCACCTGCTGCCGAGCGAGCGCATGCGGGCCGACGCGCTCGCGCAGACGCTGGTGTCGCGCAAATGGAGCAAGTTGTTGCTGCTCGTCGGCGCCAGCCCGGAGGATTCGCAGCGCGCCGCGACTGCGCAGGCGTCGATCAAGCGCTATGGGTTGCAGGTCGTCGCGACCAAGCCGTTCAAGGTGTCGACCGACCCGCGCGAGCGCGATCTCGCGAACCCGCTGCTGCTGACCGCCGGCAGCAGCTACGACGCGGTCTGGGTCGTCGACAGCGACGGCGAGTTCGCGCGTGCGCTGCCGTACCGCACGGTGCTGCCGCGGCCGGTCGTCGGCGACGGCGGCCTCGTCGCACTGGCCTGGCACGCGCAGTTCGAACGCTACGGCGCGCCGCAGGTCTCGCGCCGCTTCTTCAAGGCTTTGAGGCGGCCGATGACCGACCGCGACTGGGCCGCGTGGATGGCCGGCAAGACGCTGCTCGCGCTCGCGACCGCCCAACCGAAGGGCCCGACCGCCGCATGGGCGCAGGCACTCGCGAAGACCTCGGTCGACGGCTCGAAGGGCGTCAACATGAGCTTCCGGCCCTGGGACGGCCAGCTGCGTCAGACGCTGCTGCTGACCGACGGCCAGGGCGTGATCGCGCAGGCGCCGATCGAAGGCTTGCTGCACCCGACCGACGTGCTCGACACGCTCGGCGCCGACGCCCCGGAGAAATTATGCAAAGCAGTACGGTGAAGGCCGAAAACCCCTTGATGGAAGCCGAAGTGCCCGCGACGCGGCGCGGTCTGGCGCATGCGCTGCAGGCGCTGCAGGCCATCGTGCTGCGCGAGCTGTTCAAGTTCTCGCGCCAGACCGGCCGGCTGGTCTCGGCGCTGGTGCGGCCGCTGTTGTGGCTGGCGGTCTTCGCGGCGGGTTTTCGCAACGTCTTCGGCGTCGCGATCGTCGAGCCGTACGACACCTACATTCCGTACGACGTCTACATCGTGCCCGGGCTGGTCGGCATGGTGCTGCTGTTCAACGGCATGCAGTCGTCGCTGGCGATGGTCTACGACCGCGAGATGGGGCTGATGCGGCTGCTGCTGACCGCGCCGCTGCCGCGCCCGTGGCTGTTGTTCTCGAAGCTGTGCGCGACCGCGCTGCTCTCGGTGCTGCAGGCGCTCGCGTTCGTGATCGTCGCGATGCTGATCGGCACCGAGCTGCCGCTGTTCTCGCTCGCCGGGCTGCACGCGCTGCTGGCGCTGGTCGCCGGCGCGCTGATGCTCGGGGCACTCGGGCTGCTGCTGTCGGTCTACATCAAGCAACTCGAGAACTTCGCCGGCACGATGAACTTCGTGATCTTCCCGATGTACTTTCTGTCGACCGCGCTCTACCCGCTGTGGAAGCTGCAGGAGTCGGGCGCCGAGTGGGTCTACCAGGCGGCGCGCTTCAACCCGTTCACGCACGCGGTCGAGTGGGTTCGCTTCGCGCTGTACGGCAAGGACCCCGGCGCCGCGCCGTACATCGTGCTCGGCTGCCTGCTCGTGTTCTTCGTGCTGGCCTGCTGGGGCTACGACCCGCAGCGCGGCTTCGGCGGGTTGACCAAGCGCGGTGGAGGTGGCGGATGAGCCGCGCACGGCCGCCCGAAGCGGCTCGCTCCCGCTCGGCGGGACCGGCCGAAGGCCGAAGGGTGCACCAATGAACTTGTCGCGCCGCCACTGGATCGCCGCGACGCTCGCGCTCGGCGCGACCGGCTTCGGGCGCGCGGGCGCTGCCACGCCGTACCCGACGCGGCCGATCACGATGTGGATACCCTGGCCGGCCGGCGGCGCGACCGACATCTCGCTGCGCGTGCTGGCCGAACTGGCCTCGCAGGTGCTTGGCCAGACCATCGTGACCGACAACCGCGCCGGCGCCGGCGGCACGCTGGCGATGCCGATCCTGCAGCGGGCCGAGCCCGACGGCTACACGATCGCGCAGATGCCGCAGCCGGTGTTTCGCGCGCCCTTCGTGCAGAAGGTGCTGTGGGATCCGATCCGCGACGTCACGCCGATCATCCAGGTCTCCGGCGTGACCTTCGGCGTGCTGGTGCCCGCCGCGAGCCCGTTCCACAGCCTCGACGACCTGCTCGCGTACGCGCACGCGCACCCCGGCGAGCTGAGCATCGCGACCAACGGCGTCGGCACCACGCCGCATGTCGTGCTCGAAGACCTGTTCACCGCGCGCGGGCTGCGCTACATCCACGTCCCGTACAAGGGCACCGCCGAGCAGATCAACGCGATCGCGGCTGGGCAGGTGATGGCGGGGGTCAACTCGACCGGCTTCGGCCCGGCCGTCGACGGCGGCCGGCTGCGGCTGCTCGTGACCTTCGCCGCGCAGCGCTCGAAGCGCTGGCCGCAGGTCCCGACGCTGCGCGAGCTCGGCTTCGACGTCGTCGCGATGTCGCCGTACGGGCTGGCCGGGCCGCGCGGCTTGCCGGCGCCCATCGTCGCGACCCTGCACGACGCCTTCAAGCGCGCGATGTTCGACCCGCGCTTCATCCAGGAGCTCGCGAAGTACGACCAGGAGATCGACTACCTCGGCCCCGACGACTACGCGCGCTCGTGTCGCGAGATCTACGCCCACGAGCGTGTCAACGTCGATCGGCTGAGCCCGCCGCGAGCTGCCTCCCATGGCGGATGAATCGAGCCCGCCCGGCCGGCGCAGCGCGACGCGCTGGCGCAGCGACCTGTGGATCGTGCTGGCCGCAGTGCTCGCATGCTACGGCGCGTCGCTGGCGCTGAACCTGAACGAGTCGCTCGTCGGGGGCCTGGCGCGTTATGAACGCTGGCAGCTGGACGAACTGCCGCTGACCGGCATGGTCTTCGCCTTCGGCCTGGCCTGGTACGCGCTGCGGCGCCGGCGTGAGACCGAGTCGGCGCTGCGCCTGCGCGAGCTCGCCGAAGCGCGCGCGTCCGAGCTGCTCGGGCACAACCGCGAACTCGCACAGCAGCTGATCGCGGTGCAGGAAAGCGAGCGCCTCGCGCTCGCCCGCGAGCTGCACGATGAACTGGGCCAGCGCTGCAGCGCGATCCTGATCGAGACGGCGTGCCTGCGGCGCTGCGCCGCCGACGATCGCGCCGCGCTGCTCGGCGCCGCGGCGCGTGCCGACATCGCGGCGCAGAGCCTGTACCAGCTCGTCGGCGGGCTGCTGCGCCGCTTGCGGCCGGCGAACCTGGACGCGCTCGGCCTGGTGGCGGCGCTGCAGGAGTTGTGCGAATCCTGGGAGGCGCGCAGCGGCGTGCCCTGCGTGTTCCACTTCGACGAGATGGACGCGCTGCTGCCGGAGCGCATCAACATCGCCGTCTACCGCGTCGCGCAGGAAGCGCTGACGAACGTGACGCGGCACGCCCGGGCGAACCAGGTGCGCCTGGTGCTGGCGCGCGACGCCGCGCGCCAACTGTGTCTGACGATCGCCGACGACGGTCGCGGCATGGACCCGGCCCGCGCGACACGCGGCCTCGGCCTGCTCGGCGCCGGCGAGCGCGCCGCGGCGCTCGGCGGCGAGCTGCGGATCGACAGCGCGCCGGGCGCGGGGCTGCGGCTGACCCTGCGCGTTCCGCTGCCGACCGCTGCCGCAACGGTCGCCGAATCGGCGCGGGCCGCATGATCCGCGTGCTGCTCGTCGACGACCACCCGGTCGTGCGCAGCGGCTACCTGCGGCTGCTCGAACAGGCGCGCGACATCCGCGTCGTTGCCGAAGCTGCCACCGGCGAGGCCGCGTACGCCGCGTTCGTGGCCGATCCGCCCGATGTGCTGGCGACCGACCTGTCGATGCCCGGCGGCGGCGGCCTCGAGCTGATCCGGCGCGTGCTGCTGCGCGCGCCCGCGGCGCGCATCCTGGTCTTCAGCATGTACGACAGCCCGCTGCTCGTGCGCCGTGCGCTCGAGGCCGGCGCGCGCGGTTTCCTGACGAAGGCGGCGGCGCCGCAGGGCCTGGTCGACGCCGTGCGCGCGCTGCATGCCGGCGAGCGCTACCTCGGCGCGGATCTGGCACCGGGCCTGTTGCAGCGCGACCCGGCACGCGAGGCCGAGCGGCTCGCGGAGCTGAGCCTGCGCGAGTTCGAGATCTTTCGCCTGCTCGCGCAGGGCCATTCGCTGGCGGAGTGCGCGCAGGCGCTGAAGCTGAGCCCGAAGACGGTCTCGAACCACCAGTCCGTCATCAAGGAGAAGCTCGGCGTCACGACCTCGGCCGCGCTCGCGCACCTGGCGATCCACCATCGCGTGATCGGCAGCGCGCTGGTCTGAGATCGCCGCTCGGGTGTGGCCTCGAAGCCCCGCGGGCCGGGAAGTTTTCCCTGTCGCCGCCGGCTCGCTTTTGATAGGGTCGATGCAAACCAGAGCGACCCAGGAGACCCCGATGCAGTACCCGCGGCGCCGCATGCGCCACTCTCCGTTGGCATGGGCCGCGCTGATCGTGGCCACGCCGGCGCTCCATGCGCAGACCGCGCCGGTCACGATGCTGCAGCCGGTCGAGGTCGTCGGCACCTCGCCGCTGCCCGGCACCGGCGTGCCGCGCGACCAGGTGCCGTCGAACGTGCAGAGCGCCGACGGTGCGCGCCTGCGTCAGCTGCAGAGCCTGAACCTGCCCGAGTTCATGGCGAGCCAGCTCGGCAGCGTCAACGTCAACGAGACGCAGGGCAATCCGTTCCAGATGGACGTGAACTACCGCGGCTTCAGTGCCAGCCCGCTGCTGGGCACGCCGCAGGGGCTGTCGGTCTACCTCGACGGCGTGCGCGTCAACGAGCCCTTCGGCGACGTCGTCAACTGGGACCTGATCCCGAGCGGCGCGCTGGCGAGCGTGACCTTGCTGCCCGGCTCGAACCCGCTGTTCGGCCTGAACACGCTGGGCGGGGCGCTGGTGCTGAAGACCAAGAGCGGCGATACGCACCCGGGCGGTGAGATCGAGCTGCGCGGCGGCTCGTTCGGCCGCGTCAGCAGCGAGTTCAGCTACGGCCGCCGCCTCGGCGAACATGGTCACCTGTTCGCGGCGCTGAGCAGCTTCGACGAAGACGGCTGGCGCGATCATTCGCCGTCGCGCGTGCGCCAGCTGTTCCTGAAGGGCGGCGAGCGCACGGCCGAGCAGTCGTGGGAGCTCAGCCTGCTGTACGGCACGAGCCACCTGATCGGCAACGGCCCGCTGCCCGAGTCGATGCTGGCGACCGGCCGCACCCAGGTCTACACGCTGCCCGACCCGACCGACAACCGCCTGACGATGCTGACGCTGAACGCGACGCGCCAGCTCGGCGACGGGCTCGAGCTGGCCGGCACCTTCTACACGCGCCGGGTCAACGCGGCGACCGTCAACGGCGACCTGAACGACGCCTACGACCCGCCGGCCGTGCCCGAGTCGGCGATCGAGCATCGCACCCGCACGCGCGAGCGCGGCGAGGGCGTGGCCGTGCAGTTGAGCCGGACGCTCGGCGCGCACCGGCTGAGTGTCGGCGTCTCGTACGACCGCGCCCGCAACGACTTCGAACAGAGCGAGGCCGAAGGCGTTCTCGACGCGACCCGCGCGGTCGTCGTCACGCACGCTGCGCAGGCCACCGCGCTGATCGCCGGCACGAGCCGGACCGCCAGCGCGTTCGTCTCCGACCTGGTGACGCTGGCGCCGGGGCTGACGCTGACCTTGTCCGGCCGCTACAACGACACGCGCGTGCGCACCGTCGACCTCGGGCGCAGCACGCTCGGCCTGGACACCGCGCTCGACGGCGCCGGCAAGTTCAGAAAGTTCAACCCCGCGGCCGGGCTGACCTGGCAGATCACGCCGGCGCTGACCGCCTACGGCGGCTTCAGCCAGGGCACGCGCGCGCCGAGCCCGATCGAGCTCGGCTGCTCCGACCCCGAGCACGCCTGCGTGCTGCCCAACGCGCTGCAGGGTGACCCGCCGCTGAAGCAGGTCGTCTCGCGCACGCTCGAGGCCGGGCTGCGCGGCCGCGCCGGCGCCGATCTGCGCTGGAACGCGTCGGTGTTTCGGACCGCGAACCGCGACGACCTGCTGTTCATCGGCAACGGCCGCTCGGCCGGCTACTTCGCGAACTTCGGCCGCACCTTGCGGCAGGGCGTCGAGCTCGGCGTCGCGCAGCGCAGCGCGGCGGTCGACTGGGGCATGTCGTACAGCTACCTGCGCGCGACCTTCGAATCGTCGGCCTGCCTGTTGTCGGCGTCGAACAGCAGCGCGGGCGCGAGCCCGAACTGCGCCGCCGACGAGATCGAGGTGCGCCCCGGCAACCGCCTGCCGGGCCTGCCGTCGCACAGTCTGAAGCTCACCGTGGACACGCGGCCGCTGCCGGGCTGGAGCGTCGGTGCGCAGCTCGCCGCGTATGCCGGCCAGTTCGTGCGCGGCAACGAGAACAACGCCCACCAGGCCGATGGCATCGACTTCTTCGGCGCCGGCCGGGTCGGCGGCTTCGCGGTCGTGAACCTGACGACGAACTGGCAGCTCGGCGGCGGCTGGGAGCTGTTCGCGAAGGTCTCGAACCTGTTCGACCGCCGCTATGCGAGCGGCGGCCTGCTGGCCGAGAACGCCTTCGACGCGCGCGGCACGCTGCGCGCGCCGGCCGACTGGCGCAACGAGCAGTTCGTCGCCCCCGGCGCCCCGCGCGCGCTGTGGGTCGGCGCACGCTGGAGCTTCGACGTGCCGGGGTGAATGGTGCACCCGGCGGCGGCTCGGCTCTTGCTTGCATCGACGGTTCGCCGGCGTGCGGTCCGCGCCGTCTCGCAGGCGTGACACTGTGTCCCAACGCCGCGTGGTCAGAGAGGAAACGCATGGATCGCAGCGATGCGCTGTTGCATGACTGGCGCGAGCGGGCGCTGGCGCTCGAACGCGAGGTCGGCGCCGCGGTGATCGGCCAGCAGCGCGTCATCCGCCTCGTCAACACCGCGGTGTTCGCACGCGGCCATGTGCTGCTGCAGGGCGATGTCGGCGTCGGCAAGACCACCTTGCTGCGCGCGTTCGCGCGCGTGCTCGGCGGCGCCTATGCGCGCACCGAGGGCACGATCGACCTGATGCCCAACGACCTGATCTACTACACCTACATCAGCGCCGAGGGCCGGCCGGCGGTCGAACGAGGGCCGCTGATCGAGCACGGCGAAGACCTCGCGATCTTCTTCTTCAACGAGATCAACCGCGCGCGTCCGCAGGTGCACTCGCTGCTGCTGCGCGTGATGGCCGAGCGCAGCGTCTCGGCCTTCAACCGTGAATGGCGTTTCCCGCACCTGCTGGTCTTCGCCGATCGCAACCGGGTCGAGCGCGAAGAGACCTTCGAGATCGCCTCCGCCGCGCGCGACCGCTTCATGATGGAGGTCACGATCGAGACGCCGGCGGACGAGGACCAGCGCCGCGCGCTGATGTTCGACCCGCGCTACCACGACACCGACCGGCTCATCGACACCCTTGCCGCCGGGCTGCTCGCGCACCGCGAGCTGAACGAGATCGCGCTTCAGATCCAGCGCAGCGTGCAGACCTCCGAGACCCTGCAGAAGTACGCGCTCGAGCTGTGGCGCGCGACCGCGGCCCCGGCCGACTACGGCGTCAGGCTCTCCGACCTCGACACCGCGCAGCTGATGCTCGCCGGCGCGAGCCCGCGCGGCATGAGCATGCTGCTGCGCGCGGCGCGCGTCACCGCGTGGCTCGAGGGCCGCGATTACGCGACGCCCGAAGACGTGCAGGCGGTGTTCGAGGTGACGATCGCGCACCGCCTGTGCTACCAGCCGGTCTACGAGATGCGGCGCCACGAGATCGCCGCGCCGTTGATCGCCGGCATTCTCGGCAGCGTCGCGGCGCCGTGATCCCCCCGCGTCGAGGGCCGGCCGATGCTTGACGCGAACCCGCCCGCCGCAGCGACGATTCGCGAGGTGCACTACCGCGTCGGCGCGCCGGTGCGCGGCCATTTCCCGGGCCACCACCGCAGCACGCGCGGCGAGAGCGGCTTCGAGTTCCGCGGCCACGCGTCGCTGCTCGACGCGCCCGACCCGCGCCGGCTCGACCTGCATGCGAGCCTGCGCGATCCGTTCGGCGACTGGCGCGTGCGCATCTACAGCCAGCGCAAATCGATCCCGGTCACGGTCGTCGCCGACCTGTCGGCCTCGATGGGCTTCACTGGCCGCGCGCCCAAGCTCGCGGTGCTGGCCGACTTCGTCGAGAGCCTCGCGTGGTCGGCCTGGCGCACCGGCGACAGCTTCGGCTTCGTCGGCTGCGACAGCGTGCTGCGCGAGGACCTGCTGCAGCCGCAGAGCCGCGCGCGCGGCGCCGGCGCCGAGCTTGCGCGCCGCTTGCGCGTGCTGCACCCCGGCGGCCGCGATGCGCGCGGGTTGCTGGCCGCGTCGCGCCGGCTGGGCCGGCAACGCGCGCTGCTGTTCCTGGTGTCCGACTTCCACCTGCCGCTCGAGCTGATCGCCGACGTGCTCGACAGCCTGAGCCTGCACGAGGTCGTGCCGACCGTGCTGTGGGACCCGCTCGAGTTCGGGCTCAGCGCGGCGCGCGGCCTGGCGCAGGTGATCGACCCCGAGAGCGGGCGGCAGCGCCTGGTCTGGTGGCGCCCCGCGCTGCGCGCGCGCTGGGAGGCCGCGCACGCGCAGCGCCGCGAGGCCTTGCTGCAGCTGTTCCGCGCGCGGCGGCTGCGGCCGCTGTTCATCGAAGGTGGGTACGACGCCGAAGCCGTCACCCGCCACTTCCACTCATGAACCGGGCACGTCGAGGGGTGCTGCTGGCGATGCTCGCGCTGGGCAGCGCCGGCGCCGCGCCGGTCACGCTGGACGCGCGCAGCGACGAGCCGCGCGCCTTCGGCTACACGGTCGGCGACGTGGTCTCGCGCCGCATCGCGCTGCAGGTGCCGGCCGGGTTGAAGCTCGACGAGGACTCGCTGCCGCGCGCCGGCGCGCGGGGCCGTGCGCTGGAGCTGCAGCGCGTCGTGCTGCAGCGCTCGGTCACCGGCGTTCCGCACACGCTGCAGCTCGACTACCAGGTCTTTCTCGCGCCGCGCGAGCTGCGCGTGCTCGAGATGCCGGCGATCGAGCTGCGCTTCGACGGGTCGCCGCGGTCGCAGACCGTGCGCGTCGATGCCTGGCCGATCACGGTCGGCGCGCTCGCGCCGGCCGAGCCGTCGCCGCGCGAAGGGCTCGGCGAGATGCGCCCCGATCGCGAGCCGCCGCAACTGCCGACCGCCGCCGCGCGCACGCGGCTCGCGGTCGAGGTCGCGGCGGTCCTGCTGCTGCTCGGTTACCTGGCGCAGGTCTATCTCGTGCTGCCGTGGTCGGCGCAGCGACGCCGGCCGTTCGGCCGCGCCTGGGCGGCATTGCGCGCGTTGCCGGCGCAGCCCGACGCGAGCCAGCGTCGCGCCGCGTTCGAGCGCGTCCATGCGGCGCTGAACGAGACCGCCGGCGAAGTGCTGTTCGAGCCGGCGCTGGACCGCTTCGTCGCACGGCACGCGCGCTTCGCGCCGCTGCGCGACGAGCTCGCGCGCTTTTTCGCCGATTCGCGCGCCGAATTCTTCGCCGGCGGCCGCGACACGCTCGAGATGGATTCGCTGCTCGCGTTGTGCCGGCGCTGCCGTGATCTCGAGCGGGGAGCGGCATGAGCCTCGCCCGGCCGCCCGAAGGGGCTCGTTCCCGCTCGGCGGGACCGGCCGAAGGCCGTAGGGTGCACCAATGAGCTTCGACCAGCCGGCCTGGCTGTGGCTGCTGCCGCTGGCGCTGCTGCCGCTGTTCGCACCGGTGCGCGGCGCCTTGCCGAACGCCTGGGTCGCGCTGCTGCCGCGCGATCGCGCGTCGCAGGCGCTGCAGTGGGCGCTGCGCGCCGCCGCGTTGCTCGCGCTGGCGGCGCTGATCGTCGGCGTCGCCGGGCCGTACCGGCCCGAGTACGAGGTCGAGCGGGTCGGGCGCGGCGCCGAGATCGTGCTCGTGCTCGATCGCAGCCGCAGCATGGACCAGAGCTTCGGCGGCGGCCGCAGCGCACCGATGCGCGGCACCGGCCCGGAAGCGCTCGATTACTACTCGAAGCTGCGCGCGAACGAGGCGCGCGAGACCAAGGGCGTGGTCGCGCGGCGCGTGCTGTCGGAGTTCGCGTTGAGACGGCCCGACGATCGCTTCGGCATGATCGTGTTCAGCACCTTGCCGCTGCGCCTGCTCGAGTTCACGCAGAAGAGCGAGGTGATCCAGGCCGCGATCAATGCCGGCAACATCGGGCGCGGCCTGTCGGAGACCAACATCGCGCTCGCCGTCGAGGCCGCGCTCGGCTACTTCGAGAACCGGCCCTACACCGGCTCGCGCATCATCCTGCTGGTCTCGGACGGCGGCGACCGCCTCGAGCCGGACGCGCGCGAGCGCATCGCCGAGCTCGCGCGCAAGACCCGCGCGGCGATCTACTGGATCTACATCCGCTCGGCGCGCAGCCCCGGGCTGCTGCCCGACCAGGCCGACCCGCCGGCCCAGGCCGATGCGGTGCCGGAGTACTTTCTGCACCGCTATTTCCTGTCGCTGGGAACGCCGTACCGCGCCTATGAAGCCGGCACGCCGGAAGCGCTGCAGCAGGCGCTCGATGACGTCAACCGGCTCGAGAACCTGCCGATCACCTACGCCGACACGATCCCGCGCCGCGACCTGTCGGGCTGGGGCTACGCGGCGGCGTTGGCTGGCGTGCTGCTGCTGCTCGCCGCGAACCTGCTGGAGCTGCGTCGATGGGCCTAGCGACGCGCCGCCGCACCCGCGTCGTGCTCGCGCTGCTTACGCTGGCCGTGGCCGCGGCGGTGTTCGACGGCGCGGCGCTGCGGAACGCGGCGCAGATGAACGCGGCGATCGCGGCCGGCCGGCTGCCGGCCGAAGCGCCCGGTCAGCCGCCCGAGCTGCGCTTCGCGCAAGCCTATGTGCAGGCGCAGGCGCAGGCCGCCAGCGGCGCGCGCGACGCGGCGCTGAACCGCTACCGCGCGCTGCAGAGCGACCCGCGCGTCGGCGCGGCGGCGCGCTACAACAGCGCGAACCTGCTGATGCGCCAGGCGATCGAGGTGCGTGCGAGCGCGCAGCCGGGCCAGGCGATCGCGCTGCTCGAACTCGCGAAGGAGTACTACCGGGACGTGCTGCGCGACGACCCGAGCCAGTGGGACGCACGCTACAACCTCGAGCGTGCGCAGCGCCTGCTGCCCGACCCGGACGATGACGAACCTGCCGCCGCCGGGCAGGAGCGCAACCGCGAGCGTGCGGTGACGACGATGCGCGGCTACGCGCCGGGGTTGCCATGAACGTGTCGGAGCTGACGCACCGGCTCGCGGGCTCCTGGCGCGCTTACGCAGATCGCTGGCTGCTCGCTGGCGCCGCGCTCGCGCTCGCGGCCTGCCTGCTGCGGCCCGAGTTCCCGGTCGAGCGCGCGCGCTTCGACCATGTGATCGTGCTCGACATCACGCAGAGCATGGACGTGCAGGACGAGCTGCTCGACGGCAAGCCGGTCTCGCGCCTCGTGCATGCGAAGCACGCGCTGCGCGACGCGCTGCTGCACCTGCCGTGCGGATCGAAGGTCGGTTGGGCCGTGTTCACCGAGTACCGCGCGTTCCTGCTGTTCGAGCCGGTGGAGGTCTGCGCGAACCTGACCGAGCTGCGTTCGACCTTGGCGCGCATCGATGGCCGCATGGCCTGGAGCGGCAACAGCGAGATCGCGAAAGGCCTGCACAGCGGCATCGACCTCGCGCGCCAGCTGCCGGGCCAGCCGTCGCTGGTCTTCGTCACCGACGGCCAGGAGGCGCCGCCGCTGAGCCCGTTGCACCGCCCGAGCTTCGACGACAAGCCGGGCGAGGTCGCGGGGCTGATCGTCGGCGTCGGCGACCTGCGGCCGTCGCCGATCCCGAAGAGCGACCCGAGCGGGCGCCCGCTGGGCTTCTGGCAGGCCGACGAGGTCGCGCAGACCGATCTGTACGGGCCCGGTCGCGGCGCCAGCGTCAGCGGCGAGCGGATGACCGAGGACCAGGCCGCGGCGCCCATGCCGGCGCTCGGCGCGACACCGGGCAGCGAGCACCTGTCGGCGCTGCGCGAGCCCTATCTGCGCCTGCTCGGCCGTGAACGCGGGCTGGGCTTCGTGCGGCTCGAATCGTCCGAAGGGCTCGCGGCGGCGCTGACCGCACCGACGCTGGCGAAGCCGACCCGTGTGCATGCCGATGGCCGGGTCCTGTTGGCCTGGCTGGCGCTGGGCCTTCTGCTCGCGCGCCACGCGCGGCCGCTGTTCGCGCTTCAATCACGGTTCCGACCGAGACTTTCCAAGGAGACATGAGATGGCGAAAGTGCTTGCGCTGTACAAGAAGCCCGCCGACGCCGCGGCGTTCGACGCGTACTACTTCTCGACCCACGTGCCGACGGCGAAGAAGATCCCCGGCCTGCGCGGCTACGAGGTCAGCAGCGGGCTCGTGGCATCGGGGCAGGGCGATTCGGCCTACCGGCTCGTCGCGATCCTGAGCTTCGATTCGATGGCCGCGATCCAGAGCGCCCTCGCATCGCCCGAGGGCCAGGCGACCGCGGCAGACCTCGCGAACTTCGCGCAGGCCGGTGTCGAGCTGCTGATGTTCGACACCAAGGAAGTCTGATCAGGTCTTCGTCGCACGCGGCGCTTTGACCGCCGCCGGCTTCGCGGCCGCGGCGGGCTGCTTCGCGCGCGCCGCGCGGCGCTTCGAGGCCGCGCGCGGCGCCGGCGTCTCGCCGAGCTGACGCTGGATCTCGATCTGCCCCTTGTCGCAGAGAAACTCCTCGAAGGCCAGCGCGACGTGCGGCAGCTGGCGCGAGGCCAGGTGCATCACGTACCAGTCGCGCACGATCGGGTTGTCGGCCAGCGGCAGCAGCGTGAGCAGGCCGGCCTCGATCTCGAGCACGCAGGTGTGCATCGACAGGAACGCGACGCCGAAGCCGGCCGCGCACATGCGCTTGATCGCCTCGTTGCTCGACAGCTCGGAGCCGATGCGCAGCGGCAGCCCCTGGTCGCGGAAGACGCGTTCGACCGTCGTGCGCGTGCCCGAGCCGCGCTCGCGCACCAGGATCCGGGTCTCGGCGACATCGGCGAGCGTCAGGCCGCGCATCGCCATCAGCGGATCGCTCGGCGCGGCCAGAAAGGCCATCGGGTGGCGCGCGAACGTGCGCGAGTCGGTCTTCAGCTCGGAGGGCGGGCGGCCCATGATCGCGATGTCGATCTCCTGCCCGGCGAGCATGCGCACGATCTCGTCGCGGTTGCCGACCTGCAGCTTGACCTTGATCTTCGGCCGGTCGTTGATGAACGAGACGAGCAGCGGCGGCAGCAGGTACTCGGCGGTCGTCACGGTGCCCACGCGCAGCGTGCCCGAGAACACGCCCTGCAGGGTAGCCATCTCTTCGCCGGCCTCGCGCCACAGGTCGACGATGCGGCTCGCGTAGCCGGCCAGCAATTCACCCGCTTCGGTGAGCCGCACGCCGCGGCCGTTGCGCTGCAGCAGCGGCGAGCCGGCCGACGCTTCGAGCGCGGCGATCTGGATCGATACCGCCGGTTGCGTCAGGTGCAGTTCGTCGGCCGCGAGCGAGACGCTGCCGAGCCGCGCGACGGTGTGAAAGGCGTTCAGCTGGCGAAAGGTTGCGTTGCGTGTGAGCGGCATGGTTTCATATTAGCAAAAGCATATGAGACTGCTAATAGGTTTTATTATTCCAAATCGTTCAGGTTGCCTACATTCCACCCATCGGACCTTCACGACCACGCGCAACAGCAGGGGAATCCAGATGGGCAACATGACAGAGGCAACGCAGATCACCGACGCGAAGAAGCGTTATTCGGCCGGCGTGCTGAAGTACGCGCAGATGGGCTACTGGGACGCCGACTACGAGCCCAAGCCGACCGACATCCTGGCGCTGTTCCGCATCACGCCGCAGGAAGGCGTCGATCCGATCGAAGCGGCCGCCGCGGTCGCCGGCGAATCGAGCACCGCGACCTGGACGGTCGTCTGGACCGACCGCCTGACGGCCTGCGACATGTATCGCGCGAAGGCCTATCGCGTCGACCCGGTGCCGGGCAACCCGGGCCAGTACTTCTGCTACGTGGCCTACGACCTCTCGCTGTTCGAGGAAGGCTCGATCGCGAACGTCACCGCGTCGATCATCGGCAACGTCTTCAGCTTCAAGCCGCTGAAGGCCGCGCGGCTCGAGGACATGCAGTTCCCGGTCTCCTACGTGAAGACCTTTCCGGGCCCGCCGACCGGCATCGTCGTCGAGCGCGAGCGCCTCGACAAGTTCGGCCGGCCGCTGCTGGGCGCGACCACCAAGCCGAAGCTCGGCCTGTCGGCGCGCAACTACGGCCGCGTCGTCTACGAAGGCCTGAAGGGCGGCCTGGACTTCATGAAGGACGACGAGAACATCAACTCGCAGCCCTTCATGCACTGGCGCGACCGCTTCCTGTGCGTGATGGACGCGGTCAACAAGGCGAGTGCCGCGACCGGCGAGGTCAAGGGCAGCTACCTGAACATCACCGCCGGCACGATGGAAGAGATGTACCGCCGCGCGCAGTTCGCGAAGGAGCTCGGCTCGGTGATCGTGATGGTCGACCTCGTGGTGGGCTGGACGGCGATCCAGAGCATGAGCCACTGGTGCCGGCAGAACGACATGCTGCTGCACATGCACCGCGCCGGCCACGGCACCTACACGCGGCAGAAGAACCACGGCGTGAGCTTCCGCGTGATCGCGAAGTGGCTGCGCCTGGCCGGCGTCGACCACCTGCACACCGGCACGGCCGTCGGCAAGCTCGAGGGCGATCCGTTGACGGTGCAGGGCTACTACAACGTGTGCCGCGACACGCACACTAAGGTGGACCTGCCGCGCGGCATCTATTTCGACCAGGACTGGGGCGCGCTGAAGAAGGTGATGCCGGTGGCCTCGGGCGGCATCCACGCCGGCCAGATGCACCAGCTGCTCGACCTGTTCGGCGACGACGTGGTTCTGCAGTTCGGCGGCGGCACGATCGGCCACCCGCAGGGCATCCAGGCCGGTGCGACCGCGAACCGCGTCGCGCTCGAGACGATGGTGCTGGCCCGCAACGAAGGGCGCGACATCAAGAACGAAGGCCCGCAGATCCTGCGCGACGCAGCCAAGTGGTGCACCCCACTCGCCGCCGCGCTCGATACCTGGGGCGAGATCAGCTTCAACTACGCGTCGACCGACTCGTCCGACTACGTGCCGACCGCGTCGGTCGCCTGATCCTCAAGGAGCACACAGCATGCGAATCACCCAGGGCACCTTCTCGTTCCTGCCCGACCTCAGCGACGCGCAGATCACCAAGCAGATCGACTACTGCCTCGGCAAGGGCTGGGCCATCGGTCTCGAATACACCGACGACCCGCACCCGCGCAACACCTACTGGGAGATGTTCGGCAACCCGATGTTCGACATCCACGACGCCGCCGGCGTGATGCTCGAGCTGCGCAGCTGCCGCAAGACCTTCCCCGATCACTACATCCGGCTCACCGCGTTCGACTCGACGCACGGCACCGAGTCGGTCGTGATGTCGTTCATCGTCAACCGGCCGAAGGACGAACCCGGCTTCCGCCTGATCCGCACCGAGGAGCCGGGGCGCACGATCCGCTACAGCATCGAGAGCTACGCGGTGCAGCGCGCGCCCGAAGGCGCACGGTACTGAGCCCGGGGCGAAGCGATGCAAGCCGTGGCCGCCACTGCACCCACTGAGTTGCTTGAAGCGTCAGGGGCGCGCGCCGTGCTCGACCAGCTCGATGCCGAGCTGGTCGGCCTGGCGCCGGTGAAGGGGCGCATCCGCGACATCGCAGCACTGCTGCTGATCGACAAGCTGCGCGCCGAGCAGGGGCTGCAGTCGACGCCTCCGTCGCTGCACATGTGCTTCACCGGCAACCCCGGCACCGGCAAGACGACCGTCGCGATGCGCATGGCCGAGGTGCTGAAGCAGCTGGGCTATGTACGCAAGGGGCATCTGGTCGCGGTGACGCGCGACGACCTCGTCGGCCAGTTCATCGGCCACACCGCGCCGAAGACCAAGGAGGTGCTGAAGAAGGCGATGGGCGGCGTGCTGTTCATCGACGAGGCCTACTACCTGTACCGCCCCGAGAACGAGCGCGACTACGGCCAGGAGGCGATCGAGATCCTGCTGCAGGTGATGGAGAACCAGCGCGACGACCTGGTCGTGATCCTCGCCGGCTACCGCGATCGCATGGACACCTTCTTCGCGAGCAACCCCGGCATGGCCTCGCGCATCGCGCACCACATCGACTTTCCCGACTACAGCGAGGCCGAGCTGATGCAGATCACGCACCTGATGCTGACCCAGCTGAACTACCAGTTCGACGCGTCCGCCGAACCGGCCTTCGCACGCTACGTGACGCTGCGCCGGCAGCAACCGCACTTCGCGAACGCGCGCTCGATCCGCAACGCGCTCGACCGCATTCGCCTGCGCCACGCGACGCGGCTGTTCGCATCGACCGAGGCCTTGTCGCGCGAGCAGCTCGCGACGCTGCAGGCCGAGGACATTCTGGCGAGCCGCGTGTTCGCCTCAAAAGGAGGGCTTCCATGAACGGTCATCAGCCAATGACGGCGCGGCGGGCCGAGCGCCGGGCCGCTCCCAAGCCGGCCCGCATCCCCTCGGGGGATCGGCCGATGTACCCATCGGACGAGGGGCAGTCATGAGCATCGAGGCCCTGATCTTCGACGTCGACGGCACGATGGCCGACACCGAGGAGGCGCACCGCGTCGCCTTCAACCTGGCGTTCGACCGCCAGCGCCTGGGCTGGAACTGGAGCCGCACCGAGTACCGCGAGCTGCTGTCGGTGACCGGCGGCAAGGAGCGCATCGCGAGCTACATCGAGTCGCTGGCGCTGAGCCCCGGGCTGCGCCGGCGCCTGCTCGAGCGTGTGCCCGAGATCCATGCCGACAAGACCAAGCTCTACAGCTCGGCGGTTCGCGACGGCGGCGTGCCGCTGCGCGACGGCGTCGCCCGGCTGCTCGACGAGGCGCTCGATGCCGGCTGCCGCCTCGCGATCGCGAGCACGACGACCGCGGTGAATGTCGATGCGCTGCTGCAGGCCGCGTTCGGCACGCGCGGGATCGAGATGTTCGCGGTGATCGCGTGCGGCGACCAGGTCCGCGCGAAGAAGCCGGCACCCGACATCTACCGGCTCGCGCTGCAGACGCTCGGTGTCGGCCCGGAGAGCGCGGTCGCGTTCGAGGATTCGCCGAACGGCTTGCGCGCCGCCACCGGCGCCGGCTTGTGGACCGTCGTGACGCCGACCTACTGGACCGAGGGCGCCGACTTCTCCGCCGCCGGCCTGGTGCTGCCGCGGCTCGGCGATCCGGCGCAGCCGCTGCGCGCCGAGCCCGGCACCGCACTGCGGCAGCAGGCCTGGCTGAGCCTCGACGAACTGCAGGGGCTGGCGCGCCCATCGCGGCCGCTGAATGCAGTTCACGCGTTGTACGCCGGGAGCCCTGCATGAGCGGCGTGCGCATCGCGCCGAGCCTGCTGTCGGCCAACTTCGCGCGGCTCGGCGACGAGGTCGAGGCGGTGATCGAGGCCGGCGCCGACCTGATTCACTTCGACGTGATGGACAACCACTACGTGCCGAACCTGACGATCGGCCCGATGGTCTGCGAGGCGATCCAGCCGCACTGCCGACGCGGCGAGCGGCCGGTGCCGATCGACGTGCACCTGATGGTCAAGCCGGTCGATGCGCTGATCCCGCTGTTCGCGAAGGCCGGCGCCTCGATCATCTCGTTCCACCCCGAGGCGAGCGAGCATGTCGATCGGACCTTGCAGCTGATCCGCTCGCACGGCGTGAAGGCCGGGCTGGTGCTGAACCCGGCGACGCCGCTGCACTGGCTCGACCACACGCTGCACGAACTCGATCTGGTGCTGCTGATGTCGGTCAATCCCGGCTTCGGCGGACAGGCCTTCCTCGAGAGCGTGCTGCCGAAGATCGAGGCGGTGCGCCGCCGCATCGACGCCAGCGGGCGCGAGATCTGGCTCGAGGTCGACGGCGGCGTGAACGCCGAGAACGTGCGCCGCGTCGTCGCGGCCGGTGCCGACACGCTGGTCGCCGGCTCGGCCGTGTTCAGCGGCGGCGACTACCGCCGCTCGATCGCGGCACTGCGCGACGGTGCCGAAGGAGCCCGCCGATGAAGCGCTTCGACGCGATCGCGTTCGACCTCGACGGCACGCTGATCGACAGCGCCGGCGGGATCGCGTACGCGTTGAATTCGGCCCTGGCCGGCGAGGGCTTGCCCGGCTTCGCGCTGGACACCGTGCAGGGCTGGATCGGCGACGGCCCGGACGCGCTGATCGCACGCGCACTCGCCACGCGCGAACTCGCGGCGCGCGACAGCTACGAACTCGCGGCGCGCCTGCGCCGCGGCTTCGATGCCGCGACGCTCGAAGCGCCGATGGCCGGCAGCGCGGTCTTCGACGGCATCCCGTGCACGCTCGCCGAACTCGCCGCGCAACGCCCGCTGCTCGTGATCACGAACAAGCCGACGATGCTCGCCCGCGCGGTGCTCGAGGACGCCGGGCTGCTCGGCTTCTTCGCCGCGGTGCACGGTGCCGACACGCTGGCGCAGCGCAAGCCCGCGCCGCTGATGCTGCGGCAGGCCGCCGCCGCGCTCGGCCTCGTGCCGCAGCGCCTGCTGATGATCGGCGACGCGGCGGTCGACATCGCCGCCGCGCTCGCCGCGGGCTGCCAGGCCGCGTGGGCCGGTTGGGGCTACGGCCATGCGCCGGTGCTGGCCCCGGCGCACGTGTGGCGGCTCGCGACGCCGCACGAGCTTCTGCTGCAGCTGGCGCTGCCGGTGCGCGCCGCGACCGAATGCTGAACAGAGCGGCTGAACAGAACCGCTGAACCGATCCGAACCAAGACAGGAGACCACCATGCCCACCGCCGGAAAGCCCACGCTGACCCAGTTTCTGATCGAGGAGCGCCGCCGTTATCCCGGTGCCACCGGCGACCTCAACGCGCTCGTCACCGATGTCTCGCTGGCCTGCAAGGCCATCGCCCGCAAGGTCGCGTTCGGTGCGCTGACCGGCGCGCTCGGCAACGAAGGCGTTGATCCCGCCACGGCCGGCGCGATCAACATCCAGGGCGAAGAGCAGAAGGCGATGGACGTGCTGAGCAACGCGCTGTTCGTGCGCGCGACCGAATGGGGCGGCCACCTCGCCGGCATGGCCTCTGAGGAGATGGACGCGCCGTACACGCTGCCGTCGCAGTACCCGCGCGGCAAGTACCTGCTGCTGTTCGATCCGCTCGACGGCTCGTCGAACATCGACGTCAACGTCTCGGTCGGCAGCATCTTCTCGATCCTGCGCGCCCCGACGCCGGGCGAGGATCCGCACCCGGATGACTTCCTGCAGCCCGGCACCGCGCAGGTCGGCGCGGGCTACGCGATCTACGGCCCGTCGACGATGCTGGTGCTGACGCTGGGCCGCGGCACGCACGCGTTCACGCTCGACCCGATGCTCGGCGAATGGGTGCTCAGCCACCCGAACCTGCGCGTTCCCGAGACGACGTGCGAGTTCGCGATCAACGCGTCGAACAGCCGCTTCTGGGAGCCGGCCGTGAAGCGCTATGTCGACGAATGCATGGCCGGGCAGACCGGGCCGCGCGACGCCGACTTCAACATGCGCTGGATCGCCTCGCTGGTCGCCGAGACGCACCGCATCCTGATGCGCGGCGGCGTGTTCCTGTACCCGCGCGACAGCAAGGACCCGGCACGCGCCGGCCGGCTGCGGCTGCTGTACGAAGCGAACCCGATCTCGTTCCTGATCGAGCAGGCCGGCGGCGCCGCCAGCACCGGGCGCGAGCGGCTGATGGCCGTGCCGCCCGACGCGCTGCACCAGCGCATCGGGTTCGTCTTCGGCTCGAAGCAGGAGGTCGCGCGCATCGAGGGCTACCACCGCGACGAACCGCCCGAGGCCTTCGACTCGCCGCTGTTCGGGCGCCGCGGCCTGTTCGCTGTCACCGCCTGATCAAGAACGAGAACCGCCATGTCCGCCAAACACCCCATCATCGCGATCACCGGTTCGTCCGGCGCGGGCACCACCTCGGTGACGCGAACCTTCGAGAACATCTTCCGGCGCGAAGGCGTCGCCGCGGCCATCGTCGAGGGCGACAGCTTCCACCGCTACGACCGCGTCGCGATGAAGACCGCGATGGCCGAGGCCGAAACGCAGAACCGGCCGCACTTCAGCCACTTCGGCGAAGACGCGAACCTGTTCGACGAGCTGCAGGCGCTGTTCGCGAGCTACGCCGAGAGCGGCACCGGCACGAGCCGCAAGTACCTGCACAACGACGAGGAAGCGGCGCCGTTCAAGCAGCCGCCCGGCACGTTCACGCCATGGGCGCCGCTGCCGGCCAGCGAGCTGCTGTTCTACGAAGGGCTGCACGGCGGCGTGACGACCGACAAGGTCGATGTCGCACGCCTGGCCGACCTGCTGATCGGCGTCGTGCCGGTGATCAACCTCGAGTGGATCCAGAAGATCCACCGCGACAAGAGCACGCGCGGCTACTCGACCGAGGCGGTGACCGACGTGATCCTGCGCCGCATGCACGAGTACGTGCACTACATCTGCCCGCAGTTCACGCGCACGCACATCAACTTCCAGCGCGTGCCAGTGGTGGACACCTCCGACCCGTTCATCGCGCGCACGATCCCGACCGCCGACGAGAGCCTGGTCGTGATCCGCTTCTCGGACCCGAAGGGCATCGACATGCCTTACCTGCTGAGCATGCTGCACGACTCGTTCATGTCGCGCGCGAACACGCTGGTCGTGCCGGGCGGAAAGATGGAGCTCGCGATGCAGCTGATCTTCACGCCGATGATCCTGCGCCTCGTCGAGCGGCGCAAGAAACTGCTCACGCACTGAACCGGACGACGCCATGAAGACGATCATCAACACCCCTGCCGGCGCGAGCCTGGCCGTTGCGCGGCGCACGACCTGCGCGAATGCGTTGCGCGCACTGGCGATGGACGCCGTGCAGGCCGCCAACTCCGGTCACCCGGGCATGCCGATGGGCATGGCCGACATCGCCGAGGCGCTGTGGCGCCACCACCTGAAGCACGACCCGGCCGACCCGCGCTGGATCGACCGCGATCGCTTCGTCGTCTCGAACGGTCACGGCTCGATGCTGCTGTACGCGCTGCTGCACCTGAGCGGCTACGCGCTGCCGATGGCCGAACTGAAGCGCTTCCGGCAGTTGCACTCGCGCACGCCGGGTCACCCCGAGGTCGATGTGACGCCCGGCGTCGAGACCACGACCGGCCCGCTCGGCCAGGGCCTGGCGAACGCGGTCGGCATGGCTTTGGCCGAGAAGCTGCTGGCCGACGAGTTCAATCGCCCGGGCCACGCGCCGATCGACCATCGCACCTACGTGTTCCTCGGCGACGGCTGCCTGATGGAAGGCATCAGCCACGAGGCCGCATCGCTCGCCGGCACCTGGGGCTTGCGCAAGCTGGTCGCGTTCTACGACGACAACGGCATCTCGATCGACGGCGACGTGCGCGGCTGGTTCGGCGACGACACGCCGACGCGCTTCGAGGCCTACGGCTGGACCGTGATCCGCGCGGTCGACGGCCATGACTTTGATGCGCTCGACCGGGCGATCGCTGCGGCGCAGCGCTCGAACCGTCCGGTGCTGATCTGCTGCAAGACGCGCATCGGCCAGGGCTCGCCGAACCGCGCCGGCACCGCGAAGGCGCACGGCGAGGCGCTCGGCGCGGCCGAGATCGCGCTGACCCGCGAAGCACTGGGCTGGAACGCCGCGCCGTTCGAGATCCCCGCGCCGGTCGTGCAGGCCTGGTCGGCGCTCGAGTCCGGCGCGCGGCAGCACGCGGCGTGGGACGAGCGTTTCACGGCCTACGCCGCCACCTACCCCGACCTGGCCGCCGAACTGCTGCGCCGCACCGGCCCGGCCGCGCTGACCGCGGAGACCGAAGCGGCGCTCGCGACGGCCTGTGTCGAGGCCGAACGCAAGCGCGCCAGCGTCGCGACGCGCAAGGCCTCGCAGGATGTGCTGCAGGAGCTCGGCCCGGCCACGCCCGAGCTGCTCGGCGGCTCGGCCGACCTGACCGGCTCGAACCTGACCGACTGGAAGGGCCACCGCGCGCTGAAGGGCACCGCGACCGGCAACCACGTGCACTACGGCGTGCGCGAGTTCGGCATGGCCGCGATCATGAACGGCGTCGCGCTGCACGGCGGGTTCAGGCCTTTCGGCGGCACCTTCCTGACCTTCTCCGACTACGCGCGCAACGGCGTGCGCATGTCGGCGCTGATGAAGCTGCCGGTCGTCTACGTGTTCACGCACGACTCGATCGGCCTCGGCGAAGACGGCCCGACGCACCAGCCGATCGAGCATGCCGCGAGCCTGCGGCTGATCCCGAACGTCGATGTCTGGCGCCCGGCCGATGCGACCGAGACGGCAGTCGCCTGGCGCGAGGCGCTGCATCGCGCCGACGGACCGGCCTGCCTGCTGCTGTCGCGCCAGGCGCTGCCGCACGCCGGCGACGGCACGCCGCGCCTCGACGCGATCGCGCGCGGCGCCTACGTGCTGCGCCAGCCGGAGCGCGAGGGCGTCGCGCTGCTCGCGAGCGGCTCCGAGGTCGGCGTCGCACTGGCCGCGGCCGAGCTGCTCGCGGCCGAAGGCATCGCGGCGCGCGTGATCTCGGTGCCGTGCATGGACCTGTTCGAGCGCCAGGATGCCGCGTACCGGCACCAGACCATCCCGCGCCACCTGCCACGCATCGCGATCGAGGCCGGCAGCACCGCGCCGTGGTGGAAGTTCGTCGGCGAATACGGCGATGTCGTCGGCCTCGACCGCTTCGGCGAATCGGCGCCGGCCGGCGAGCTCTTCAAGCTCTTCGGCATCACCGCCGAGGCCGTGGCCGAGCGCGCGCGCGTGCTGCTCGGCAATGCCCGTTCGCTCTTCGCCCACCAACCCACTGCCGCACAGGAGATCTCCGTTTGAGCACGCCCACCCGAATCGCCATCAACGGCTACGGCCGCATCGGCCGCAACGTGCTGCGCGCGCTGTTCGAAGCGCAGCGCCGGCAGGCCTCGCCGCCGATCGAGATCGTCGCGATCAACGACCTCGGCGATGCGCGCATCAATGCGCACCTGACGCGCCACGACACAACGCACGGCCGCTTCGACTTCGACGTCTCGCACGACGGCGACCAGCTCGTGATCGGCGGGCGGCGCATCCGCGTGACTTCGATCCGCAACCCGGCCGAGCTGCCGTGGCGCGAGCTCGAGGTCGACATCGTGCTCGAGTGCACCGGCCTGTTCACGAGCAAGGCGAAGGCCGGCGCACACCTCGCGGCCGGCGCGAAGAAGGTGCTGATCAGCGCACCGGGCGGCGCCGATGTCGACGCGACCATCGTCTACGGCGTCAACCACGGCACGCTGCGCGCGGCGCACACCGTGGTCTCGAACGCGTCGTGCACGACGAACTGCCTCGCGCCGGTCGCGAAGGTGCTGAACGACGCGATCGGCATCGACAACGGCCTGATGACGACGATCCACAGCTACACCAACGACCAGGTGCTGACCGACGTCTATCACGAGGACCTGCGCCGCGCGCGCTCGGCGACGCAATCGATGATCCCGACCAAGACCGGCGCCGCCGCCGCGGTCGGCCTGGTGCTGCCCGAGCTCGTCGGCCGGCTCGACGGCTTCGCGGTGCGCGTGCCGACGATCAACGTCTCGCTGGTCGACCTGGTGTTCAGCGCCGGGCGCGAGACGACGATCGAGGAGGTCAACGCGCTGATGCAGCGCGCCGCAAGCGTTGGCCCGCTGGCCGGCGTGCTCGGCTACACCGACGAGCCGCTCGTGTCGGTCGACTTCAACCACGACCCGCGCTCGAGCGTGTTCGACGCGACCTGCACCAAGGTCAGCGGCCGGCTCGTGAAGGTCTGCGCCTGGTACGACAACGAGTGGGGCTTCTCGAACCGGATGCTCGACACCGCCCTCGCGATGGCGCGCGCCTGACGCGCGCCGGACCTCATTCAACCTTCACCTCAGGAGTCCCCGATGGCCATGATCTCGCTGCGACAGCTGCTCGACCACGCCGCCGAGCACCGCTACGGCGTGCCGGCATTCAACGTCAACAACCTGGAGCAGATCCAGGCCATCATGCAGGCCGCGCAGACCACCGACAGCCCGGTGATCCTGCAGGCCTCGGCCGGCGCGCGCAAATACGCCGGCGAGGCGTTCCTGCGCAGACTGGTCGAGGCCGCCGCCGAGACGTACCCCGACATCCCCATCGTGATGCACCAGGACCACGGCGCCAGCGCCGCGGTGTGCCTGCAGGCGATCCGCTCCGGCTTCACCAGCGTGATGATGGACGGCTCGCTGATGGAAGACGCGAAGACGCCGGCGAGCTACGACTACAACGTCGCGGTGACGCGCCGCGTGGTCGAGATGGCGCATGCGGTCGGTGTTTCGGTCGAAGGCGAACTCGGCTGCCTCGGCTCGCTCGAGTCCGGCATGGCCGGCGAGGAAGACGGCTCGGGCGCGCAAGGGCTGCTGACGCACGACCAGCTGCTGACCGACCCGCAGCAGGCCGCCGACTTCGTCGCGCAGACCGGCGTCGACGCGCTGGCGATCGCGATCGGCACCTCGCACGGCGCCTACAAGTTCAGCCGCAAGCCGACCGGCGACATCCTCGCGATCGACCGCGTCAAGCAGATCCATGCGCGCATCCCGAACACGCACCTGGTGATGCACGGCTCGTCGTCGGTGCCGCAGGAATGGCTCGCGGTGATCCGCGAGCACGGCGGCGAGATCAAGGAGACCTACGGCGTGCCGGTCGAGGAGATCCAGGAGGGCATCCGCCACGGCGTGCGCAAGGTCAACATCGACACCGACATCCGCCTCGCGATGACCGGCGCGATGCGCCGCGCGATGGGCCGCGACCGCGCCGAGTTCGACCCGCGCAAGTTCCTGAAGGACGCGACGACCGCCGCGCGCGATCTCTGCATCGACCGCTTCGAGGCCTTCGGCTGCGCCGGCATGGCGTCGCGGATCAAGCCGGTGGCGCTGGAGAGCGGCGCGCGGCGCTACGCCTGATCCGAATCCCGCGTTCGGCGTTCGGAGTGAGAGGCGCAAGCATGCTGCGCGGCCGCGCTCATGAACGACTCCAGGATGGCGCACGAGCGCGATGCGTCGCCATCGCACGTTCGACGCAAGGCCACCAGTTGTTTCTCTAAGGTCCTGAGGGTCGCATGGCGTTGATGGACCAGCGCGATGTGCTCGTCGAGCAGGTCGTTCACTTGCGCACACGATTGGCGAGGCTGCGCCGCGAAGTCGAGCAGTTGCCGCACCTCCGGCAGCGGCAGGTCCAGGGAACGACAGTGCCTCACAAAGGCCAATCTCGCGGCGTGCCGCTCGTCATAGCGGCGGTAGCCGGATTCGTCGCGTTCCGGCTCCTCCAGAAGGCCCTCGCGTTCGTAAAACCGCACCGTCTGCGCGTCGCACCCGGCCTTCTGCGCCAACTCGCCAATTCGCATCGATTAACCCCACAGCTTGACCCTGTACCAGCTACAGGCCTTCAAATGCTCTCACACGAATGAAGGCCCTGCCAATGTCCGCCTCTTGCTGCTCCGGTTCATCCTGTTCGTCGCCGCCGCCTGTTGACCCAGACTACCGAAAGGTGCTGTGGGCGGCGCTTGCGCTCAATTCGCTCATGTTTGCGGTCGAACTCGGTGGATCGTGGGCCTCGGGCTCTATCTCGCTACTCGCAGACGCAATCGATTTTTTCGGGGATGCGTGCAACTACGCCATCAGTCTGGCTGTGCTCGGAATGGCCGCGTCGACGCGATCCAGGGCCGCGCTCTTCAAGGCGACCTGCATGGGAGCGTTCGGAGTCTTCGTCCTGGGGAAGGCGCTTTGGAACCTGCAAGGCGGCGTGCCGCCTGAGCCGGCCACGATGGGCGCCGTCGGGTTCGCCGCGCTTGCGGTCAACGCTGGTGTGGCCCTGATGCTCTACCGCTTCCGTACCGGCGACGCCAACATGCGGTCGGTCTGGATTTGCTCTCGCAACGATGCCCTTGGCAACATCGCGGTCATGTTGGCAGCACTGGGGGTGTTCGGCACCGGCAACGCATGGCCGGACCTGCTCGTCGCAGGCGCGATGGGTGTTCTTGCGCTGAGCGGCTCCTGGACCGTGCTGAAACATGCCCGCGCAGAACTCCGTACTGCGCCGGCAGCGATGCACTGAAGTGAAACGTAGATGTATGTTGCATCCACGGCCCATCGCGGCTGTTCGCCCCACAGCTTGCGACGCGCGGTGATTCAGCCGGGGCCGACCCGCACCGCGGTCACCTTGAAGCCGGGGATCTTCGCGACCGGGTCGACCGCGTCGCCGGTCAGCTGGTTGGCCGCGGCTTCCCAGAACGCGAACGGCAGGAACACCTGCCCCGGGCGAACCTGCGGGCTGACGCTGAGCCGCGCGCGCACCGCGCCGTGGCGTGTCGTGAGCTGCACGGTCGCGCCGTCGGTCAGCGCGAAGCGTTGCGCGTCGGTCGGGTGCAGCGTTGCAAGCGCTTCGGGCGTGATCGCATCGAGCATGCTCGCGTGGCGCGTCATCGCGCCGGTATGCCAGTGCTCGAGCACGCGGCCGGTCGTCAGCACCAGCGGGTAGGCGTCGTCGGCCTGCTCGGCGCCGGGCCGGTACTGCGTCGGCACGAGCGCGGCGCGGCCGTCGGCGGTCGGGAAGCGGTCGATGAACACGACGGCCTCGCCGGGTTCGTCCTCGCGCGTTGCCGGCGTGACGACGGCGTCTTCGCGCAGCAGGCGCGACCAGGGCACGCCGGCCAGCGGGGCCATCACCGAGCGCATCTCTTCATAGACGCGCCCGACCGGCGCCGCGGCTGCCGTCTGGCCAGTGCCGTCGTCGGCGTGCCAGTAGTGCCAGTCGGCGCCGAGGCGGCGCGCGATCTGCTCGATGATCCAGAGGTCCTGCATCGCCTGCCCCGGCGGCGCCAGGGCAGGGCGGCCGATCTGGATCAGCCGGTCGGTGTTGGTGTAGCTGCCCCATTTCTCGGGCTGCGCCGAGGCCGGCAGGATCACGTCCGCGAGCATCGCCGTCTCGGTCGCGAAGATGTCCTGCACGACGAGGTGCTCGAGCGTCGCGAGCGCGGTGCGGGCGTGGGTCAGGTCGGGGTCGCTCATGGCCGGGTTCTCGCCCTCGACGAACAGGCCGCGGATCTGCCCGGCGGTCACCGCGTGCATGATCTCGACGACCGTCAGGCCGGCCTGCGCATCGATCGACGTGCCCCACAGCGCCTCGAACTGCGCACGCACCTGCGCATCGCCGACGCGCTGGTAGTTCGGCAGCATCATCGGGATCAGCCCGGCATCGCTCGCGCCCTGCACGTTGTTCTGGCCGCGCAGCGGGTGCAAGCCGGTGCCGGGCCGGCCGATCTGGCCGGTGATCAGCGCCAGCGCGATCAGCCCGCGCGCGTTGTCGGTGCCGTGCACATGCTGGCTGACGCCCATGCCCCACAGGATCATCGCGCTCTTCGCGGTCGCGAACGCGCGCGCCACCTCGCGCAGCGTGGCCGCGTCGATGCCGCAGATCTCGGCCATGCGCTCGGGCGTGGCCTCGGCCACCGCGGCCTTCAGCGCATCGAAGCCGTTGACGCGCGCGTCGACGAAACGCTGGTCGACCAGGCCTTCGTCGATGATCGTGTGCAGCAGGCCGTTGATCAGCGCGACATCGGTGTCGGGCCGGAACTGCAGGTGCCAGTGTGCGCGTCGCGTCAGCTGCGTCTGGCGCGGATCGGCGATCACGAGGCGGGCGCCGCGATCGACCGCGTTCTTGATCCAGGTCGCCGCGACCGGGTGGTTGACCGTCGGGTTCGCGCCGATCAGGAAGATCAGCTCGGCCTGCGCGACATCGGCCACCGGGTTGCTGACCGACCCGGAGCCGATGCCCTCGAGCAGCGCCGCGACCGAGCTCGCATGGCACAGCCGCGTGCAGTGATCGACATGGCTGCTGCCCATCGCCGTGCGGACCAGCTTCTGGAACAGGTAGGCCTCTTCGTTGCTGCCCTTCGCCGAGCCGAAGCCGGCCAGCGCCGAACCGGCGCCGTGCGCCGCGTCATCGCGAATGCGCGCCAGGCCGCCGGCCGCGAGCGCAAGCGCATCGTCCCAGCTCGCCTCGGCGAAGAGCTCGTCGAGGCGCAGCTCGCCGCGCTTCACGCGCTCGATGTCGGCCGGGTCTTTCGCGCGGCCGGGGCGCCGGATCAGCGGTGCGGTCAGGCGCTTCGGGTTGTGGATGTAGTCGAAGCCGTAGCGGCCCTTCACGCACAGGCGCCCGTGGTTCGCCGGGCCATCGCGGCCGGTGACGAAGTGAATGGTCTCGGTCCCCGCGGCACTCGGCCCGACATGCCACGTGAGCTGGCAGCCGACACCGCAATAGGGGCACACCGAGTCGACCTGCGACGTGACGGTCTCGAGCCCCGCCCCCTGCGCCGGCATCAGCGCGCCGGTCGGGCAGGCCTGGACGCACTCGCCGCAGGCCACGCAGCTCGACGCGCCGAGCGCGTCGCCGGCATCGAACGTGATCTTTGCGTGCGCGCCGCGCAGCGCGAGGCCGATCACGTCGTTGCCCTGTTCGTCGCGGCAGGCGCGCAGGCAGCGCGTGCACTGGATGCAGGCGTCGAGGTTCACGGCGATCGCGGCGTGCGAGGTGTCGGGCGCGGCGTAGTGCGCGTCGCGCTGCGGCAGGCGGCCGGACGCGACGCCGAGCCGGTCGGCCCAGCGCGTCAGCTCGGACGCGCGGGTATGGCGATTCGACGCCGCGCCCGCATCGCTGACGAGCAGCTCGATCACCATCGCACGCGCCGCCGCGGCGCGCGGGCTGTCGGTGCGCACCGTCATCCCGGCGCTCGCGCTGCGGCAGCACGAGGCCGCGAGCACGCGTTCGCCATCGATCTCGACCATGCAGGCGCGGCAGTTGCCGGCGGGCTCGAGGCCTTCCTTGTGGCACAGGTGCGGGATCGCGATGCCGGCGCGTTTCGCGACCTGCCAGAGCGTCTCGTCGGGGCGCGCGCGCACGGTCTGGCCGTCGAGCGTGAACTCGACCGGCGGCGCGCCATCGACCAGCAGCGCGAGTGAAGTGGGGGCGTTCATCGCGCGAGTTCCTCGGGAAAGTAGCGCAGCACACAGTCGACCGGGTTCGGCGCGGCCTGGCCGAGCCCGCAGATCGACGCGTCGCGCATCGCCTGCGAGAGCTGGCCGAGCAGCGGCGCGTTCCAGGTGTCGGTCGCGATCAGCTCGCGCGCCTTCGCGGTGCCGCTGCGGCACGGGGTGCACTGGCCGCAGCTCTCGTGCTCGAAGAAGGCCATCAGGTTGCGCGCCGCATCGCTGGCGCGGTCGCAGTGCGTGTCGCTCTGCGACAGCACGATCAGCGCCGCCGAGCCGATGAAGCAGCCGTGCGGCTGCAAGGTGTCGAAGTCGAGCGGCACGTCGGCGAGCCGCTCGGGAAGGATGCCGCCCGATGCACCGCCGGGCAGGTAGGCGTAGAGCGTGTGGCCGTCGAGCATGCCGCCGCAGTATTCGTCGATCAGCTCGCGCGCCGTGATGCCGGCCGGCGCGAGGTGCATGCCGGGCCGCTTGACGCGCCCCGAGACCGAGAACGAGCGCAGGCCCTTGCGGCCATGGCGGCCGTGGCCGGCGAACCAGTCACCGCCTTTTTCGAGGATGTCGCGCACCCAGTACAGCGTTTCGAGGTTGTGCTCGAGGGTCGGTCGGCCGAACAGGCCGATCTGCGCGACATACGGCGGGCGCAGCCGCGGCATGCCGCGCTTGCCCTCGATCGATTCGATCATGGCCGACTCCTCGCCGCAGATGTAGGCCCCGGCACCACGCCGCAGTTCGATCGTCGGCAAGCGGCCGCCGGCCGGCGGTGCGGCGCGCATTGCCGCGAGCTCGCGGGTCAGCAATGCGCGGCATGCGTGGTACTCGTCGCGCAGGTAGATGTAGATCGCGTCGATGCCGACGGCCCACGCGGCGATCAGCATGCCTTCGAGAAAGCGGTGCGGGTCGCGCTCGAGGTAGACGCGGTCCTTGAAGGTGCCGGGTTCGCCTTCGTCGATGTTGACGGCCATCAGCCGCGGCGCCGGCTGCTCGCGGACGATGCGCCACTTGCGCCCGGCCGGAAAGCCCGCGCCACCGAGCCCGCGCAAGCCCGAATGTTCGAGCGCCTGCAGCACAGCATCGACGCTGCGTTCGCCGCTCAGGCACTGGCGCAGCGTGGCGTAGCCGCCCGCGGCCCGGTAGCCGGCGAGGTCGACGGCGGGCGGCGGCTCATCGGACCGGGCTCGTGCGGCGACCGCGGCCTGCACCGACTCGACGCTGGCGTGCGCCAGCGCATGCTGGTGCACCGCGACCGCCGGCGCCTGCTCGCAGCGGCCGATGCAGGGCGCGGCGACCACGCGCACCTCGGCGCCGAGCACCTCGGGCAGACGCGCGAGCAGCTCGCGCGCGCCCGCCAGCTCGCAGGCCAGGCCGTCGCAGACCCGCAGCGTCAGCTGCGGGGCCGCATCGAACCCGCCATCGGCGTTCTCGCGCACGACCTCGAAGTGGTGGTAGAAGCTCGCGACCTCGTAGACCTCGGCCTGCGAGAGCCGCAGCAGCTGCGCCAGCGCCGCGAGGTGGTCGGTGCGCAGCTGGCCGTAGCGGTCGTTCAGCGCATGCAGGTGCTCGATCAGCAGATCGCGCCGCAAGGCCGCGTCGCCGAGCGCGGCCTGCACCTCGCGCAGTGCCGGCTCGCGCACCGCGCGCTCCTTCTGCGCGCGCCGGCGCCGCGGCGCGGATTCGGCATGGATCGGAATGACGGGGGCGTTGATCACCGGAAGGTCCTCGGACTGTCGGCCCGAAAATCGGCAGGGGCCTGACCATTTGGCGAGAGAAGTTCGCTGGACGATAAAGGTCGGCGCCGGCCAAAATATGCACGAGGTTGCCGATTGCTCCGAATCAACATCACCCCCGAATGGAAGCTCGGCCGCGACGCCGACGCCGACGCCGACGCCGACGCCAGCGCCGATGCCGCACTGGACACCGCCGGCCTGCTCGCGTTGCTCGCGGCCGTGCAGGAGAGCGGGGCGATCGCGCAGGGCGCGCGCAGCCTCGGCGTCAGCTACCGCCACGCGTGGGGCCAGATCAAGCGCGCCGAGGCCTTGTTCGGCCACCCGCTGCTGATTGCCGGGCGCGGGCGCGGCTCGGTGCTGACGCCGCTGGCCGAGAAGCTGATCTGGGCCGACCGCCGCATCGCCGCGCGCCTGTCGCCGATGCTCGAATCGCTGGCATCCGAGCTCGAGAACGAGCTCGACCGCGCACTGCCACGCGTCCCGCGCGCGTTGCGCCTGCACGCGAGCCACGGCTATGCGATCGCCGCACTGGTCGAGCGGCTCGCCGCCGTCGGGCTGGCGGTGGAGCTGCGCTACCGCAACAGCTTCGAGTCGGTCGCCGCGCTGGCGCACGGCGAATGCGATCTGGCCGGCTTCCATGTGCCGATCGGCGAGTTCGAGGCCCAGGCGGCGCGGCGCTACCTGCGCTGGCTGCGGCCCGACGCGCACCGGCTCGTCCACGTCGCGACGCGCGCGCAGGGCCTGTTCCTGGCGCCTGGCAACCCGAAGCGGGTGCGCGGCCTGGCCGACCTGCGGCGCGGCGACCTGCGCTTCGTGAACCGGCCGGAAGGCTCGGGCACGCGCATGCTGACCGAGCTGATGCTCGCGAAGCACGGCGTCGCGCCGGGCGAGGTCAGCGGCTTCGACAACACCGAG
This sequence comes from Rhizobacter sp. P5_A1, assembly GCF_056400745.1. Taxonomy (NCBI): domain Bacteria; kingdom Pseudomonadati; phylum Pseudomonadota; class Betaproteobacteria; order Burkholderiales; family Sphaerotilaceae; genus Rhizobacter; species Rhizobacter sp. P5_A1. Next base: position 83,485 of record NZ_JBFUKR010000011.1, read on the forward strand.
TTCACCCACGCGGCGGTGGCCGCGTTCATCGCCAGCGGCATGGCCGACGTCGGCGTCGGCGTGCAGACCGCGGCGCAGCGCTTCGGCCTGCACTTCATCCCGCTGGTGCGCGAGCGCTACTTTCTGGCCCTGAACGGCGCTGCGCTCGCGGAGCCGCCGATGCCCGAGCTGCTGCAGCTGCTGCAGTCGCCGGCCTACCGTGCGGTCGTCGCGGCGCTGGTCGGGTACGACGCGAGCGAGACCGGGCGCTTGAGCGGCGTTGATTGGGAGCCTTGAGTTGGATCAAGATTCGGGCCGCGTGCCGCGCGTGCCGCGCGTGCCGCAGGCAGCCGTCAGCCGGATCGGCGATATTCGACGGTTCCTGAATCAGGGCGTGACCCCGCGGTCACGCAAATTGCTTGTCCATGTTCGGCCTGATGTCACGGGCGACGCTGGGGAGAAGAGATATGACGGCCAGAGAGCCGGACGATGCCGCATCCATTCGTGCGATCGAAGGCGCCGGGCAAGCCTCGGACAGCCTGGCGCAAGCGTCGATGTTGCGGCGCCTCGAGGCGCGCTGTGCTGTCACGCAGACGCTGGGGCGCAATCGGCAGGGCCAGTGGAGGGCGCTGCACCGAGGTGGGCGCGCTGCGGCCGCCCAGCCCATCGACGCCGCTGACGCCGACGGCCCGGTCGGCGACGTTTCGCAGCTGCTCGCGTGGGTGGCGGCCGCCGACCGGTCGATCGTCGGCGCGGCGATCCAGTACGTCCTGGCCAGCGGCGCCGACTGGCGCGGCCATGCGAGTCTCGCAGACGGCGAGACGGCGGCCTCGCCGCTCGAGGTCGAGATCCACCCCGAAGTGGCCGATGGCGAGTGGGTGGTCTGCACGCTCGTCGGCCGCGAGCCCGGCCCCCACGGGCAGGCCGCGCCGGTCGCGATCAGCGGCTACCGCGAGCGCGTCAGCGTCGTGCAGGCCGCGGTCGAGCTCGGGTTCATCGAGTTCGATGCGGACACGCGGATCGTCCACCTCGACGAGGCCGCCGCGGCGCTGCATGGCATTCCCAGCGCGACCGCGGTCGCGATGCCGCTCGAGGACTGGGCGTCGCTGATCGTCGATGCCGATCAGCTGCGCGCGCACGCGTTCCTGCAGTCGGCGATCCCGCCCGGCGAGACCGAACGCCTGACGGTGCGCATCGGCGACACGGACCCGAAGAAGCCGCGCCTGCTCGCGCTCGCGCTCAGGGCACTGCCGCAGACGAATCGACGCGTCGGCGCGTGCCGCGACGTGACGCGTGAGCGCTCGCTCGAAGCGCTGCGGCGCCAGAAGCTGAGCGCCGAGCGCGCCAGCGCGGCGAAGAGCGAGTTCATGTCGCACGTCAGCCACGAACTGCGCACACCGCTGAACGCGATCCTCGGCTTCGCCCAGCTGATGGAGATGGACCAGGACAACCCGCTGCCGGGCGCGCACCGGCAGCGCCTCGAGATGGTCCAGCATTCGGGCCGGCGCCTGCTGGGACTGATCGACCAGCTGCTGCAGATCACGAAGATCGAGCGCGGCACCAAGCGGCTGAAGGCCAAGCCGGTGAATGTGCACGCGCTCGTCAGGCGCTGCGTCGAGGCGCTCGACCTGGTGGCGCTGGAGCGCGACATCCGGATCGTCATCGACGTCGAGCGGCCCGACACCTCGGCGGTTCGCGCCGACCCGGTCGCGCTCGAACAGGTCGTGTTGAACCTGCTTTCCAACGCGATCAAGTACAACCGCGACCACGGCCGCGTGCGGATCGTCTACCGGGTCGGCGAAGTCGGCGAGCTCGTCGTCGACGACACCGGCAAGGGCATGTCGGAGTCGCAGCTCGGGCGCATGTTCGAGCCCTTCGATCGGCTCGACGCCGAGGCGACCGCGGTCCCGGGCACCGGTCTCGGCCTGGTCATCACGAAGCAGCTGGTCGAGGCGATGGGCGGGAAGCTCGACGTCTCGTCGCAGCTGGGCCGCGGATCGGTGTTCAAGGTGGAACTCCCGGTGGCCGCCGACTCTGTCGGCGACTCGAACACCGCGCAGCTGAGCCTCCCGTCGCAATGGGACACCGGTCGCGAGTACGTCGTGCTGTACATCGAGGACGACGAGGTCAACGTCGTGCTGATGGAGCAGCTGTTCGCGACCCAGCCCGAATGGCGGCTGCTCTGCGCATCGACCGGCGCCGAAGGCATCGCCGCGGCCGCGCGCCACCAGCCGAAGGTGATCCTGCTCGACATGAACCTGCCGGACATGCCCGGCGTCGACGTGTTCAAGCGCCTGCAGGCGCACCGCAGCACGCGCGACATCCCGTGCGTTGCCGTCAGCGCCGATGCGATGCCGAAGCAGATCGCGCTGGTCGAATCGCTGGGCTTCGAGGACTACTGGACCAAGCCGCTTGACCTGCCCGCGACGATCGCGAAGCTGAAGCAGCTGCTGGTCTGAGCTCCCGAGCGACGACCCTTCGGCCGGCGGGGGCACGCCGGCACGCCGGCGCAGTGCGACAGGAGGCCGCGGCAACAATGGGCGCATGACGCCATCGACTTCGCAATCGACGTCGGCCACGAAGGCCAGCCTCAAGGTCGTGCTGCTCGAAGGCATCCACGCCTCCGCGGCGGACGCGCTGCGGCGTGATGGCTACACGCATGTCGTCGAGGCGCCGAAGGCGCTGAGCGGCGACGTGTTGCGCGCGGCCATCGCCGATGCGCACTTTCTCGGCATCCGCTCGCGCACACGGCTGACGGCCGAGGTGCTGCAGGCCGCGCCGAAGCTGATGGCCGTCGGCGCGTTCTGCATCGGCACGAACCAGATCGACCTGCACGCCGCGATGCTGCGCGGCGTGCCGGTGTTCAACGCGCCGTTTTCGAACACGCGCAGCGTGGCCGAACTCGTGCTCGCCGAGATCATCATGCTGCTGCGCGGCATCCCGGCGAAGAACGCGGTGCTGCATCGCGGCGGCTGGACCAAGAGCGCCGAGCACTCGTACGAGGCGCGCGGCAAGACGCTCGGCATCGTCGGCTACGGGCACATCGGCACGCAGATCGGCGTGCTGGCCGAGCAGCTCGGCATGGTCGTCGTGTTCCACGACATCGTCGCCAAGCTCAGCCTGGGCAACGCGCGCCAGCTCGACAGCCTCGACGAGCTGCTGGCGCGCGCCGATGTCGTGACGCTGCACTTGCCCGAGACGCCGACCACGCGCGGGCTGATCGGCCGCGCGCAGATCGCCGCGATGAGGCCCGGCGCGCACCTGATCAATGCCTCGCGCGGCAGCGTCGTCGACGTCGACGCGCTCGCCGATGCCCTCGAGACCGGCCACCTGCGCGGCGCCGCGATCGACGTGTTCCCGAAGGAGCCGAGCGGCAACGAGGTGCGCTTCGAGTCGCCGCTGGTCCGGTTCGACAACGCGCTGCTGACGCCGCACATCGGCGGCTCGACGCTGGAAGCCCAGGTCAACATCGGCAAGGAGGTCGCCGACAAGCTGCTGCGCTACGGCGACAACGGTTCCACGACCTCGGCGGTCAACTTCCCGGAGGTCGCGCTGCCGGAGCACACCGGCCGCGGCCGCCTGCTGCACATCCACCGCAACGTGCCGGGCGTGATTGCGCGGGTCAACGAGCGGCTCTCGGCGCACGGGATCAACGTCGCGGCGCAGTACCTCAGCACGCGTGAGGAGGTCGGCTATGTCGTGATCGATGTCGACAATGCCGCCCCCGAGGCGGCGCTCGCCGACCTGTGCGGCCTGCCGGACACGATCCGCTGCCGGATCCTCTATTGACCCCTTGTGCCGGCCTGCACGGGGTCACACGATCACCACGACCTCGGCCTGCGCGTCCTTGCGGACCACCTCGACGCCGACGCTGCTTTCGTAGCGCTTGAGCACCAGATCGACGCTGCAGCCGGGTGTGCCGAGCTGCTTCACGGCGAGCCAGCTGATGCCCAGCGGCAGGCGCGGCGTCTTCAGCGCGAGGCGGCGTTTCCGCGCGTCGAAGTCGATGCCCAGGCAGGCCTGGAGCATCGCGAAGACGGTCGCGCAGGCCCAGGCCTGCGGCGAGCAGGCGACCGGGTACAGCGTCGGTCCTTCGCCGGCCCGCCGCGGGAAGCCGCAGAACAGCTCCGGCAGGCGGTGGTGTTCGAAGTGCAGGCTGGCGTCGAACATGCTGTCGAACAGCAGCGTGGCCTCCTTCATCCGCCCATAGCGCGCCATGCCGGCGGCGATCAGCGCGTTGTCGTGCGGCCAGATCGAGCCGTTGTGGTAGGACATCGGGTTGTAGCGCGCCTGACCGACCGGGATCGTGCGAACGCCCCAGCCGCTGAAGAATTCCCCGGCGACCAGGCGATCGACGACGCGATCGGCGTGCTCGGGGCTCGCGATGCCGCTCCACAGCGCGTGGCCGGCATTCGACGACGGCACCTTGCACTGGCGCTTGTGCCCGTCGAGCGCGATCGCGTAGTTGTCGATCTCGGGGCACCAGAACGCCGCATCGAAACGCTCCCGCAGCGCCTCGGCCTGCGCCGACTGCCTCTCGGCAATCGCACTCTCGCCGAACTGCCTTGCGAGCTCGGCCGCGGCAAGCCGGGCCTGGTAGACGTAGCCCTGCACCTCGCACAACGCGATCGGCGCCTGCGCCAGTTCACCGTCGGCATGGAAGATCGAATCCTGCGAATCCTTCCAGCCTTGCTGCACCAGGCCGTCGGCGCTGCGCCGCGCGTATTCGACGAAACCGTCGCCGTCGAGATCGCCATAGCGATCGATCCACTGCAGCGCGAGCAGCACGTTCGGCCACAGCCGACGCATGAACGCGGTGTCGCCGGTCCAGCGGTGGTAGGCGCCGGCCAGCACGATGAACAGCGGCGTCGCGTCGACGCTTCCGTAGTAGCGGCGGAACGGAACCTCGGCGGTGCGGGCCATCTCGCTTTGCCGCGCCTCGTGCAGGATCTTGCCGGGCTCGGCGTCGTTGCCCGGGTCTTCGACGGTCGCCTGCGTTTCGGCCAGGAAGGCGAGCACGCCGGCGGCCAGCGAGGGGTCGATCCACAGGCACTCCAGCGCGGTCAGGATGCCGTCGCGGCCGAAAGTGGTGCAGTACCAGGGCACACCGGCGAACGGGTACCGGCCGCCGGGCAGTTCGGTCGTCAGCATCGCCAGATCGGAGGCCGAGCGTTCGAGCCAGCGGTTGACGAGCGGGTTCGAGGTCTCGATGGGGCAGTGGTGCCCGGCCTCCTTGCAGCGCAATGCAACGGACTCCCGCAATGCCGCCTCGTAGGGCAGCGACTGCACGGTCGTGGCGCCGTTGCCGTTGCAGACGACCGTGCAATAGAAGTGGTGCTCCTGGCCGGGCTGCAGCACCGGCTCGTAGCGGGCACGGCTTTGCGTCAGCTGGGTCGGTGTCGGCGAAAAACGCAGGTGGGCGCGCCGCGTCAGGCCGTCGCGGCCGGCATACGGCAGGATCACCTCGTCGTCGCCGATCTCGGTCGGCAGCAGGTCGCCGACGGCCTCGCGCCGGATGCCGCGCACCTCGAACAGGTCGGCGAAATCCGCGGCGAACTGCAGCTCGAGACGGATCGCCGCCGGCTCGCGCCCGTGATTCGTGAGCCGGATGTGTTCGTAGCACGCGCCTTGCCACAGCAGCTTCGCGCGGAACACGTGGACGGTGCCCTTCAGGATCGCCGGCGCGCCGTCGATCACCAGATCGGGGTTCATCAGCTCGACGATCAACAGGCTGCTCGCCTGCTTCACCGTGGCGCCGAGGAACAGCGGCCGCGTGCCGTTGATCGTCAGCTCCTGCATCGACAGGTAGCGCGTGTCGTCGTGATACAGACCCTGTTCGCCGGGTTCGATGTCGCCGAAGCGGTCGAACATCGCGAAGGTCTGGGCATGCTTGAGGACGTGGCGCGCGCTCTCTCCGCCCGAGGCCGTGACGGCGACGTACCACTTGTCGTCGATCTGGATCCGATCCGCCATCGCGAACTCCTGTGCTGGCCCTACTGCGCGTCGGAATTTTTCGCGGCCGACAGTCCGCGATAGACGCCCAGGTAGGCCCGCGCCATCGTGCTGGCGGTGAAGCGCCGCTCGAATACCGCGCGGCAGCGGCTGCGGTCGAGACGCGCGATCTGGCGCGCGGCGGCAATGGCCTGCTCCTGGTCGTTCACGATGAATCCGGTACACCCGTGGTCGACGATTTCGGGAATTGAGCCATGACCATAGGCCAGCACCGGCGTACCGCAAGCAAAGGCCTCGATCACGACAAGGCCGAAGGGCTCGGGCCAGTCGATCGGCATCAGCAACGCAAGCGCCCGGCCGAGAAAATCGTTCTTCGCCGCATCGTCGATCTCGCCGACGAAGCGGATCAGCGGGTGCGCGAGCCGCGGCTGGATGTGCTGCGCGAAATAGGCCTGGTCGGCAGTGTCGACCTTGGCGGCGATTCGCAGCGGCGTCTCGCAGGCGAGCGCGATCTCGATCGCGCGATCGACGCGCTTCTCCGGCGCGATCCGGCCGAGAAACGCGAAGTATTCGCCCGGCTCGGGATGGAAGGCATACAGGTCGGCCGGCACGCCGTGGTGCACCGTCGCGAGCCAGTGCGCCCACGGGATGGGTGCGCGCTGACTGGCCGAGACCGACACCAGCGGCACATCGCCGAAGTGACGATAGAGCGTGCCCAGGTCGGGCAGGTCGAGCCGGCCATGCAGGGTGGTGATCGCCGCAGCACCGCAGCGGCGCGCGATCGGCAGGTGGACGATGTCGGTGTGGAAGTGGATCACGTCGTACTGCGCGGCCTCGTCCCACAGGCGGTCTATCAGCATGACATGCCACAACAGCGGATCGGGGCGGCGCTCGTTGAGCCGCAGGCTGCGGTCGAGCACCGGCACGAGCCGGGCGCGCGTGCGCGAATCGGCGCTCGCATAGAGCGTCACGTCATGGCCGAGTTCGACCAGCGTGTCGGTCAGGTACGAAACGACCCGCTCGGTGCCGCCGTATCCGGCCGGCGGCACGCTCTCGAACAACGGAGCGACCTGGGCAATCTTCATCGCTTGCCTCCCACCGCACCCGGGCAATCGGCACGCCCGCGCCGGGGTCAGCCGGGTGCTGCCGCGCGTTCCATCGCGGCCTCGGCCAGCAGGTTCTCGGCATCGCGATAGATCGAGGCGAGTGCGAGCACGCGGCCGTTGCGCTTGTAGCGCAGCGTGCAGTCGCGGCCCGCGATGTCGCCCTCGATCGCGATCTCGTCCCAGCCCTCGGCGTGGCCGACGTAGTTGATCGGCACGTCGTAGTGCTGGCTCCAGAAGAACGGCACGGCAGCGAACTTCTCGCGTCGACCGAGCATGTTCAGCGCGGCGGTCTGGCCCTGGCGCTGCGCGACGACCCAGTGCTCGACACGGATCGCCGCGCCGCTGTGCGGGTCGGGCCAGCGCGCGATGTCGCCGGCGGCGAAGACGCCTGGCGCGCTGGTTTCGAGGTAGGCATCGACCGTGACGCCGCGGTCCAGCGCGAGTCCGGCCTTCTCGGCCAGTGCGAGCCGGGGCCGCACGCCGACGCCGACCACCACCAGGTCGGCGGCGAGGCTGCCGCCGCCGTGCAACGTCACCTGGCGCGCGTCGATCGCGCTGGCGGTGTCTTCGAGATGGAAGACGACACCGTGCTCCTCGTGCAGGCGGCGCACGAAGTCGCCGAGTTCCGGACCGAGCACGCGCTCCATCGGGCGCTTGTCCGGCGCAACGACATGCACCTCGATGCCACGCGCGCGCAGCGAGGCGGCGACCTCCAGGCCGATGAAGCTCGCGCCCATCACGACCGCACGCTGCGCCGAGGCCGCGCGCGCGATGATCGCGCGGCAATCGGCCAGCGTGCGCAAGGTGTGCACATGCGGCAACTCGATGCCCGGGATGGCGAGGCGCACCGGCTCGGCACCGGTCGCGAGCAGGAGCCGGTCGTAGGCGAGCTGGCTGCCGTCGGCGAGTTCGAGCTCGCGGGCGCGCGTGTCGAGATCGACGACGCTGGCCTTCAAGCGCAGGTCGATCGCCTGCTCGGTGTAGAAGCCGTCCGGACGCATCGGCACCCAGTCCTCGGGCGCGCTGCCGGCGAGGTAGTCCTTCGACAGGTTCGGGCGATCGACCGGCGGCGCGGCGTCGTCGCTGAGCATCACGAGGCTGCCCGCGTAGCCCCGGCGCCGCAGCATCTCGGCGCACGCGAAACCGGCCGCGCCGCCGCCGACGATCACGATCCGCTGCGGCGCAGCGGCCGCCGAGGCGATGCGGGTTTCCTGCTTCGGTTCCACCTTGCCGAGCACGACGATCTGGCCGTTTCGGACCTCGGTGCGCCAGCACGCGACCGGGTCGAACGCCGGTGCGCCGACCGCTTCGCCGGTCCGCAGGCTGAAGCAGGCGTGGTGCCACGGGCAGCGCACCGTGTCGCCGACCATCACCCCCTCGGCAAGCGGGCCGTGATAGTGGGTGCACTCGGCGCCGATCGCGAAGTACGCGTCGCCGCGGCGCGCGAGCAGGACCGCGTCGTCGCCGACGTGGCCGGCCAGCATCGCCCCGTCGGCGAGCGTTCCGAGCGCCACGCCGTCGGCGAGATCAGGGCCCTTGTCGTGGGATGCATCGGTGCTCATGTCGACCTCCGGTTCGGGTGCGATTCAGCGTCCGCCAGCCCGGCACGCAGGGAGAGTTTGAGGACATTCGTGAAGCGGCGCAACGAGAGGCGGGAATCAGCGTCGTCGGGCGCGCGTCAGGCGGCGTCCGGCGGCGCGGCACGGAAGAACGAAGGCGGAAGCATCGCCTGCTCGAGCATCTCGATGCTGCGTTGCTCGACCCCGCGCTGGATGAAGTGTTCGCGCCAGCCACGGACGACGCCGAGCATTCCGTCGATCAGCGCCTGTGCCCCTTCCTTCGTCAAGCCAAACGCTTCGCACCGCGAGAGGAGGTTGTAGAGGCTCGCGGCGCGGCCGAAGCGGCCGACCTCCAGAGCCAGGTCCCGGCGCTCGATCGAGACCATCGGGACAGGCACGAGGTCGTAGGCAGGAGACAGCCGCCATCCACCCCTTGTGTGCAGCAGCGCGTGATTGCGCGGATGGTCGTCGGTGTTGGTGACCATCGCGTTGAACGCCATGCGCAGGAACAGCTCGCGACGGTCCGCGTTGCTGTTGACCGACCAGCGTCGAAGTTCATCGGCCAACAACGGATACGACCAGCGATCCCGGCCGAGATGGCCGTCCTCGGCATCGAGCACGGTCAGGCCCGAGACGAGGCCGTATCGGGAGTAGGCCTGGGCATCCGGATTCCACGCCCTGTCGAAGCGGTCGAGCAGCAGCGTGTGTCGCTCGCCGACGCGCTCCAGGCGCGCGCCGCAGACACGAATGCCCGCGGCGCGGGCCAGTTCGAGCGTCGCGTACTCGATGCGCTGCATGTCGTGTCGGTCGGCCTTCTCGGGCAGCTTCGCGAGCCAGATCCTGCGATCGTCCTCGACCGTCACCTTGGGCCTGGCGCCGCCCATGCGCGTGCCGGGCTCGAGTTCCTCCAGCACCTCATGCGGAAGCCGGCCGTCCTGCTCGAGCTTCTCGGCCGCTGCGACGAGGGCGGCCAGCTGGTGCGTGCGATTGAACGGCCGCCGTGGGGCAGGCGGCGTCACCGTTCGCCCGAAGCTCAGGTTGCCGGCACCATCGTCCGGCCCGTTGAGCAGGTACTCCATTTCCTGGACGCTCGCTTCGGGGCGCTGCAGCTTGGCCTGGATGACGCGCCGTCCCCAGGCGTCCGGGCTGGCGTCCCGAACGGCGCCGGGGATGCCCTTCAGCTTCGTGAACTTCTGCGGGCGCGTCGACAAGGGCAGGTGGAACGGGTCCAGGGCCATGACCTCGGGCCGTTCGAGATAGCGCTTGCCGTACGTGAACGTGCCTTCGTAGGTTCCCGCCGTCAGCGCGCGGACCCTGAGCGATGCGCAAGGCACCGTCTCGAGGGTTCCTGGAAGCTGAATGTGGACGTAGCAGGCTTGTGGGTCGCTTGCCATGATGATCAGAAGTCGTTGTCGGTCTCGACCGGGTGGCGCACGCGTCTGGGCCGACGCGCTGCCTCCAGAATCTTGCCGTGCTCGTCGGCATCGGGGTCGGCGAGGGCCGACGCGGTGTCGAGCAGGCCCAGCTTCCACAGCACAGCGAGGACGGTGCCGATGGTCGTGCTCGATGCGCCCTTCTCGAGGCCGTAGAGAGTCTTGCGGGTGATGCCGCAGGCCTGCGCCAGTTCTTCCTGGCTCAGGCGCCTGCGTCCGCGGGCCAGGCGGATGTTCTCGCCAAGCCGTTGTGCGGCAGACATGACCGCCAGGGGAGGGGTTGAAGACATGGACATATTGTTACCCATAAAGGCATATTGCGAGTAGTAACATACCCATCTATAGTGAGTTTCGTCAAGTCGGTCCGGGCCGGAAGCGGGCCGGCGCGGCACGCGGCGAGCGTGGTTCTGCGCGGACCGGAGGCTGCAGAATCCGGCGATGCCCCGCACACGCGTATTCGTTCTGACGCTGATGGCGATGGTGGCGTTCGCGGCGAATTCGCTGCTCTGCCGTGTCGCGCTGCGGCACACGGCCATCGACGCGGCGAGCTTCACGCTGATCCGGATCGTGTCTGGCGCCCTCGCGCTGGCGCTCGTGGCCCGGATGCGCGACGGCAAGGCGGCGGCGGCCGGAAGCTGGACTTCAGCGCTGGCGCTCTTCGGCTACGCCGCCGCCTTTTCGTTCGCGTACGTGAGCCTGACTGCGGCGACCGGTGCGCTGCTGCTGTTCGGCGCCGTCCAGGCGACGATGATCGGATTCGGCTTGTACCAGGGCGAGCGTCTGCGACTTCGACAGGCAGTGGGGTTGACCGGCGCACTCTGCGGGCTGGTGGGTTTGCTGCTTCCCGGCCTGTCGGCACCGCCTTTGCAGGGCTCGGTTCTGATGCTCGCGGCGGGGATGGCATGGGGCGTCTACTCGCTGCGGGCGAAGGGCAGTGGCGACCCGCTGCGCGCCACGGCCGGGAACTTCTTGCGGGCGATCGTGTGGGCCGCCGCGCTGAGCCTGTCGATGCTGCCGCGCGTGTCGCTCGACGCAGCGGGTATCGCGTGCGCCGTGGCATCGGGGGCACTGGCCTCCGGCATCGGCTATGCCATCTGGTACACGGCGCTGGCTGGATTGAGAGCGACGAGCGCCGCCACTGTGCAACTCAGCGTGCCCGTCCTCGCGGCCGCCGGTGGCGTCGTGTGGCTTGGCGAGTCGGTCACGCTCCGGCTCGTGCTTGCATCGATCGCGATCCTGGGCGGCATCGCATTGGTCATCGGTCGCGGTCAGCGAACAGGATGACGCGTGGAAGCGCCCGCGGGGACCAGCGTTCCGCCGATCGCCGCATCGATGCCACGATGAAAGCGCAGCACCTCGTGTTCGAGGCGGCCGGCATGCAGGCCGGTGTTGGCGCCGCTTGCCAATCCGCGCTGGATCGCCACCGCCGTCGCGATGTCCTCCTGCTGAAAGACCGTCTGCTCGATCAGGGCGAAGGTCTTTTCCCAGTGCGGGGTCCAGTCGTCGCCGGCTCGATCGGGCGGGATCAACATCGTGTGCACCCACCGGACTTCATCCGCAGCCGGCGAGAACATGCCGATCAGGCTGACGTAGTCGGGGTGCCAGATCAGGAAGGTGTTCGGGAAGACCAACTGCGTCGGCGTGGCCAGCTTGCACAACGCGCTGCGGTCGCGCGGTGGCTCGAAAGCCTCGAAGGCCGTGCGCCGGGCGACCAGTGAATCCTGGTGCGGGCCGGCGTGCAGATTGACGGTGTACGCGTCGGCAAAGAACGGATAGATCGTGTCGCGATGCAGCACCCGGATGTGATAGCCCTCGAGGAACGCATCGACGGTCAGCTTCCAGTTCGCCGAATAGACGTGATCGACCTTGCGGAACACCTTCATGTCCGCGAGGCCCAGCCAGTGCAGGTGGTCTTCCAGCCCTTTCAGGAAGGCCGTGGCCGAGAACGCCGGGCCGGGCGTGCGCTTCACGAAGATCAACCCGCCCGCTTCGTCGCACGGCAGTTCGACCAGGTTCAGCGTGGCAGGGTCGATGCCGTCGAAGGTCTCGGCATGAAGGCGATGACGCAGGCGTCCGTCGAGTTCGTAGGCCCAGCCGTGGTACGGGCAGACCAGAGACTTGCAGGGTGTCGCTCTCGCAGGCTCCGGCCCCGCGGAGGCGATCAATGCCATGCCTCGATGCCTGCACACGTTGAGGAAGGCTCGCGCCCGACCGTCGCGCGATCGGGTCAAGACCATGGGCACGCCCAGCGCATCGAACGGCAGCGCCGATCCGGCCGGGACTTCCGAGCCGTGGGCGGCGACGATCGGCCATTGCGCGAAGAGCACGTCCTGCTCCTGCTGCCAGTGAACGCGATCAAGGTAGTGGCTGACCGGCACGGTGCCTGCCTCGGCGCCCATCTCTCTGGCGCCGGTCCGGCAGCCCTCGTCGAGGCGGCGAATCATCTCGGCCAACGTCGCCGGTACCGGAGCAGCGCTGAGGTTTGTCATGGTGGACGCTCGCCAATTGTCGAGAGTCTCGATATATTACATGACATGGCAGATGTATCCAACGTAGGTAATATACGAGGCCCGACAGCGCGGCACCTGCTGCTCAACTTGCTGCTGGCCGCCGAACACGAGGTGCTCGGTGCCGCCGAGGCGGTGCAGGCCTGTGCGCTGTTCGGAATTTCGGGCAACGCCGCACGCGTCGCATTGGCGCGCCTGGCGAGCGCCGACCTGATCGAGCCCGCGGAGCGGGGCGCCTATCGCCTCGGGTCGAAAGGGCGCGCGCTCGGCTCCGACGTGGCGACCTGGAGGCAGTCCGGCAGGCGGACCCGTGCGTGGGACGGCGGCTGGATCGCCGTCTTGACGGGAGGGCACGCGCGCTCGGACCGGAAGGCCTTGCGGCGCAGGGAGCGTGCGCTCGCGCTCGTCGGCATGCGCGAACTGGATCCGGGCTTGTACGTTCGCCCAGACAACTTCGCCACAGGGGTCCAGGGCGCGCGAGAGCGCCTCCATGCGCTGGGCCTCGAGTTGACGACACCGGTGTTCGTGGCCTGCGCCTTTGACGCCCAGCGCGAAACGCGTGCGCGTCGACTGTGGCCGACGGCGCTGTTGGAGCGCGGCTATCGCGAGACCACGTCGAGCCTGCAGCGCTCGCTCGCGCGCCTCGACTCGCTCAGCCCACGCGCCGCGGCGCGCGAAGCCTTTCTGCGCGGCGACCGGGCGGTCCGGCAGCTTGTTTTCGATCCGATGCTCCCCGAGCCATTGATTTCGACCGAATTGCGCGCTGGCTTCTTCGAGGCCGTGCGCCGCTACGATGCGGCGGGTGTCGGCGTCTGGCGGCGCTTTGTGCAGTCGGGGGCGTGATCTCCACGCCGACGCGTCTCGCGATGCATCAGGCTTTCGCGCCCAGCACGGCGCCGCAGGCGCGCCCGCGTCCGTCGTGCTTGGCACGGTACAGCTGGGCATCCGCCAGCGCGAGCAAGCCGGCGGGATCGCCATCGCGATCCGGCAGGCTCGCGGAGACGCCGACGCTGAGGGTGACTGCGTCGGACACGTCCGAATCCGCATGCTCGATCTGCAATCCGCGCACGCTTTGCTCGATGCCGGCAGCCACGGCCAGCGCTCCGTCAAAGTCGGTTCCGGGCAAGATGCAGGCGAACTCCTCGCCGCCGTAGCGCGCGACCAGGTCGCCGGGGCGGAGAAGACTTCCCCTGATGGCAGCGGCCACCCGACGCAGGCAGCCTATCGCTTGGCAAGAGTTCATGAGGGAGACCAACTACTAGGGGTGGCTGGTCTGAAGGTGCCGCGCGCAACGTACAGAAGTCGTGTCTTCAAGGCTGCGGGAACTGGCACGGATGCCGCAGTGTTTGGGCTGGAATTCGGGTGGGTCTCGACGAGCAGCGTAGCGGCACTGTCGCCAGCCTCCCAAAGTCCTCCGATGACTCGGAAATCACCCACCGGGGAAATCACGTTGGTTATGAAGACGTCTTCGGCTGGGTCCTCCAGCATGGCGATGTCGTAAGTGCCAAGTTGGCGATTGAGCCAAGTCTTAAGGTGCCGCCAGGTGGGGCGCTTGCTGCCATCGCAGACTGCAACGGCAATTTGGGTAAGAAGTTCAATTCGGTAGCTGTTTGCCTGGAGCCTTGGCGCGGTCGACAAGCCGGCGACAAGAGCAATGGTCTCTGCGAGGTCGTATGTGCGCAGTACATTGGCCAACAGCTCTGCCTTGGGATGCCCCATTTGGCCGTGCGCGTTGGACAAGAAGGGCGGCAGGCGCTCGTTGGCCATCTTGTGCCTATCGCCGAATGACGCAGGACGGGTGCCGCGAGCCACGTCCACGGCGGCGCATGTCGCGCCTGGACTGGGTGAGGGTGCTGACCACTATCGTCGACGAATCGCGAGATGCGTAAAGCCGGAAGCGTCGACCGTCTCCTTGACCTCCAAGTACGACTGCTTTCGGACCAGTTCACTCAGCTTGGCGCTGCCATACAGACGCGTATCAAACGACGGGTCGTTCTTGGCGATGTAAGAACCGACGGCCGACAAGGAAGCCCAGCCAGTGTCTCGAGACGTCGCCGCGACTGCCTGCGTAAAGGTGTCCTGGAGACTCGGGGCGTCGACCTTGGCCTGGTCAGGCGGGTCACCGGACGATGGGCGAAGCACTTCGAAGAAGATGAAGCGATTGCAGGCAGCTCGAAACGCCTCGGGGGTCTTCTGTTCGCCGAGCCCGTACACGACCTTTCCGGCCTCCCTGAGCCGTGTTGCCAAGCGGGTGAAATCGCTGTCCGATGAAACCAGACAGAACCCGTCCACGTTGTTCGCGTACCCGCTTGCGCATGGTTCGCGGCTCCTAGGCGGCAATCTGCCTGGGAAACACCTCGTCCGCGCGACCGAGCGGGTAGTCGACGTACAGATGCGAGACCACCAGTCCTTCGAATCGCACAAATCCACAACGAACGAGTTCTTCGTGCAGCGGAACCCGGCGCATGAGAGGCGCGCCAGTTCGAGGGTCCAACTGCATCGTCGATGACACCCGCAGCACCCAGGCGTCGTCATGCCGTTCGAGGTCAGACACCTGAAGTTGCATGAGCTCCCTTGGCCGCGCGTACGTAAAGAGGCACAGCAAGGGCGCCCAGAATCGCGCGGCACGATGTGGGTCTGCCGCACCCTTCATCGCCAGGTATCTGGGGGACGACAGCAGTTTCTGTAGGTTTTGGAGCGCAAAGGGAGGCTGCTCGATGGACGGCTCGGGGAGACGAACGCGCTCCGCCTCCTGAGCGAATGGGTTCGAATGGCTGGTGCCCAACCACTCGAAGGCCCCCAGCAGTTGAGTCACCGCTTTCAAGGCGCGGAGGTAGCGCAAGACCGAGGCATTGCTCTTGCCCTCGCGGCGCAGACCGTCGACGAACGCCTTGACGGCTTCAGGCGTGGTGTGCCCGAGGGGCATCTGCCCGGCAATGCTTTCGAACTTCGTCACCGCGGCGGTCATGGTGGCGTGGCTGATGGACCTCAATGCGCGGTCATCGGGGTCACGGCTGACCCTGCCAGAGCCTCCTTGCGCTCGTGTAGGGCTCGCAGGCGCGAGGATGACGGCAGGCGTGCTCGATGCCGCAATGCCAGTCTCGATGGCGCCGGCGCCAAGGTTGCTCGCGTATTGGTGCTTTTCATAGTGGCCCACATCGGCGTGGTCGCCTGACCGCCACCGCTCAACAATGCCTGCCATCCGCCCACGCTGCGAGCGACGACCGTCTCGCCGCCAACACGCCGAGTGAGCGGCGCATGCTCAGCAAGGCGCAGGTCGCTGCACGAATGGGCTGCAGCGAGCGGTCCTTGGAGCGTCTGGTCAAACAGGGCCGCTTCCCCTCGCCGAAGCGCTTCGGCCGTGCCGTGGTGTGGTTCGAGGCCGCGGTCGAACACGTGCTCGTTCTGGCGGAGCAAGACCAGTTGCAGTGGCAGCCCGCGGCCATGCCTGCTCCCGAGGTATCTGGTTCATTGGCAGTCCAGGCCGGACCTCCTGTGCCTTCTTTGGTTCCGGCGGCTCACGAGCTTGAGCCGGTCGTTCCGAACGCATCCCGCAAGCCACGTAAGTTGGCTGCCAACACCAAGAGGCGCGAGCTGACCGGCGCATCGGCTGCCGACCTGCATGCTCTCGGCCAGGTGTTCCAGTTGCCGACCGTCTGACCCATCCCGTTTCGCGCGACCGCGAGGGTTGCAACGCTTCGGCCGCTGGCGCTCCTGGGAGCCAGCGGCCTTTGCTTCGCCTTAGCGTTCGACCCACGGTCTGCGCGAGTCGGCGAGTGACTCAAACCGTCGCTCCAACAAAAAGGGCCGAGCCCGTCACCGGACTCGGCCTCTCGAAGCCGCGGTCGTATCAGGCCGCCCGCTTCGGGAACCGCAGCACGTTCGCCGGCAGTGCCGCCCGGCCATTCAGCCGCTCAGCACGACGCTCCGCCATGATGGCCTTGACGTCACGGCCCGGGTGCACATCGGCAGGTGGCATGTGTCGAGACACTGCGCCGTCGGCTTCCGCGCGCTCCAGGGCTTCCTGAACGTCGGAGTTCACGAGGTTCACATACGTCTCGGCCATCCGTGTCGACTTGTGGCCCAGTACCTTCTGGAGTTGATGCGCATTGAAACCAGCCTTGGCATAAAACGTCGCGCCGACGTGGCGCAGGTCGCGGAACTGCAGCGACAGGCGCGCGTTGCTGCGAACGTGGTTCCAGGAAAGCTGCACGGCGTTGGACGACATAGAGAAGACCTTGTCGCTGCCGTCGCGCGGCAGTGTCTTGAGCAATTCAACGGCGCGTGGCGAGAGCGGCAATGTGACGTTGAACCCCTTGCCCCAGACGTGCACCTCCTTGGTCTCCAGGCTCACCTGCGACCATTTCATGGCGAGCAGCGAACCCTTGCGCATGCAGGTCGTGATGGCAAGCTCGACGAGCGGCCACATCTGAGGGTTGTCGCAGCGGGTGAGCGCCTGTGTCAGACGCTGCTCTTCCTCGCTGCTGACGCGCACGAAGCGCGACTCGGACTTGCCGAGTTCGATGCCCACGGCCGGGTTGATGAAGCCCGTCCAACGCCACTCGCGGATGGCGGCGTTGAACATGGCCTTGAGCAGAGCCAGCTCCTTCTGCACGGTGCTGGCGCTCAGGCCCTCGCAGGTCATCGTGGTGTGCAGCCCGCGCAGCATGTCGGTGGTGAGGGCGCCGCATTTCATCTTGCCGAAGCGATGGATGAGCGCATAGGTCTCGGCGCGGAGCTCACGCCGCACGTCGACGTATTCCTTCCAGGCCACCAGGTTCTTCGCGTGCGCACGAGGTTGCACTGGCTCGAGCTTGCGGCGTCCCTGGGCATCGACCACCAGACGCAAGGTGGGCAGGCCGCCGCCCTGCAGGTAGTTGTTGATGCGCGTGAGCTCGGCCTCGGCGCCACCCTTCACGACGGTGAACTGGAAGGCGTACTTGTAGAGCGCCTGGGCCAGCGTGGCGACGTCGGGCCCGCCCAGAGCGGGCTGTTGGGTCTGGGCGGCCAGCGCGTAGGTTTTTGCAATCCAATCGGCCGCGGCTTCTTCGGATTTGAACGCCTTGAGCGGGCGCGAACCGTTGGGTAGCGTGGGGTTGCCCCACCAGCCGCTGCGGCCGTCAATCTGGTACGGCTTGGCCTTGCGCGGGCGGCCGCGGGCCGTCGTCGGTTGTTCGGCGGGCGCCGCTTGAGCCACGGCAGCGGCGGCCGCAGCGACAGGGGTGGCCGCGGTCGCGGGGTGGGTGGCGTGGGGGAATTTATCTTTCATCACAGACTCCTGAGGGTTAAGGGGTGCCTGTGACGTTTCTGAATCGCGGTTTAGCCTTTCGGCCTTGCGCGACTGTGCAGCGCTCTGTCGCATCGAACGCGTGGTGTGCTTCGTGACTTCCTGCACGCAATCGACCACCGCGTTGGCTGCGTCGCGTTATCGACAGGGAGCGACAACACGCGACACCGACCGGCGGCGGGCGACTTCGAGCGACGAGCTCCGACAGCGCACCGACCCGATTTCTGCTGACAGTAGCGCTTGCTAACCACTGTTTTCGGGCCGAAAAAAACAAAGGCCTCAGCGGCGAGAACCGCTAAGGCCTTGTGTCGTCTTGCTTTTTCAGTGGCTCCCCGACCTGGGCTCGAACCAGGGACCTACGGATTAACAGTCGATTTTATGGGGATTTTCTGGGACTTTCTGGGATTTCTTGAGACGACACAATATCCATACAAATCAATAGGTTACGCGAACTTTTTGTGCCATGCGATTCCGACCGATAGCATCCGATCTCAGGATTTTTCGGACACCAGTCGGACACGGAAACCGCGATATGCCCCTTTTGACCGTTCGAGCGATCGACGCCTGCAAGCCGAAAGCGGAGCCTTACAAGCTGACTCTCGACCGCGGCTTGCAACTGCGCATTGCTCCCGATGGGACCCGCACTCTTCTTGTCCGGTACACCGTCAAGGGGGCGGATGGAGAGCGTCAACATCGCCTGCCTCAAGAGTATGGCGAGGGGCCCGGCCAGATAAAGTTGGCCGCGGCGTGCGCCGAGGCCGCGCGCATCCGGGCGCTTGCGCGTGATGGGGTGGACTGGCCAGCAAAGGAAGAGGCTCGTCTGCGCGCTGAAACGGCGGCGCGCGACCGCGCCGAGCGCGAGGGAGGCGTGACGCTCGACAAGGCGTTGCGCGAGTACGTCGAGAAGAAGCGACGCGCCAAGGATGGCCTGCCCTTAAAGGCGCGAACTCGGGCCGACTACTTGGCGATGCTCGAACCGGGCCGGATATCGACGACGGGTAAGAAGTTCGCCGACGGCGAGCTTTATCCAGTCGCTGACAAGGTGCTATCGAAGATCACCGCCGACGACATCCGCGGTATCTACACAGGACTGCTGAAGCGATCCGAGCGCCAGGCCGCCTATGCGATGCAGGTGATGCGTGCTGTGCTGCGCTGGCATGGGGTCATCATCCCCGACAACCCGTTGGGCCGCGACACGGCGGGTCGCGACCGCATCGTGCTGGCGCCACAGAAGGGCGATCCCTCACCGATTCCCCCGGAACGGCTCGGCGCCTGGTGGCGAGCTGCAGATGCGGCACCGTCCAAGGTCGCGGCGGACTACTACCGCTTCCAACTGCTTACGGGCTGCCGCGGCGTAGAGATCCATGGCAGCAAGCGCCATGAATACCCGCCGATCAAGGTCGGCGATGTCGATCGCAAGGGTGGCAAGATCGTGCTGCGGGACACCAAGAATCGGAGCGACCACAAACTCCTTTTGTCCAGGCAGGCGGTGGAGATCGTGGAACGCAATTGTTTGGGCAGGAAGTCTGACGAGCCCGTGTTCCCAATCGTGGACGCGCGCAAGACGTTGGCCTGGATCAACGCGCAAGCCGGCACGGCAGTGCAAGGGCATGGCCTGCGCGCGACGTTCGCGAGCATCGCCGAGGAACTCGTTTCCGGTGGCGTCCTGAAGCGGATGTTGAATCACGCGGCAGGTGGCGACGTGACGCTGGGCCACTACGTGGGCAAAAGCGAAACCCAGCTGAGGGCTGGCTGGCAAACCGTGGCGGACTTTGTCGAAGCGGCTGCTGCACCAGCGGGATCGCGCGGTCAGACTCGGGTCAGGTCGCGGCCAAGTGCCGCTACACGTCGACGAACCTCACGAGAATCGATGGTCCAAGCCGCGACGCATTCTGCCCATCGCTGACGAGCAGCATGGAGCCCTTGCCCGCCTGTGACCACCTCCGCGCCGACCATGTCGCTGTGCCGAAGCGATCGGCCAGATCGCTGTTCCTCGAAGCTGACACACGGTTCACGTCCGGCGCGTCGCGCCCATGGAGCTGGTATTACCGTGGCCGCATAGTGACTGTCACGCCGGTGGAGGGCGCGCCTTCGAGCCCCGTCCACTCCGCCAACACAAAAGGAAAACGGGGCACTCGCGGCCCGTTTTTTCTTTTCTACCCCCTTTGCACCCCCTCGTCCTTCGGGCGAGTCAGTGGGCGACAGGGCGGGACAAGCTCATCCGTTCACGCGGCGTTCGATCTCTTCGGTGCTTGCAAGCACAGCATGGAGCGGCGGCACGTCGCCAAAGATCATCCCTGTCATGGCGGCGTAGTCATCCCGCAGTGCCTCGCGCATGGCGGTCGTTGGTGTCAGCGTGAATGTGCCATGTGCGGCGCTCCTCAGGCCGAGATCGGCGCTGACCGATGCCGCCGGGCGTGCCACCGACGCGGCGGCGCTCGCCACGACCGCAGCCGAGCAGGCCTGCGCGATGGCACGCACGCTGCAGGGCTCGATGGGTGGCATCGCCGGCTTCGTCGACCGCATCGGCGAGATCAGCGCCGACATCGACGCGCTCGCCACCCAGACCGGCGTGCCGGCGATGAACGCGGCCGCGGTCGCAGCGCGTGACCGCGAGCTCGGTCGCGCGTTCACCGTGATCGCCAGCGAGGTGCGCGCGCTCGCGCAGCGTAGCGGTGAGGCTTCAGTGCATATCAAGGCGCTCGCCGCGCAGTCGCGGCGCGACACCGAGCAGGGCGTGGCCCTCGCGACGCAGCTCGGCGCGAAGATCGACGCGGCAAGCGGCCGCGTGCGCGTCGTCGGCGTGATGGTGGCGCAGATCCGCGCGGCGGCGCTCGCGCAGTCGTCGGGCGTGCATGAGATCAACGACCGGCTGCGCGCTCTCGATGCGTCGACGCGCGAGAACACCGCGCTGGCACAGCGCAGCGCACGGGGCAGTGCCTCGGCCATCGACGAAGCTGGCCGGCTGCGCGCCGCGATCGGCGTCTGGCACCTGGACTGACAACCGAACACTGACCTTCCGCATCGGCAGCTCGATTGCAAGCGCACCGATCGGCGCGTGTTTCGGCCCGGACCGACGCGCGCCGAGCGCACATCTTTTTCTCAATCGGAACAACAGCTTGCGCAGCCTGCTCGGGGTTTTCCCGCGATGGTCTCGAAACTGGCTCGCGACTTGTGAAGAGAAGGACGCACACCGGCGCGTCCGGTGGTCCGGATCGTCGAAGCAACAACAGGAGACAGCTCACATGGAGACGTTCTACGAGGTGATGCGCCGTCAAGGCATTTCGCGGCGCAGCTTCTTGAAGTACTGCTCGCTCACCGCGACCTCGCTCGGCCTCGGGCCCGCCTTCGTGCCGCAGATCGCGCACGCGATGGAGACGAAGCCGCGCACGCCGGTGCTGTGGCTGCATGGCCTCGAATGCACCTGCTGCTCCGAGAGCTTCATCCGCTCCGCCCATCCGCTCGCGAAGGACGTGGTGCTGTCGATGATCTCGCTCGACTACGACGACACGCTGATGGCGGCGGCCGGCCACCAGGCCGAAGCGATCCTCGAAGAGATCATGGTCAAGTACAAGGGCAACTACATCCTCGCCGTGGAGGGCAACCCGCCGCTGAACCAGGACGGCATGAGCTGCATCATCGGCGGCAAGCCGTTTATCGAGCAGCTCAAGCACGTCGCGAAAGACGCCAAGGCCATCATCAGCTGGGGCTCGTGCGCGAGCTGGGGCTGCGTGCAGGCCGCCAAGCCGAACCCGACGCAGGCCACGCCGATCCACAAGGTCATCTTCGACAAGCCCATCATCAAGGTGCCGGGTTGTCCGCCAATTGCCGAGGTGATGACCGGCGTGATCACCTACATGCTCACGTTCGACCGCATCCCCGAGCTCGACCGCCAGGGTCGGCCGAAGATGTTCTACAGCCAGCGCATCCACGACAAGTGCTACCGCCGGCCGCATTTCGACGCCGGCCAGTTCGTCGAGGCCTGGGACGACGAATCGGCGCGCAAGGGCTACTGCCTCTACAAGGTCGGCTGCAAGGGCCCGACCACCTACAACGCCTGCTCCACCGTGCAGTGGAACGAGGGCACGAGCTTCCCGATCAAGGCCGGCCACGGCTGCATCGGCTGCAGTGAGGACGGCTTCTGGGACAAGGGCTCGTTCTACAACCGCCTGACCGACATCCACCAGTTCGGCATCGAAGCGAACGCCGACAAGGTCGGTGGCACGGCTGCCGGCGTGGTCGGCGCCGCCGCGGTGGCACACGCCGCTGTTTCGGCGATCAAGCGCGCGACACACAACAACGACACGACCACCAAGGCCTGAGGATCAACACACATGGGCGCTTACGAAACTCAAGGCTTCAAGATGGACAACACCGGTCGGCGCATCGTCGTCGACCCGGTCACGCGCATCGAGGGCCACATGCGCTGCGAGGTCAACCTCGACAGCAACAACGTCATCCGCAACGCCGTCTCGACCGGCACGATGTGGCGCGGCCTCGAGGTCATCCTGAAGGGCCGGGACCCGCGCGACGCCTGGGCCTTCGTCGAGCGCATCTGCGGTGTGTGCACCGGCTGCCACGCGCTGGCCTCGGTGCGCGCAGTCGAGGACGCGCTCGGCATCAAGATCCCGAAGAACGCGTACCTGATCCGCGAGATCATGGCCAAGACGCTGCAGGAGCACGACCACGCGGTCCACTTCTACCACCTGCATGCGCTCGACTGGGTCGACGTGGTCTCGGCGCTGAAGGCCGATCCGAAGAAGACTTCGGAGCTGCAGCAAACCGTGTCGCCGTCGCACCCGATGTCGTCCCCGGGCTACTTCCGCGACATCCAGAATCGGCTGAAGAAGTTCGTCGAAAGCGGCCAGCTCGGACCCTTCATGAACGGCTACTGGGGCAACAAGGCGTACGTGCTGCCGCCTGAGGCCAACCTGATGGCGGTGACTCACTACCTCGAGGCGCTCGACCTGCAGAAGGAGTGGGTCAAGGTCCACACCATCTTTGGCGGCAAGAACCCGCACCCGAACTACCTGGTCGGCGGCGTGCCGTGCGCGATCAACATCGATGGCAACGGCGCCGCCGGGGCGCCGATCAACATGGAGCGCTTGAACTTCGTGAAGGCTCGCATCGACGAGATGATCGAGTTCAACAACAACGTCTACATCCCCGACGTGCTCGCCATCGGCACGATCTACAAGAACGCCGGCTGGCTGTTCGGCGGCGGCCTCTCGGCCACCAACGTGATGGACTACGGCACCTACGAGAAGGTGATGGGCGACCACTCGACGCAGCAGCTGCCGGGCGGTGCCATCCTCGATGGCAACTGGGACGTGATCCACCCCGTCGACCCGCGCGACCCCGAGCAGGTTCAGGAGTTCGTGCCGCACAGCTGGTACAAGTACGCCGACGAGTCCAAGGGCCTGCACCCGTGGGACGGCGTGACCGAACCGAACTACGTGCTGGGCGACAAGACCAAGGGCACGCGCACCGACATCAAGGAGCTCGACGAGAGCGCCAAGTACTCGTGGATCAAGTCGCCGCGCTGGCGCGGCCACGCGATGGAGGTCGGGCCGCTGGCGCGCTACATCCTCGGCTACGCGCATGCGCTGAAAGGCAACAAGCACTGTCAGCGCGTGAAGGAGCAGATCGAGAGCTCGGCCACCATCATCAACAGCACCTTCCCGAAGGCGCTGGGCATGAAGGAAACGCAGTACACGGCCAAGCAGCTGCTGCCCACGACGATCGGCCGGACGCTGGCCCGCGCGCTCGAGGCTCAGTACTGCGCCGAGATGATGCTCGACGACTACAACGAGCTGGTCGCCAACATCAAGGCCGGCGACACGAGTACCGCCAACGTCGAGAAGTGGGACCCGTCGACCTGGCCCAAGGAGGCCAAGGGCGTGGGCACGGTGGCGGCACCGCGCGGCGCGCTCGGTCACTGGATCCGCATCAAGGACGGCCGCATCGAGAACTACCAGTGTGTCGTGCCGACGACCTGGAACGGCAGCCCGCGCGACAACAAGGGCCAGATCGGCGCGTTCGAGGCCAGTCTGATGAACACGCCAATGGCCAACCCGGAGCAGCCGGTCGAGATCCTGCGCACGCTGCATTCGTTCGACCCGTGCCTCGCGTGCTCGACGCACGTGATGAGCCCGGACGGCGCCGAGCTCGCGACGGTCAAGGTCCGTTGAGCGGCACACCCCAACCAAGACGTCCAGGAGACAAAGATGACCAAGACGACACGACGCTTCGCGCTTGCTGCCGCGCTGCTGGCGCTCGCCGGCACAGCCTCGGCGCACGCCGGCCACGGCACGCACGGCTTCCTTGCCGGACTCGATCACCCGCTCGGCCCCGATCACCTGCTCGCGATGGTGGCGGTCGGCGCGTGGTCGGCGGCAGCCTGCCAGGGTGCGCAGCGTGCACTCGGGCCGTTTGCATTTCTGATCGCCATGTCGATCGGCGCGGTGCTCGGTGCGGCAGGGCTCGCGCCGTCGTTCGTCGAGAGCGGCATCGCGGCCAGCGTGGTGCTGATGGGTGTCATGCTGATCTTCGCGAAACGCCTGCCGCCGACGCTCGGGCTCGCACTGATCGCGGTGACGGGTGCGCTGCACGGCGTCGCGCACGGCGGCGAGATCCCTGCCGGCACCGGCTTCGCGTCCTATGCCGCGGGGTTCCTGCTGACGACGGCACTGCTGCATGCCACAGGCCTGGCGGCGGGCGTGCGCCTGGTCCAGGCGCGCGCAGGCCTGTGGCGTCTCGCCGGGTCGTCGCTGGCCGTGGTCGGGCTTCTGATGCTCGCCCGCGTCTGACTGCGAACGCCACGCCAACCCCGAGGAGACACGCTCATGTCCACGCCCCACACGCCGGTCGCGTCCGGTGTCGTCCAGGACCCGACCGACGCGCGCGAGTTCGCGGCGGCCCGGTCGATCAAGTCGGTCTACGTCTACGAAGCCCCGGTGCGCATCTGGCACTGGATCAACGCGCTGGCGATCGTCGTGCTGGGCCTCACCGGCTACTTCATCGGCTCGCCGCTGCCCACGCAACCTGGCGAGGCCAGCGCCAACTTCCTGATGGGCTACATCCGCTTCACGCACTTTGCCGCCGGCTACGTGCTGGCGGTGGGCCTGCTCGGCCGCGTGTACTGGGCGCTGGTCGGCAACCACCATGCGCGCGAGCTGTTCTGGGTGCCGGTCTTCCAGCGGGCCTACTGGGCCGAACTCGGCGGCATGCTGAAGTGGTACGCCTTCCTGGCGCCGCGACCGGGTCGCTTCGTCGGTCACAACCCGCTCGCGCGTTTCGCGATGGTCTTCGGCTTTCTGTTGCTCACTGTGTTCATGATCCTGACCGGTTTCGCGATGTACGGCGAAGGCGCGCAGATGGGTTCGTGGCAGGAGCACCTGTTCGGCTGGGTGATTCCGCTGTTCGGCCAGTCGCAGGACGTGCACACCTGGCACCACCTCGGGATGTGGGGCTTGGTGGTGTTCGCGATCGTGCACATCTACGCCGCGATTCGCGAGGACATCATGGGACGCTCGAGCGTCGTCAGCACCATGATCTCCGGACACCGGACCTTCAAGGAATGACATGTCACCGGTCGTGTCAACGTCGTGGCAGCGCAGACCACCGGCCGGCGTGCCGGCCCGTGCGCCGTGGCATCCGGGGCTTTTCCTGAGTCGCCACTACCTTGCCCCGATGGCCCTGTCGCAGTCCGAGGCGGCGCGGATGCTGGGCCTGTCGCGCCGGCGCCTGCACGAGCTCGTGCACGGGCAGCGCGCGATGACGCCTGACACGGCGCTGCGTCGCGCGATCGTGTTCGGTACCGACGCGATGTTCTGGCTTGCGCTTCAGGCCGGCTGGGACAGCTTCCGCGCGTGGAAAAACCTGCGCCTTCGGTCGCCGCGCGGTCGCGCGGTGCACTGATCTTTCATTTGGAGTGTGCAAGCCATGAGCGTCGATCCGTCCGAAAGCGCCTGTCACTACCCTGGTGACACCGATGCGAGCATCACCGTGCTGGGCATCGGCAATCTGCTCTGGGCCGACGAAGGCTTCGGCGTGCGCTGCATCGAGGCGCTGCAGCAGCGCTACGAGTTCGCGCCGCACGTGCAGCTGATCGACGGCGGCACGCAGGGGCTGTACCTGATCCAGCACGTGCAACAGGCCGGCAAGCTGCTGATCTTCGACGCGATCGACTACGGGCTCGCTCCGGGCACGCTCAAACTGGTCGAGAACGACGAGGTGCCGCGTTTCATGGGGGCAAAGAAGATGAGCCTGCACCAGACCGGTTTCCAGGAGGTGTTGATGCTCGCGCTGCTGACCGAGCAGTTCCCGCGCGAGGTGCTCCTGGTGGGCTGCCAGCCTGAAGAGCTGGAGGACTACGGCGGCAGCCTGCGGCCGGTCGTGCGCGCCGCGATGGAAGACGCACTCGCACTCGGCATCGACGCGCTGCGCCGCTGGGGCGCGAAGCCGATACCGCGCACACAGCCGCTCGCCGAGCACGAGGCCGTCGGCTTTATGCAGCTCGAACTCTCCCGTTACGAGGGCGAGCGTCCGCCAGAAGCGGTGGCTTGCCGTGTCGGCGATGAGCGCTTCTTTCCTTCAACCACTTGAGGCCACCCACGACATGTGCATCGGCATCCCCATGCAAGTGATCTCAACCGACCCGGGGCACGCGCAATGTGACGGGCGCGGCGAGACGCGGCGCGTGCGCACCGCGCTGCTCGGCGATGTCGCTCCCGGCGAATGGCTGCTGGTCTTCATCGACAGCGCCCAAGAGCGCCTCGACGCCCGCCGTGCCGGCGAGATCAACGCGACGCTGGACCTGCTTCAGCTGGCGATGGCCGGCGACGCCCTCGACCCGACCGACGTCGCGGACGCGGCGTTCGAACTGCCATCGAGCTGGACCACCGCGCAGTTGCGCGCACTCTCCGGCGCGAGTCCGACTCACACCACCGAAAGCCTCTCATGAGTACCGCTGCAAGGATTGATTCCCTGGGGTCGGAAACCCTCGTCAAACTGCCCGTCCAGGCACCGAAGGTCGTGACCTCGGCACTGGTCGGACGGCTGGTCGAACAGTTCGGCGCGAGCTGGGTCGACGAGGCCAGCATCGATGCCTGGGCCGCCGAGGGCGGCGACCGGGTCGTGCTGTTCGCCGGCGACCCGGTGCAGTTCCCCGAGGGGCTGGACGTGGCCGTCGTGCTGCCAGAGCTGCAGCGCAGCCTGCCGGGGCGCTTCAAGGTCGGCGTGGTGCCGCGCGAATCCGAGAACGCGCTCGCACGCCGCTTCGGGTCGCAGCGCTGGCCCACGCTGCTATTCCTGCGCGATGGCCAGTACGTCACCACGCTCAGCGGCATGCACGACTGGGAGGTGTTCGTCGACCGGGTGACGCAGGCGCTCGCGATGCCGGTCTCGCGCGCTCCCATCGGCATTCCGGTCGTCAGCGCGACGGCGGCCGGCGCGTCTTGCCACTGACCTGAACAGGAGCTTGCGATGAAAGACTTTCCCATTCCGGTCGTGGCCGTTGGCATCGGCCCGGGCAGCCAGCAAGAGGACGAGACCCTCGAGTACCTGCCGATGCCGCAAGGCATGGAGACCTTCCGCGCGCCGGTGCTGCCCGAGCCCGAGGACGTCGTGGACTGCCGTCAGGCGCGGCGCGCGTTGCACGAGGCATTGGCGCAGCTCGACCTCGTGCGCCACGGGGCGGTCAATCTCGGAGTCGACCTCGGCGGCCTGCCGGCCGCCGACCTGAAGCTCATCAACCAGGTGCTGGGCGAAGGCGAGGTCAGCGCAGTCGTGAAGGGCAGCGAACCGGGCGGCTATGAGCTGCGGGTCCAGGAGTCGGTGTTCGCCGGCGTGTGGCGCGTGGTCGCGTCGGTCGACGGCGTCGTCACCTCGGACAGCATCGAGCTCGGCGCCGTGCCGCAGGCACTGAAAACGGCGGCCCTCGAAGACGTGTCGCCCACGGTGCCGCGCTGGCAGGACGCGTTGCCGCCGAATGTGCAGAACGCGCCGACGCTGCTCGCCGAGATCGAGGACCAGTGGCGCGTCTGGCGCGCCGGCCAGCCTGCGAACGTGGTGAACCTGACGCTGCTGCCGATGTCGGTCGAGGACATCGGCTTTCTCGACCACCACCTCGGCACCGGCCGCGTGCTGATCCTGTCGCGCGGCTACGGAAACTGCCGGATCACCAACACGCGCATGCCCAACTGCTGGCGCGTTGTCTACTACAACTCGCAGGACGTGGTGATCCTGAACACCGTCGAAGTCGTCGAACTGCCCGACGTCGCGCAAGCCGCGAAGGAGGACCTGGACGACTCGCACGAGCGGCTGACCGAGGTGCTGGCGTGGGTGGAAGGGCCATGAATGCGGATGCGCGCTTCGAGGGCAGTTACCTTGGCAACCTGGCCAAGCTGCCCGCGGGCGCGCGGCTCGAATGCAAGATCTGCTGGTGGGTGTACGACCCGGCGCTCGGTGACGCGGTGTGGCAGGTCGAGCCCGGCACGCCGTTCAAAGAGCTGCCTGCGCATTGGCGCTGCCCGCAGTGCGATGGCGAGGCCGAGCAGTTCATGGTGCTGGCGGACGAGGCCTCGGCGCCATGACGCTGCGTGCCGATCCCGTGGCCCGATGGGAGCGCCGCGTCGCCGACCTGGCGGCCCTGTTCTCGAACATCGCGCGCACCCGCATGGCCGGTGTGCCGGTGCTGAACGCGGCGCTGCGGGTCGAGGCGATCGGCTTCGAGTGCCCTTCGAAGGACGATGAAGCAGCGGCGGCTGCCGGTGTCGGCGTTCTCATCACACCGTGGTTCATGAACCTCGTGCGTCTGCCGATACGGTGCGAGGATGCGGTGGACGGAGTCGGACGCACCGAGCGGCATGCACTGGGTGGCGAGGTGTTCGATTTCATCGGCGCGCACGAACCGGCCATCGGCGCGTTCTCGGCGTGTTCGCTGTTCTCGCCGATGTTCGAGTTCGCCGATCAGGCCGCCGCGCGTGCCACGGCACTGGCAGTGCTGACCACGCTGCGCGGCGCGCCGGAGTCGACCGAGATCGTGACGACACCGTCGTCACCCGCCGAGCCGCCACCGGCACGGCGCTCGTTCCTGTTCGGCCGCAGCGCCGTCCGGGCTGCTTCGCCATGACCGTCATCGACAGCTTCGGCGGCACGCTGTGGGTGCGACCCGGCCACGCCCGGCCCGACAACCTGCGCAACACGCGCCCGGACTGGGTCGGTCGCCTCACCCGCGGCTTGCCGGCGGGTCGACTGGCCGCGACACTGGGCAGTCTGTTCAGCCTGTGCGGCCACGCGCACATCGCGTGTGCGGACCTGGCCGTGGAGGCGGCGCTCGGGCGCAGCGAGCCCGTGTCGGTAGAGGCGCGCGCGTGGCTGGCGCAGCAGACCTTGCGCGAACACCTGCGTCGCCTGTGGCTCGACTGGCCGCGTCGCCTGCCAGAGACACCGGCGTCCGATGCGAGTCTCGATGCGGCCGCCCGCGAGCTCGCGAGCTCGCCGGCCTTCGCTTCGATGCCGGGCGAGGCAGATGCGTGGCTGGAGGCCCACGCCATCCGCATGCCGCTGGCCGAGTGGGTGACGGCCTGGGAGTCCGATCCGGCCGTGTGGCTGACAGAGTGGTGCGAGCGCACCGACAGCCTGCCCGCGCGCCTGCTGCGTGCGTGTCGGCCCGCGGCGAGCGCGATGTTGCCCGGTGTGGCCCCGCTGCGCGTACACGCCGATGCCGAGGGATTGCGCGCCTGGACGGCGTGTCTGGCCGACGGTGCTGCGGCGGCGCGCCGGCCGCACTGGCAGGGCGATTGTGCCGAGACCGGCGTGTGGACGCGCCTCAACGACATCACCGCGCAGCCCCTGGACACGCCCTGGCTCAAGCTCGGCGCGCGGCTTGCCGAGAGCGTGCGGCTCGCGCTGCCCGAAGCGGCTCAGTCCGCTCACACGCAACCCGCATGCGCGTGGCTGAGCCTGGGTGCGCTGCCGCTCGCGCGCGGCGAGGCGGTGGCCTGGGTCGAGATGGCGCGCGGACTGCTGATTCACCACGTGCGACTCGACGGCGAGGGCGATGCGGCGCGGGTGCGCGCCTGCCAGGTGATCGCGCCGACCGAGTGGAACTTCCATCCCGACGGCGCGCTCGCCCGTGCGCTGGAGGCTTGGCCGCCGGCACACACCGACGAGGCACGGCGCCGGCTCGACGTGCTGATGGCCGCGTACGATCCCTGTGTACCGTTCAAGCAGGAGCAGTCCATGCCCGTCGAGGTCGCCCATGCATGAAGCCAGTCTGGCCGGCGGCGTCCTGAAGCTGGTCGAGGACAGCGCACGGCGCGAAGGCTTCGCTCGCGTCACGGCACTTCGCCTCGAGGCCGGGCAACTGGCGGGCGTCGAACCGCGTGCGCTGCGTTTCGCGCTCGAAGCCCTGGCACCCGGCACCTGCCTGGCCGGCGCGCGGTTCGACATCGACGAACCCGCCGGTGCGGCCTGGTGCATGCGCTGCTGCGGCGCGGTCGTGATCGCGCAGCGCGGCGACGCCTGCCCGCAGTGTGGCGGCTATCAATTGCAACCCACCGGCGGCACCGAGCTGCGCGTGGTGGAAATGCTGGTCGAAGACGAGTGAAGGAGAAAGAGCATGTGTGTTGTCTGTGGTTGCGCCGATGCGGGCAAGAGCGGTTCGGACGTTGGCGAGCACGTGCATGCGCACGATCATTCCCGTGCGCATGCGCACGTGCATGCGCATCATGATCACCACGACCACGGCCATGTGCACGTCGACCCGCTCCGCGGTGACCTGCACTTCGGTGCGGGCACGGCGCGCGTCTCGGTGCCCGGCATGAGCCAGGCCCGCGCGATCAAGCTCGAGACCGACATCCTCGGCGAGAACAACCGCGCCGCGCGCACCAACCGCCAGCACTTCGCGGCGCATGGCGTGACGGCGCTGAACATGGTTTCCAGCCCGGGCTCCGGCAAGACTACGCTGCTGTGCGCCACCATCGAGGCGCTGCGCGCGCGCGAGCCGGGACTGGCGGTGTCGGTGATCGAGGGCGACCAGCAGACCAGCTTCGATGCCGACCGGATCCGTGCCACCGGCGCACCGGCGATCCAGGTCAACACCGGCAAGGGCTGTCACCTCGATGCGCCGATGGTGGCCGAGGCCTTCTCGCGCTTGCACGATCACCATCACGACCATCACGACCATCACGACGTACGCAGCCTGCTGTTCATCGAGAACGTCGGCAACCTCGTCTGCCCTGCGGTTTGGGACCTGGGCGAAGAGGCGAAGGTGGTGATCCTGTCGGTGACCGAGGGCGAGGACAAGCCGCTGAAGTACCCCGACATGTTCGCCGCCTCGACCTTGATGCTGCTGAACAAGACCGACCTGTTGCCGCACCTGCGCTTCGACGTGCAGCGCTGCATCGACCTGGCGCGCCGCGTGAATCCCACCATCGAGGTCCTCCAGGTGTCGGCGACCACCGGCGAGGGAATGAGCGCGTGGTTGCGCTGGCTGGAGCAACGCGTGGCGCCGCAGCACGGAACCGACGCGGCGGCCCTGCAACGCGTGGCCGACCTCGAGGCTGCGCTGGTCGAGGCGCGCCGTGTCGCGGGCCTCGCGCCCGCCGGAGCCCATCATGCGCAGCACGGCGACCACTGAGCTGCCCGACGTCCTCGCGGTCGGCGCGTGGCTGAAGAATGCCGCGTGCCGGACGGTCGCGGGCGAGGCGAGGATGTCGCGCGTGCATGGCGACCTGAGCGATCCGCAGCCCTGCCGGGCGCTCGAGTCGTCGGTTGCGGCGCTGCTCGGTGAGTGCGATCGCCCGGTCGCCGCGATCGCGCACGACCTGCACCCGGACTTCTTCAGCACGCGGCTGGCGCTGCAACTCGCCGCCGAACTCGGCGTGCCGGCCATCGGCGTTCAGCACCACCATGCCCACGTCGCCGCGGTGATGGCCGAGCACGGGCTGTACAAGCCGGTGATCGGCCTCGCGCTCGACGGGGTCGGCCTGGGCACCGACGGCACGGCCTGGGGCGGCGAGCTGCTCCGGGTCGGCGAGCGCCAGTGGGAGCGCCTCGGCCACCTGCGCCACCTGGGCCTGCCCGGCGCCGACAAGGCGGCGCGCGAACCCTGGCGCATGGCCGCATCGGCGCTGCACGCGATGGGCCGCGGCGACGAGATCGAGCCGCGCTTCGGCGCCATCGTCGGCGCGACAGCCGCCCGTGGTGTGCGCCGGATGCTGGACCGCGGTCTGAACTGCCCGCCCACCAGCAGCACCGGCCGCTGGTTCGATGCGGCCGCCGCTGCGCTCGGTCTGAACATCACACAAGCGCACGAGGCCGAGGCGGCAATCGCGCTGGAGCAGTGCGCTACACGCGGGCTTGCTGCTGCGCCCGAGCCAGTGGATCTCGACATCACGCAGATCGATGTGCACGGTGTTCTGGACCTGGCGCCGCTGCTCGGCCGGCTGTTCGACACGCCCCCCACGGCGGTCGACGAAGCCGCCGCCTGGTTTCACGCCGCACTGGCATCGGCGCTGGCCGACTGGGCCACGGCCGCCGCGCACCGGTCCGACATCGACACCGTGTGTCTGGGGGGCGGCTGCTTCACCAACGCTGTGCTGACCGATCGCGTCACGCGTCACCTGCAGGGCCGCGGCCTGCGCGTGCTGCGTCCGCAGCGCCACGCCTGCGGCGACGCCGGGCTTGCCCTCGGCCAAGCCTGGGTCGCGGCACGGCAGCCGACACCCACCTACGCCTCCAACGAAAGCCCCTCATGTGCCTAGCCATTCCCGCCCGCCTGATCGAGCTGCTCGATGCCGAGCAGGCCGTCGTCGATCTCGGGGGCATCCGCAAGCAGGTGTCGATCGCGCTCGTTCCGGGAGCGGTCGTCGGCGACTACGTCATCGTCCACGTCGGTCACGCGATCGGGCAGATCGATCCCGAGGAAGCGCGGCGCACGCTCGCGATGTTCGGTGAACTCGCCGGCGCGACGCCGGCGCTGGAGGCCCGGCCATGAAGTACATCGATGAGTTCCGCGACGGCGCCGTAGCGCAGAAGATCGCGGCGCGCCTGCGCGTCGAGGCCACCCCCGAACGCCGGTACAGCTTCATGGAGTTCTGCGGCGGCCACACGCACGCGATCTCGCGCTACGGCATCACCGAGCTGCTGCCCGACAACGTGCGCATGATCCACGGCCCGGGCTGCCCGGTCTGCGTGCTGCCGATCGGCCGCATCGACCTGGCGATCAAGCTCGCGCTCGAGCACGGCGCGATCGTCTGCACCTACGGCGACACGATGCGCGTGCCGGCGTCCGGGAGCCTTTCGCTGGTGCGCGCGAAGGCCCGCGGCGGCGACATCCGCATGGTCTATTCCGCTACCGACGCGCTGCACATCGCGCGCCAGAATCCGCAACGCGATGTGGTGTTCTTCGCGATCGGCTTCGAGACCACCACGCCACCGACCGCGCTCGCGATCCGCACCGCGCACCGCGAGGGCCTGACCAACTTCAGCGTGCTGTGCTGCCACGTGCTGACGCCGTCGGCCATCACGCACATCCTCGAGAGCTCCGAAGTCCGGCAGTACGGCACCGTGCCGATCGATGGCTTCGTCGGCCCGGCGCACGTCAGCATCGTGATCGGCTCGGCGCCCTATGACCACTTCGCGCAGGAGTACCGCCAGCCGGTCGTGATCGCCGGCTTCGAGCCGCTGGATGTGATGCAGGCGGTGCTGATGCTCGTGCGCCAGGTCAACGAGGGTCGCTACGAGGTTGAGAACGAGTTCATCCGCGCCGTCACCGCCGAGGGCAACCTGACCGCGCAGGCGCTGGTGGCCGACGTCTTCGAGCTGCGCCCGAGCTTCGAGTGGCGCGGCCTCGGCGAGGTGCCGTACAGCGCGCTGAAGATCCGGCCCGGGTTCGCGTCGTTCGATGCCGAGCGCCGCTTCGGCCTGGGCTACCGGCCGGTCGCCGACAACAAGGCCTGCGAATGCGGCGCGATCCTGCGCGGCGTCAAGAAGCCGACCGACTGCAAGATCTTCGGCACCGTGTGCACGCCCGAGAACCCGGTCGGCTCGTGCATGGTCTCGTCCGAAGGCGCCTGCGCGGCGCACTACTCGTACGGGCGCTTCCGCGACATCCCGGTGCGGGTGGAGGTGGCCGCATGAAGCGAAGGGCGAGGGGCCCCGTTCGCGGGGATCGACCAGCGCAATGGGGCCGAGCCATCGACCGCAATGCGCGTACCGCTGGCGCGAGGGTGGTGGAGGTGGCCGCATGACCACCGCGCGCAAGAACTATCTGCGTCCGCTCGACATCCGCAACGGCCGCATCGACATGGGCCACGGCGCCGGCGGGCGCGCCGCGGCGCAGCTGATCGAGGAGCTGTTCATCGCGGCGTTCGACAGCGAGGGCCTGCGCCAGGGCAACGACGGCGCCGCGTTCGAGGTGCCGGCGGGGCATCGTCTCGTCATGGCGACCGACGGCCATGTGGTCTCGCCGCTGTTCTTCCCCGGAGGCGACGTCGGCAGCCTGAGCGTGCACGGCACCGTCAACGATGTCGCGATGTGCGGCGCGCGGCCGTTGTACCTGGCGGCGAGCTTCATCATCGAAGAGGGCTTCCCGCTCGCGGAGCTGAAGCGCATCGTCGAGTCGATGGCTGCGGCCTCGCGTGCGGCCGGCGTGCCCATCGTCACCGGCGACACCAAGGTCGTCGAGAAGGGCAAGGGCGACGGCGTGTTCATCAGCACGACCGGCATCGGCGTCGTGCCGCGCGGCGTGGACATCGGCGGCGCGAACGCGCGGCCCGGCGACGCGGTGCTGCTCTCGGGCACGATCGGCGAGCATGGTGTCGCGGTGCTCTCGAAGCGCGAGTCGCTCGAGTTCGAGACCACGATCGAATCCGACAGCGCGGCGCTGCACACGCTGGTGGCCGCGATGCTCGACGCAGCGCCCGGTGCGGTGCGCGTGCTGCGCGATCCGACGCGCGGCGGCCTCGCGACCACGCTGAACGAGATCTCGCGCCAGTCCGGTGTCGGCATGAGGCTCGACGAGGCCGCCATTCCCGTGCTGCCGCAGGTCGACGCGGCCTGCGAGCTGCTCGGCCTCGATCCGCTGTACGTCGCGAACGAAGGCAAGCTGGTCGCCGTCTGCGCACCCGAGCACGCCGCGGCGGTGCTCGCCGCGATGCGCGCGCACCCGCTCGGCGGCCGCGCGGTTCGCATCGGCAGCGTCACCGAAGACCCGCACCACTTTGTCCAGATGGAAACGCGCTTCGGCGGCTGCCGCGTTGTCGACTGGCTCAGCGGCGAGCAGCTGCCGCGCATCTGCTGAGAAGGCCCGGCGGTGAACGCACAGGCTTTGCCGGCGCCGCTGCGAATCCTGTTGCTGTGCCACAGCTTCAACAGCCTGACGCAGCGCCTGTTCGTCGAGCTCGGCGCGCTCGGCCACCGCGTCTCGGTCGAGCTCGACATCGCCGATCGCGTGACCGAAGAGGCGGTCGCCATGTTCAGGCCGCAGTTGCTGATCGCGCCGTTCCTGAAGCGGCGCATTCCGGACTCGGTCTGGCGCGGCACCGTCTGCCTGGTCGTGCACCCGGGCCCGCCCGGCGACCGCGGGCCGGCCGCGCTCGACTGGGCCGTGCTCGACGGCGCCGCGCAGTGGGGCGTCACGGTCCTGCAGGCCGATGGCGAGTTCGACGCCGGCCCGGTCTGCGATCACGGCGCGTTCGAGATGCGCGAGGCCGCCAAGGGCAGCCTGTATCGCCGCGAGGTGACCGAAGCGGCGGTCGCAGCGACGCTGCGTGCGGTGGCGCGCTACGCCGAGGGCGGCGAGCTTCGCGCGGTCGCTGCGGCGCCGCTGCCGCCAGTTGCGCAGGCATGGCGTGCGGCGATGGCGCAATCCGCGCGCCGCATCGACTGGCAGCGCGACACCACCTCGCGCGTGCTCGCGAAGCTGCGCAGCGCCGATGGCCAGCCGGGCGTCGCCGACGCGCTGTTCGGCCAACCCTGCCACCTCGGCGACGGCCACGCGGCGACCGCGGCCGTCGTCGCGTCGCTGCCGCCTGCGGCACCCGGCGACGTGATCGCTCGGCGCGACGGCGCACTGTTGCGGCGCACCGCCGACGGCGCCGTGTGGATCGGCCAGGCGCGCACTGCCGCGGCCTGCGGCGACGGTGCAGCGTTCAAGCTGCCGGCCGCGCTCGCATTCGCGGAACAGGCCGCCGCGCTGCCCGACCGGCCGGCGCCGCTCGAACGATCCGACGACGAATGGGGCGAACTGCGCTACCGCGAGATCGGCCCGGCGGGCGCGCGCGTCGGCTGTCTGTCGTTCGACTTCCACAACGGCGCGATGTCGACCGCGCAGTGCCGGCGCCTGCTCGCGGCGCTGCGCGAGGTCGGGCAGCGCGACACCTGCGTGCTGCTCCTGCTCGGCGGGCGCGACTTCTTCAGCAACGGCATCCACCTGAACTGCATCGAGGCCGCGGCGCACCGCGCCGGCGACAGCGCGGCCGACGAGTCGTGGCGCAACATCAACGCGATGAACGATGTCGTGCTCGAACTGATCACGATGACCGAGCGGCTCACGGTCGCCGTGCTGCGCGGCAACGCCGGCGCGGGCGGTGCGTTCCTCGCGCTCGCGGCCGACGAGGTGTGGGCGCATCGCGGCGTCGTGCTGAACCCGCACTACAAGAACATGGGCAACCTCTACGGTTCGGAATACTGGACCTACCTGCTGCCGCGCCGGCTCGGCCCCGAGGGTGCGCGCTCGCTGATGCAGCGCCGCCTGCCGCTGTCGGCCAGCGCGGCCCGGCGCATGAACCTGATCGATCGCTGCGTCGACATGAGCCCGGATCGCTTCGAGCTCGGGGCGATCACCGACGCGCTGGCGCTGGCGCTGACGCACAATCTGCCGGAGCGGATCGCACGCAAGCAGGCCGCTCGCATCGCCGACCAGGCGCGGCGTCCGCTGGCCGAGCACCGCAACGACGAACTCACCCGCATGCACCGCAATTTCTACGGCTTCGACCCGAGCTACCACGTGGCGCGCTACCACTTCGTCCACAAGCTGCCGCATGCGTTCACGCCGCGCCACCTCGCGCTGCACCGCGAGCCGGGCTTTCGCGTCGACGACGGGTCGAGAGGGCCATGAGTGCCGTGCTCGAGCTGCCGCGCGTGCTCGTCGTCGACGACGAGGTCCGTTCGCAGGACGCGATCCGCCGCACGCTCGACGAAGACTTCGCGGTGCTCACCGCGAGCAACGCCGACGAAGCGCGCGCCCAGCTCGAACGCCACGAGGTCAGCGTGATCCTGTGCGACCAGCGCATGCCGGGCCTGACCGGCGTCGTGTTCCTGAAGGAGGTGCGCGAGCGCTGGCCCGACACGGTGCGCATCGTGATCTCGGGCTACACCGACTCCGAAGACATCATCGCCGGCATCAACGACGCCGGCATCTACCAGTACATCCTGAAGCCCTGGGCGCCCGATCACCTGCTCGGCACCGTGCGCACCGCCGCCGAGGCGCAAACGCTGCAGCGCGAGATGAACCGCCTCGACGTCGAGCTGCGCACCAGCACGCCGGTGCTGCGTCAGCGCGCGGCGCACAAGCTCGATCGGGCGCGCCGGGTGTTCGACTTCGACCGCATCGAGCGCGCGCCGGGCAGCCCGCTCGACGGCGTCTGCGAGATGGCCGCGCGCGTCGCGCGCTACGACCTGAGCGTGCTGGTGCTCGGCGAGTCCGGCAGCGGCAAGGAGCTGCTGGCGCGTGCGATGCACTACGCGAGCCCGCGCGCGGGTGCCCCGTTCGTGGTCGAGAACTGCGCGGCGATCCCCGACACGCTGCTCGAGTCGGAACTGTTCGGCCACAAGCGCGGCTCGTTCACCGGCGCGTACGAAGATCATCCGGGGCTGTTCCAGCGCGCGCATCGCGGCACGGTCTTCCTCGACGAGATCGGCGAGACCTCGGCGGCATTCCAGGTGCGGCTGCTGCGCGTGCTGCAGGAGGGCGAGGTCCGGCCGGTCGGCGGCGCGCGCCCGGTGCCGGTCGACGTGCGCGTGATCGCCGCGACGCATCGCGACCTCGAGCAGCGCGTGCGCGAGGGGCTGTTCCGCGAAGACCTCTATTACCGCATCGCCGGCGTCGCGCTGACGGTGCCGCCGCTGCGCGAGCGCCCGGGCGACATCGGGCCGATCGTCTTGCGCCTGCTCGGCGAGGTCGGCCAAGAGCTCGGCCGCAGCGGCATCACGATCAGCGACGAAGCGATGGCCTGCCTGATGGGTTACCCGTGGCCCGGCAACGTGCGCGAGCTGCGCAACGAGCTGGCGCGCGCGATCGCGCTCGGCGAGGGCGATCGGGTCGAGGCGCAGGCGTTCTCGAAACGCGTGCTGCACGGCCAGGCCGGCCGCTCGGCCGCGCTGAACGGGCACGCCGCGCCGCTCCCTGCCAGCGGCACGCTCGGCGAGCGGCTCGACGTGATCGAGGCCATGGTGCTGCGCGAGACGCTGCTGCGCCACCGCTGGAACAAGACGCGCGCGGCCAAGGAGCTCGGGCTGTCGCGTGTCGGGCTGCGCGGCAAGATGCAGCGCTTCGGACTCGAAGGGTGACGCGATGGACGCGATCGAAGACACCGGTTCGGCGCTGAACGTGCTGTGGCTGCAATCGGGCGGCTGCGGCGGCTGCAGCATGTCGCTGCTGTGCGCTGACACGACCGACTTCCACGGCCAGCTTCGAGACGCCGGCATCAACCTGCTGTGGCATCCGTCGCTGTCTCTCGCGAGCGGGAGCGAGGTGGCCGAGATGCTGGCTGCCGTGCTCGACGGCACGCTGCGCGTCGATGCGCTGTGCGTCGAGGGCTCGCTGCTGCGCGGGCCGAACGGCACGGGCCGCTTCCATGTGCTCGCCGGCACCGGGCTGCCGATGATCGAGTGGGTGCGGCGCCTGGCCGCGAAGGCGCGCCACGTCGTCGCGATCGGCAGCTGTGCGGCCTGGGGCGGCATCACCGCGGGCGGCGAAAACCCGACCGATGCCTGCGGCCTGCAGTACGACGATGATCGCCCCGGCGGCCTGCTGGGCGCCGCATTCCGTTCGGGCAGCGGTCTGCCGGTGATCAATGTCGCCGGCTGCCCGACGCACCCCGGCTGGGTCACCGACACGCTGATGGCGCTCGCCGCCGACACGATGCATCCGGCCGACCTCGACACGCTGGCCCGCCCGCGCTTCTACGCCGACCAGCTGGTGCACCACGGCTGCACGCGCAACGAGTACTACGAGTTCAAGGCCAGCGCCGAGAAGCCCTCCGACCTCGGCTGCATGATGGAGCACATGGGGTGCAAGGGCACGCAGGCGCATGCCGACTGCAACACGCGGCTCTGGAACGGCGAGGGTTCCTGCACGCGCGGCGGATACGCCTGCATCAGCTGCACCGAGCCGGGCTTCCAGGAGCCCGGGCATCCGTTCCATCGAACACCGAAGATCGCCGGCATTCCGATCGGCCTGCCGACCGACATGCCGAAGGCCTGGTTCGTCGCGCTCGCGTCGCTGTCGAAGTCGGCGACGCCGCGGCGCGTGAAGCTCAACGCGACGGCCGATCACGTGGTCGTCGCGCCGGCCGCGCGCAAGACGCGGATCAAGTGATGGATCAAGCGATGTGGCGGCCATGACGCGTCTGCTGGTCGGGCCGTTCAATCGCGTCGAAGGCGACCTCGAGGTGACGCTCGAGATCGCCGACGGCCGCGTCGGGTCGGCCCACGTCAACGCGCCGATGTACCGCGGCTTCGAGCAGATCCTGAACGGCAAGGCGCCGCACGACGCGCTGGTGATCGTGCCGCGCATCTGCGGCATCTGCTCGGTCTCGCAATCGGTCGCGTCGGCGCGCGCACTGGCCGACCTCGGCGGGATCGAGATGCCGCCGAACGGCCAGCATGTCACCAACGTGATCCTGGCGACCGAGAACCTGGCCGACCACCTGACGCACTTCTACCTGTTCTTCATGCCCGACTTCACGCGCCCGGTCTATGCCGCGCGGGCGTGGCACGCCGAGGCGCAACGGCGCTTCGCGCCGCAGACCGGCGAGCAGGTGCGCGCGGCGATCGCGGCGCGCCAGCGCTGGTTCGAGCTGCTGGGCACGCTCGCCGGCAAGTGGCCGCACACGCAAAGCCTCGAGCCCGGCGGCTCGACGCGGCCGGTCGAGGCCTCGGAGCGCACGCGCCTGCTGGCGCGCGTGCGCGAATTTCGCGGCTTTCTCGAGCGCGAGCTGTTCGCCGCGAAGCTCGAGGCGGTCGGCGCGCTGCGCAGCGAGGCCGAACTCCAAGCCTGGCACGCGCAGGATCCGACGCGCGGCGACTTCCGCCTGTTCCTGACGATCGCCCGCGATGCGGGCCTCGCCGCGCTCGGCCCCGGGCCCGGCCGCTACCTCAGCTACGGCGCCTATCCGCAGCCCGGCGGCGGGCACGCGTTCGCGCCCGGCGTCTGGCACGCGGTATCGAATGCGCTGTGCCCGCTCGACGCCGCGGCGATCCGCGAGGACGCGACACACGCCTGGCTCAGCGATGCCGGCGGCCCGCGCCACCCGGCCACCGGCGTGACCCGGCCCGACCCGGACAAGCCCGGCGCCTACACCTGGAGCAAGGCGCCGCGCCTGGCCGGCGAGGTGGTCGAGACCGGCGCGATCGCACGCCAGCTCGCCGCGGCCCATCCGCTCGTGCGCGACGCGGTCGCGCGTCACGGCGGCACCGTCTACACGCGCGTGCTGGCACGCCTGCTCGAACTGGCGCTGGTCGTGCCGCGCATGGAGCAGTGGCTGCAGCAGCTCGTCGTCAACGACCCGTACTGCGCCACCGCTGCGTTGCCGGACGAAGGCGCCGGCGTGGGCCTGAGCGAGGCAGCGCGCGGCAGCCTCGGGCACTGGGTGCAGACCGAGCGCGGGCGGATCGTCAGCTACCAGATCGTCGCGCCGACGACCTGGAACTTCTCGCCGCGCGACAGCGCCGGCACGCCCGGCGCGCTCGAGCAGGCGCTGGTCGGCACGCCGGTGCGCGAGGGCGAGACCACGCCGGTCGCGGTCCAGCATGTCGTGCGCTCGTTCGACCCGTGCATGGTCTGCACGGTGCACTGAGCACGACCGTGGCCGACAACGATCGCCCGCCCAAGCCACCGGGCCGCAGCCTGGAGAGCCTGGTGCCGACCGGGCCGATCGAAGGGGTCGACGAATCGACCTGGCTCGACGTCATCCAGAAGATGGACGAGGTCTACTCGCAGCTGGTGCACGACGAGATCCAGCTCGAGCAGAAGAACATCGAGCTCGAGCAATCGCAGCAGTTCATCTTCAGCGTGCTGTCGGCGATGTCGGACGTGCTCGTGGTCTGCGACGAGCACGGCCGTATCGAAGAGACCAATGCCGCGCTGTGCGAGCTCGTCGGCCGCAGCGACGACGAACTGCGCGGCACCTCGTTCTACGAGCTGCTCGCCGATGCGCCCAGCGCCGATCGCGTGCGTGCGGTGCTCGGCCGCAGCAAGCCATCGCGCAGCGGCGAAGCGATCGAATTGCAGCTCACCGATGCGCAACGCCAGAGCGTGCCGGTCGACGTGAACTGCACGCCGCGCATCGCGGCGACCGGCCGGCGCGTCGGCACCGTGTTGGTCGGCCGGCCCACCGCCGAAATCAAGCGTGCTTACCACGAGCTGCGCGCGGCGCACGAGTCGCTCAAGCTCGCGCAGCAGCAGCTGCTGCATTCCGAGAAGATGGCCTCGCTCGGCCGACTGGTGGCCGGCGTCGCGCACGAGCTGAACAATCCGATCAGCTTCGTGCTCGGCAACGTCCACGCGCTGGCGCGCTACAGCGAGCGGCTGCGCCAGTACCTCGCTGCCGTCCACGAGGGCCAGAGCGAAGAGGCGCTGCAGGCGCTGCGCACGAGCCTGCGCATCGAGCACCTGCTCGGCGACCTGCCGTCGCTGATCGAAGGCACGCTCGAAGGCGCGCAACGCACCGCCGACATCGTCGGCGGTCTGAAGCGCTTCTCGGCGATGGACCCCGAGGCGCGCACGCCCGTCGATCTGAACGAGGTCATCGAACGGGCGATCCATTGGGTCCGCAAGGGCACCGGCGCCGGCTTCGAGATGCACTGGCGGCGCGGCCCGCCGTGCGTCGTGATCGGCAGTGCGGGGCAGCTGCAGCAGGTGTTGATGAACCTGTTGCAGAACGCGGTCGATGCGGCCTCACGGCCGGCCGCGAGCCACCCGCAGCTCTGGCTCACGCTTGAGCGCGACGCCGCGCTGGTGCGCATGCGCCTGCGCGACAACGGCCCGGGCATCCTGCCGGAGCACCTGTCGCGCATCTTCGAACCGTTCTTCACGACCAAGCCGGTGGGCAAGGGCACCGGGCTCGGGCTGTCGATCAGCTACGGCATCGTCGAGCAGCACGGCGGGCGGCTCAGCGCCTACAACCCTGTGCAGGGCGGCGCTGAATTCGTGCTCGAGCTGCCGCTGGCGCCGCCGCACAGTCATTGAGACTTGCCGGTCGGGACGGACTTGGCCGCGGCCTTGAAGCGGGGTTGTACGAGATGGTGCGCGACAACGTCGCCCCCGTCGCGCTGAGGGACACCGTCGCGCGCGACGCCG
Source organism: Rhizobacter sp. P5_A1 (assembly GCF_056400745.1). NCBI lineage: Bacteria > Pseudomonadati > Pseudomonadota > Betaproteobacteria > Burkholderiales > Sphaerotilaceae > Rhizobacter > Rhizobacter sp. P5_A1. Next base: position 125,900 of record NZ_JBFUKR010000011.1, read on the forward strand.
ACCTGGAGCGAGCCGCCGGGATGGCCGTTGCGAACCGCTATTGGAACCCGCACGAGATCGGGGCCGGGCGGCAAGGTCTAATTCTGCGCTTGCTGCAAGATGCGTTCGTGGGGCAGCGTCCGGAGCGAGTCATACGCGGTTTGACCGCATAGTCCACCGCCTCAGCGCAGCAGTCTGCGCCGGCATTCGCACGGTGATCGCCATGTCTGGGCGTCGTGTGGACAACGCCGCCTTCCCAACGCATTGGCTCGGCGAACTTTGGAGGGTTGCACTCCACCCCGTGGACACCTCCTACGCGGCAGCCTGCGCAAGCGTTCAGATGGTTATCTCCGCTCGCCTTTTATGCCTATCGCGCGCCAAAGCGTGCACCAGAAAGCTGGACAGCCGGGACATCGCGTCGTTCATCTCGATCGTGGGTTGCAACAGTCCAAGCGGAAGCATCGGCAGTGCCTCGCAGGTCTTGACCTGTGCGAGCTCATGGCCTTCGATGAGGTGACGCACAAAGCTCAGCGGCAGCATGCTCAACGCCTCTCGCTGCTGCATGAGGTGTACCAGCAGGGTTAGATTCCGCGTGACGAGCGGATGCGTTCGCGGCGTCTTCGCCAATCCTGCCGCGAATTCGTCAAAGCGTTCACGTGTCATCGCGCCCGCAGGCGCCATGACCCACAGCTGTTGCGCCAATTCCGCGTCGTCAACCCGTCGGCGGCGCGCCAGCGGATGGTCTGCTGCGCACACCACCACCACCTCGTCGTCCATCAGCGGCATGAACTGCCATCCCTCGGGGACGACCGAGGGTTGTCGACAGGCGACCAGATCAGCTTCGCCGCGAGCGACCGCGAGCAACTGATCCTCGCCTTCAGCTTCGCGCATATGAACCTGCACGGAGGGAACGCGTTTGTTGAACTGGGTCAACGCGTTCACCAGCATGCCATTGATCGCCGAGGCCGATGCGACCAGACGGACCACGCCCTGGCCATGACGGTGGCGTGCCGCGATCATCTCCGCGCCCTCGGTCATGCCCTGCATGATCTGGCGAGCCACGGGCAGCAGGTCGATGCAGGCGGGCGTCGGGCGGACCCCACGGGCATGGCGGTGGAACAGCTGCGCCTCCAGCAGCTGTTCGATGTAGGCGAGCGCCTGTGTCGCCGACGACTGCGTCATCCCGATGGCATCGGCCGCACGCTGCACGCTGCCGAGCTCTGCGAGCTTCAGCAGGACCTGGATATGGCGAAACTTGCCGCGCGCCAGTAGTCGGTTGAGCAGGGTAGAGGCGGTGGGTGGCATGGTCCCATGCGTTCTCGGACGTATTGGTAAGTCTAATACCTAGACCGCCGATTTCATTGGTCCTCGATGTCTACTCCGATGAGGATGGCAACACCCATTCTCAGAACAATCGGAGACAAATCATGGACGAACTTCGTTCTGGGGCGCGCCGCGGCGCCCTACACCTTCTGCTTCTCCTGACCGCGCCGCTGGCCGCCTGCGGTGGTGGCGACGACTCGACGAGTCCGGCTGTCTCCGCGCCGGCACCTGCCGCAGCCGCGCTGCTCACCTGCGATGACAGCATGAAGACCGCCTTCGCGCCCGATGCGAACACGACCGTCACGCTGGTCAAGGCCTACAAGGCCGGCGACCCGGTCGCGTTGTCGGGAACACCGGCGACGCCGCCGCCGCCCGTCGCGCCGGTGGATGTCTGCCTGGTCAAGTTGCTCGTCGGACCGGGCAATCCAGGGCCCGTGGGCGCGCCATCCACGTCGGCAGGCATCGGCATCGAAGTCTGGCTCCCGGCGGCGGCATCGTGGAACAAAATCATTCGCGTGTTCGGCAGTGGCGGCTGGGCCGGCGGGACGCATGCGGATGTCACGCAGATCGGCTCGCGCGCCATCTTCTTTCCGGCGCTCAGGAAGGGCTACATATTCAGCGCGTCGGATCACGGACACGCGCTGCTGAACAACGGCTCGTTCGCAATGAACCCGGACGGGAGCATCAACACCGTGCTGTGGCAGGACTTTGCCGAACGCAGCATGCATGAGCTGGCCGACAAGACGAAGTTGCTCGCCAAGGCCTACTACGGCGTGGCTCAGGACCGGGCGTACTGGGATGGCTTTTCGACCGGCGGCCGCCAGGGCTACAAGATCGCGCAGAAGTATCCGAAGGACTTCGACGGCATCTTGGCCGGTGCGCCCGCGTTCAACTGGAGCAAGTTCATCACTGCCGAGCTCTATCCGCAGGTCGCGATGCAGCGCGAGCTCGGCGCTCCGATCGTCGGTGCCAAGCTCAACTTCGCCAGCGGCGCGGCGGTGAAGGCGTGCGACACGCAAGGGTTGGGCTTCCTGCTTGATCCGCTTCAGTGCCGCTACGATCCAAGCAAGGACGCCGGCGTGCTGTGCAACGGCGTGGCCGGCAATGGCGTGACCGGAGCGAGCGGGAATGCGTCGTGCCTGAGCCTGGCCGAGGCACGTGTGATCAACCAGATTTGGTATGGGCAGACCGCCAACGGCAGCACGCCGGATCCGTTGGCCGACAACGGCGGCAGCCCGTTGCTCGGCAGTGCCGACCATCTATGGTGGGGCCTGACTCGCGGCACCAACCTCGGCCTCTCGCTCGCTGCCACGAACCCGTTCCCGATCGCAACTGACCAGGTCGCACTGGAATTGCAGGATCCGACCTACGCGGGCCCTGCGTTCGTCAACGCGACCGGCAACGGCGCCAGCAAGTGGAAGGTGCTCGACTACGCTGGTCTCGCGACCGCGTTCGCCCAAGGCGTTGCGCTGCAACCGTACTTCAGCAACATCAACACCGACAACCCGGACTTGAGCGGCGTGCGCGATGCTGGGGTCAGGATACTGTCCTACCATGGGCTGGCCGACGACAAGATCATGCCGCAGGGGTCGATCAACTACTTCACGCGAGTCTCTGCCGCCATGGGGGGCAACAGCGAAGTGCAGAAGTTCGACCGGCTGCTCTTGATCCCCGGCCTCGCGCACGACAGCTCGTTCGGGATCATCGGGTCCATCGATCCGAACACCAACGTGCCGCTCAGCGCCACCAAGGTGCCGCTGCCGCAGCCCGTGAGTGGGCGCGACGAGCTATTCAACGCGTTGCGGGACTGGGTCGAGAAAGGCATCGCACCGACGCGCGTCGACGTCAGTTCGTCCGACAGCAGCGTGACGATGCCACTGTGCGTGTACCCCCAGAAGGCGACCTACGCCGGTATCGGCCCGGTTACCGCCACGGCGAGCTACAACTGCAAGTGAGAGCAGTCGCGCGCACGCAGGCCGGTGCGAGGAGAACGACATCCCACGCCAAGGTGGCTTCGATCATCCGTCGGCGTGGATGCCTGCAGTCTTGATCACACGCGCCCACTTCGCGGTCTCGGTGCGAACGAAGGCTTCGTATTGCGCCGGTGAAGACGCCACCACTTCGGCGCCGATGGCTTGTTGCTGTGCCGCCATCGGCCCGTTGATTGCCGTCATGGCGGCCCTGTAGATGGCCGTCACGATCTCGGTCGGTGTTCCTCGCGGCGCCGACAAGCCGACCCAGGTGGTTGCCTCGAAGCCGGGAAACCCGGACTCTGCGACTGTAGGAACTTCTGGGAAGAGCGCATTGCGGCGCGCACTGGTGATCGCAAGTGCAACGACACGCGCCGTCCGCACCAAGGGCAGTGCGGCGTCCTGATTGATGAACATCAGCGGGATCTGGCCCGATAGCAGATCCGTCAGGGCGGGCGCGCCGCCGCGATACGGAACGTGCCGAATGACGATGCCCGCGCGCTGCTTGAGCATCTCCATTGCAACATGGCCGGAGCTTCCGTTGCCGGCGCTCGCATAGGCGATGCTTGCGGGGTCGTGCCTGGCGGCAACGATCAGGTCCGACAGCGAACGAAAACCTGCGGAGGGGTCCGCGATGAGGACGTTGAATCCAGAGACGATCTGCGTGACGTGAATGAAATCGCGGTTGATGTCGAAACCCGGATTGCGCAGCAGCGTTTGTCCCGTCGCATTGCCGATCCAAGACAACATGAGCGTATGGCCGTCAGGCGCGGCGCGCGCCACCGATACAGCCGCGATTGCTCCGCTTGCGCCTGGACGGTTCTCCACGATCACGGGGCGGCCAAGCGCCGCGCTCATCCCGTTGGCAAGTGAGCGTGCGACAAGGTCCGAAGGGCCTCCGGGTGGCGCTGCCACCACCAGCTTGACGAGGCGAGAAGGGTAGGTCGGCTGCGCGACGACGATAACGCGCGCCAATAGGCCGGCCGCAATCCCGCAGGACAGGACAGCGCGACGGCGGTTCAACGAGGGAAAACAGCCCAATGGATGCGCGAACAAGATGTGTTCGGTCTGATCTTCCCGTCGCACCCGTGTCGCGTCCATAGAAACTGACCCGAGCCACGCCGGCCATATCTCGCCTCGCGTCGATCGCCGGCAAGCTGGCGTCTGCCTTCGCGATCTCCTCGTTTGCAACCACCGCGGTGCTCTGGCTGTCGCTTGGCACGGTGGTTGGAGTGCTGCACAGCCGCGCGCTTTCACCTTCCTAGTCCCAAGAGCGCCCGCCGGTGCCATCTTTGAGCCACCGCGCTGTGCGCCGGTGCGATGTCCTTCGTCCTTACGCCTACGAAATCCGCCATGAATCAAAGCCTAGCACCCACTATCCGCGTCTTAGTCCGGAAGGCTGCAACCGGGGAACTGCACCCGCTGACGATCGCTGATGAGGTATTGCATCGGATCGAGCACCACAAGGCCAATCCGATCTTCATCTCTACCGTCTCGCCCGAGGCGCTTAGGCGGCGTGCAGAGGAGCTGGCCGCGCTGCCGCCGGAGGCCCGCGCAGCACTGCCGTTGTACGGCGTGCCATTCGCAGTGAAGGACAACATCGACGTCGCGGGCATGCCGACGACTGCTGGTTGCCCCGAGTTCGCCTACACGCCCGCCAAGACGGCCTTCGTCGTGGAGCGCTTGCTCGCAGCGGGGGCCGTGCTCGTCGGAAGGTGCAACCTGGACCAGTTCGCGACCGGCCTGACGGGCATGCGCTCGGTCTATGGCAGCCCGGTCAACCCGTACAGCGCGGATCACGTCTCGGGCGGATCGAGCTACGGCTCCGCGGTTGCCGTGGCCTGCAGCATCGTCAACTTCTCGCTCGGCACCGATACGGCTGGATCGGGACGCAATCCAGCAGGCTTCAACAACGTCGTTGGCTACCGCCCGTCGAGCGGCTTGCTGAGCGCCTCGGGTGTGGTGCCCTGCGCCCGGTCGCTCGACACCGTCTCGCTGGCAACTGCACAGACGATGTCCGCCGTGGCTCGCCGTGGCCGGGGGCTATGACGAAGATGATCCGTACTCGATCGAGTTGGCATCGAGATCGGTACCGGTGGCGGCCCCCGTCTTCGGCGCCCTTGATTCTCAAGGGGACTACTTCCTGGGCGACGGCTACGCCAGGGCAGCCTATGAACACGGCGTCGCGCAGTTGCAGGCGCTTGGCTACGCCACGGTCACCATCGACTACGCGCCCTTCAAGGAGATCTCGGACATGACCTACTTCGGGCCGTCGATGTCCGAGCGGACCGCCGTACTAGGGGAGTTCATCAGCACGCATTCCAACGCCACCTACACCGCCGTCGTGCGTGACGCCATCGTCAAGGCGGCTGATTTCTCTGCTGTCGACGCCTTCACAATGTTGCATCGACTGAAGGCGCTGGAGCGCCAGACCGAACGGGAAACCTGGTCGCACGTCGACTTTCTCTGCATCCCCGCCGCGCCAACGATCCACACCCGAGGGGCAGTGAATCGCGATCCCGGGTGGGGCTCGACGAGCTTGCGGGCCTACACCAACTTCGCGCCCTTCCTGGGGCTGCCGGCGATTTCGGTTCCGAACGGCTTCCGCCAGGATGGTCTCCCGACCGGGATCATGTTTGTCGGCAAGCGCACGGACGACGTGGCGCTTCTACATCTTGCCGAGAGCTTCGCTGCTTGACCTTGCAGGCGTTGACCAAGGCTCCTACTCGACCAAGGTGGTGCAATGGAAGCGAAGTGGTCTTCGGCGACGTTCGGTCGAGCACGCATGGTTGCCATGAGACTCGTCGCCCTCGTGGCGGCCTCTGGTCAGGTGAGAGCGGCGCGCAGAGCACTGTCGAGATCGGCCCAGAGATCGTCGATATCTTCGATGCCGACGCTCAGCCGCAGCAGCGATGGCGGCAGGTGGCCTTGGCCCGGGATCGCGGCGCGGCGCTCCATCGTCGATTCGACTGCCCCCAAACTGGTGGCATGCCGGATCAGCCTGACGTTCCTGCACACAGCATCGGCGACCGGCGCACCACCCCGCACATCGAACGAGATGATGGTCCCGAAGCCCTTGAGCACGCGCCTGGCCGTTGCATGTGTCGGGTGTGAGGCCAAGCCCGGATACCGGGCCAGTTCAACCGCACGGTGAGCGGCCAGCCGCTCAGCGAGGACCATCGCCGACTGCTGTGCCCGCTGCAGGCGCAGTGCCATGGTTCTTGCACCTCGAACAGCCAGAAAGCACTCCAGCGTGCCCGGCGTCGCGCCCGTCAACTCGCGCGACTTCTTCAGGGCGTGCCAGAACGCCTCGTCCTTCGTCGTCGCCACACCCGCCAGCAGGTCAGAATGCCCGCCAATGAACTTGGTCGCCGACTGCAATGCCACCGTTGCGCCGAAGTCCAGTGGGCGCTGATTCAAGGGCGTCGCGAACGTGTTGTCCACGGCCACGATAGCGCCGGGTTTGCGCGGCGCTGCGCATATGGCCTCCAGATCTGCGACGCCGAGGAGCGGGTTGGAAGGCGACTCCAGCCACACCAGGTCAGCGGTTTTGCTGGCCTGGATCCAGCCGGCGGTGTCGTCCAATGCAACCCGTTGAACTGACCACCGGCCCCGTTCAGCTCCCGCGGCGACCAGCCCGGCGACCCCTTGATAGCAGTCATCGGGCAGCACCACACTGGAACCAGCAGGCAGTTGATCAAAGACGGCGGAGATCGCAGCCATGCCCGATGCAAAGGTGACCGCTCTGCCAGATTCCAGTCCTCCCAGAATCTCCTCGAGTGCCTCCCAGGTCGGCGTGCCGTCGTTGCGCGAATAGTCGCGCCCCTGGCCAATGATGAAGTTGGATGCCGGGACCAGCGGTACGTTCAGGGGAGCGCCAAGCTCCGAGGCCCGGCCGGCCGTGACAAGCCACGATTCCAAGTTCAGGTCGGTGGGATGTTGAGTCATGTTCATGTCCTATTGGAGTTCGTGGTTACGACCGGGGAAGCACACTCGTCGAATGCGCCGAGCAACGCATCAGGTCACGCTCGCCAACTTGAGCCCGACGATTCCGGCGACGATCAGGCCGAGGCTCATCAACCGTCCCGCAGTTCCCGGCTCACCCAAGAGCAGCATGCCGAGGATCGCGGTGCCGACAACACCTATGCCCACCCACACGGCATAAGAAGCCCCCACGGGCAGCGACTTCATGGCAATGCCCAGCAGCACGACGCTGAGCACCATGGCGGCAAGGGTGAAGACGCTGGGCCGCGGACGCGTGAACCCTTGCGTGTACTTGAGCCCGATGGCTCACCCCACTTCGAGCAGCCCAGCCACCATCAACAGCACCCACGCCATGCTTCATTCCCTCGATGAGCCCGTTGTCAACGATCGGCTGACGGCGGCATCTGCCGCGTCGATAGTCCGCCTTCGCGCGTCGCCATCGGGTGCGCGACACCGCCGTCGCCATAGCTCCGCAGCACGTGGGCGATGGTCACCTGGTAACCATTGAGCCACCGACCTTGTCTCTGCTTGGCTGCCAGATGCGTCGGATGCTCGATGATCTGCTGCAGGGCGTTGAGGCTCGCCCAGTAGTAGACGTTGCAGATCAAGCCCGTGGCCGGGCTCTCCCAGCTCTCCTCGCCCAGGTAGCCAGGCGTGGACTTGGCGATCTGCGCGATCACCTGGTCGAGCGCGTGAAACGCATCGTCGAACTCGCGCTTGGCGAAGGTGAAGGTGGCGGTGTACATGGGGCGAGGAGGGACAGGATCGCTCGGTCAATCTGGGCTGCGCATCCGCAACGCCAGTTCGGCATGCCCCCGCTCGCCAAGGACCTGGGCGGCAGCGAGCCGGTCGCGCGCTTCCCTGTTCTGGCTGAGCTTGGACTTGCCCACCAACGACGTGATGGCGATCTCGATGCCGACGATGTTGCGCAACTGCGCGTCGATGTACTCCGGTGCCGAGTCGGACATCTTCCAGGGCTTCGGCTCGGCGGCTTCGTGCCGTCTGGTCAGTCGCGCCACCAGGCCGCGCACGAAGCGCTCGTCGTCGCGCACGGTGAGCGTGCCATGCGCATGGACCACCTCGTAGTTCCAGGTCGGCACCTGGCGGTGCGACTCGTGCTTGCTCGGGTACCAGCTGGGTGAGATGTAGGCCTCGGCCCCTCGGAAGATCACCATCACCGACGAGCCGATGGGGCAACGCTGCCACACCGTGTTGCCGCGGGCCACATGCGCGGTCAAGGTGCCGTGCGGGCCAACGCCGGGATCGAACTCGAACGGAAGGTGGTCAGCATCGAGGCTGTCGCCTCCGTGTGTCACCAACACGCCGAGCGGATGCTCGCGGATGATCCGGTGAAGCACGGCCGGGTCGGCAACGGCAAAGTGGGGCGGGATGTACATGGCGAGACGGGAGCCTTTCGTCACTGTGGCTGGTTGGGACTATCCCGGGTCACCGGCACAATCGCAAGTGCCAGTCTTGTGGAGTTTCAATGGGCCAGTCTCGAACGCCTCCTTCGTCCCGGCACCCGGGTGCCACGGGAGCGGGCCGGCGGATCTATGACCTGCTGCGAATCCAAATTGCCGACGGAACCCTGCCGCTCGGGGCGCGGGCGCCTTCAACCCGCGCGCTGGCGGCCGAACTCGGTGTGTCGCGCACCACGGTCACAGCCGTGTACGAGCAATTGGCGGCGGAAGGTTTCCTGGTCACGTCCGCCGGACGCGCAGCGTGCGTGGCCAGCACGCTGGCACCGAGCGTTCCGGCCGCCGTCGAGCGCGACGGCCGACCCGTTGCACCGCTCTCGAGCTTCGGGCGCCGCGTCGAGAAGATGGTCCTCTCGGCGCTGCCTGCCGCCGAGCCGGCCCCGATCGACTTCCTCTACGGCGCGATCGCCACGCGGGATTTTCCAGCCATGGCGTGGCGGCGCGCCTACCTCGCGGCGCTACTGAATCCGCCGCAGCGGCTGTACTACTCGCTGCCCGAGGGCGACTTGTCGCTTCGGCGCGCACTGCAGGGCTACCTGGGGCGCGCGCGCGGCTTGCGCTGCAACGCCGAGCAGATCGTCATCGTCCATGGCTCGCAACAGGCCATCGATCTGTGCGCGCGGGTGCTGCTGGATCCGGACGATGCCTTCGTCTTCGAGGACCCGGGCTACCTGATGGCGCGGCGCTGCTTCGAGGCGACCGGTGCCAGGCTGCTGCCCGCACCGGTAGACGCGCACGGCATCGACACCGACCATTTGCCCCGCGACGCCAGGGTACGTCTAGCCTACGTGACCCCATCCCACCAGTTCCCGCTTGGCGGAACGCTGCCGATCGCACGGCGGCAAGCGTTGCTGAACTGGGCCAGGCAGCAGCGAGCGTGGGTGATCGAAGACGATTACGACGGCGAGTTCCGTTACGGGCAACGGCCGATCGACGCACTGCAGGCGATCGACACCGAGGGCCGCGTGATCTACGTCGGCACGTTCTCCAAGGCCTTCTCGCCGCAGATGCGGCTCGGTTACCTGGTGCTGCCGTCTGCGCTGGTCCCGGCCTTCCGTCAGGCCAAGCGTCTGACCGACCGCCATGCCCCCTTGCTCGAGCAGCGCGTGCTGGCCTCGCTGATTGAAAGCGGCGCCTACGAGCGACACGTACGGCGCATCAGACGCGAGAACGAACGTCGACGCACGGCCTTGTTGGAGGCCATTGCTCGGCATCTGCCCGATGACACGCAGGTGCAAGGCGCGGCCGCGGGCCTGCATGTTGTGGTCTGGTTCCCCCGGCTCCTTCCAAAGGCCGAGCCTGCCCTGCTCGAGGCGGCGCGCCGCCGAGGCGTTGGCGTGCACACCGTGTCGGGACTCTTTGCTCGATCGATGCCGCACCACGGCATGAGGCCCGCAGGCCTTGTCATCGGCTATGCGAGCCTGACGACCGAGCAGATTCGATTCGGCATCCGCGGGCTCTCCGAGGCACTCGCGGATCTGTCGAGTGCTGGCTAAGCACGCGACCGTCGCTAGTCGTTGTCGGTACTCACGCGGCAGAGCCGCATCTCTGGCGCGCTACGGCTTCTGAACCCACGAATCGTTCGTGAAAGGATCTCAGTGCGGCGCACGGGAAGCATCGCGCGACATTTCGCGCGACCGAGCTGGGGTTCTCCGCGCATTGGGTGAGGATGTTGGCTTTGTATGCGATGCCGCTCGCGAGAATGTCATCGATGCGGCTGCCGAGTTCGGCCCAAGCGTCTCGCTTCTCATCGGCGTAGTCGTGATAGCCGCTGGGGCTACATACCGGACCCGGCGCCTGCACCTACGATCCGACCACCGAGCCGAACGTGCTTTGTGTATCGGCCGGAGGCATCAACACGTCGTCCGCGTACGTGACGGTGACGCAGGCCAACGCGATAAACAAGATCTGGTACGGCATGACAGCGGATGGCTGCGTGCCGGTGTCTGGCGCGCGCAACGGCAATCTCGGCCAATTCCTCGGGGGTGGTACCTGACTGCCGCGCTGAGCGCGCATCCACATCCAGACAGGATGCGCACTGCGTGGTCATCAATGGCTGCTTTCGGACGATCGGCCGACGGTCAGCTCTTTAGCCGTGAACGATTGTTCGCGGGCGTCAGCTATGGAAGCATCGAGACGACGGCGGACCGCTTCGCGGTCTCCTGTTCGCGGAGACCGCGCGCCCGTGGACGACCCACTCCTGTCCTCCGCGCCAATCATTTGGACGCCTCGGAGCCGACGCTCAACCAAGCCTTGCCCACCCGAAGCCCGCTCTTGAAGCCGCCGGTTCGTACTTGTGCAAGGTGCCTACTTCAGCAATGCGGCTCGTGCGGCATGGAAGCTTGCCTCGTCAGTGGCGCAGATCAATCCGCCGCTGATATGCGAGGGACGATAGGGGCTGCCATCAAAGTGAGCGCTGTAGCCGCCGGCCTCCCGGTGAAGCAGCCATCCCGCGGCGTGATCCCAGGGCATCAGCTTGTTGTAGAAGAGCGTGTGCACCCCGCCGGCCGCTGCGAGTCGATACTCGTGAGCCGCGCACCTGAACCAGGCGGTCGTCGCAAACCGCGACAGTCTCGAATTGACCTGCGTGCGCATCGGCTCCGGCAGGAAGTTCGTGCCCACGATGCCATGCATCTCCGACACGGGCACCGGCGCCGCCACATGGAGCGAGATCCGTCCGGCGTCGGGGCGGTCGAGCCACGCGCCTTCGCCCTTCATCGCGTACGCGGTAGCGCGGCGCACCGGGTCGTGGATCACCCCTGCGACGACTTCTCCGGCGACGGTCACAGCCACCATCACACCGAAGAGAGGAAGACCCGAGGCAAAGTTTTTGGTGCCGTCAATGGGATCAATGATGAACGCCAAGTCGGCCGCGTCGATGGACCGGAGCAGGGACGGATCCCGGTGCGTGGCCTCCTCGCCGATCAGCGAAGCGCCGGGGTACCGCGCATGCAGGGCAGAGCCGATGCCTGCTTCAGCCTGTTCATCGGCCTCGGTGACGACATCGAAGGCCGAGGTCTTCTGCCGCGCATCGACGAAGGCCAGGCGCTCGAAGCGTGGCATGATCTCGTCCCTCGCCACCGCCGCGACCAGTTCGCCGAGGAAGGTTAGGTCGGTGATCTGGTACGTCTTCATGGCGATGAGGTAGAAGTCTGTGAGAGGTGATGCTATCCGGCGGAGTTTGGCGGATGGATGCTTTGCCTGGCCGAGTGTCGCTGTAGGCTCGACGACTTTGATTGCACGCTTGCAGCTGCAGGTCATCCCGACGTGGCCACGACGATGCCAGGCTGGCCCCGCCCTCAGCTGATTTTCGCCAATGTCCGGAGATGGCCGATACCAGCGCCTGGGTGTCTTCAGACTCGATCTGGTGCGTTCAACGATCAGACCGCTCGACGGGACGACCTCGCTGAACTGGAGCACCGGCGCGATGTCGGTGTAGTTGGCGATGTCGCCCCGGATCTCGGCGCCGTGCTCCTGCATGGCGGCCTCGTAGCCTTCGGCCGAATCACAGATGAACGCGCACATCGCCACGAAGGCGGATCGACGGCTGGGCCATCAACGTCAAGCGCACGTACCGGGTCTACCGCGAGGAAGGCCTGATGGTGCGCAAGCGCCGGCGCAAGAAGCTGCCCGTGCCCGAGCGACAGCCGCTCGTGCGCCCAATGCAACCCAACGAGGTGTGGAGCATGGACTTCGCGTTCGACGAACTGGCCAACGGTGGGCGGGTCAAGACGTTGACGGTCGTGGATGACTGCAGCAAAGAGGCCGTGCAGATCACGGCCGATACATCCATCCCGGCGTTGTACGTGACGCGCGTGCTCGACCAGGCCAAGGCCGAGCGCGGCCTGCCCAAGGTGATCCGCACCGACAGCGGTCCGGAGTTCGCCGGCCGCACGATGCAGACCTGGGCAGCAAGGAATGGCGTGGAGCTGCGCTTCATCCAACCGGGCAAGCCGGTGCAGAACGCCTACATCGAGAGCTTCAACAGCCGCTTCCGCGACGAGCGCCTGTCGCAGCGCTGGTTCGCCAGCCTGAGCCACATGCGCAGCGTGATCGACAACTGGCGCGACGACTACAACCACCACCGGCCGCACAGCACCCTCGGGTACGTGCCACCGGCCATGTTCGCCGCGCAGTGCCGCCAGCTCGCKGGCGSCACTGCGCAAACCACCGCATCAACTACGATGCAAACCCTCGAGCTCTAGATCGAAGTGCTACGAAAGCCGGGGGCAGCGCAGCGCGGCCCGCCGTGCATCGTGATCGGCAGTGCAGGGCAACTGCAGCAGGTGCTGATGAACCTGCTGCAGAACGCGGTCGATGCGGCCTCACGGCCGGGCGCGAGCCACCCGCAGCTCTGGCTCACGCTGGAGCGCGACGACGCGCAGGTGCGCATGCGCCTGCGCGACAACGGCCCGGGCATCCTGCCCGAGCACCTGTCGCGCATTTTCGAGCCGTTCTTCACGACCAGGCCGGTGGGCAAGGGCACGGGCCTCGGGCTGTCGATCAGCTATGGCATCGTCGAGCAGCGCGGCAGCCGGCTGAGCGCGCACAACCGTGCGGAGGGCGGTGCCGAATTCGTTCTCGAGCTGCCGCTGGCGCCGCCGCACAGTCATTGAGACTTGCCGGTCGGGGCGGACTCGGCTGCCGCCTCGACATGCTGCGCGCTCAGTCCCTGCGATTGCGCTGCACCCAATCGACGATCGCTGACTCGCTTCGGAATTCATCGGCCGAGCGGGCGGGCACGTCCGGGTAACGTTGATTCCACATGCGCGCGAGGGCCGCGCCGGGCCCGACTTCGAGCACGCACCCGACCCGGCGCGTATGGATGTGGTCCATGCAAGCGCTCCAGCGGAGCGTCTGCGCGATCTGCAATGCCAGGGCGCGAGCGGCTTGCGTGCCGCTCGTGATGCGGTCGGCAGCGTTGCTGAACAAGTGCACTCGCGGCGCCTGCAACGGCAGCGTCGACAAGGCGAGCGCGAACTCGTCGGCGGCTGCTTGCATCCATGGCGTGTGCGAAGCCACGTTGACCTTGAGCCGGGTACATTGCGCGCCCGCAGCTTCAGCCGCTCGCTGTGCCGACTCCAATGCCGAGTGCGGCCCACCCAGCACGACAGCGTGACTGTCATTGTCGATCGCGATCGCGCTACCGGACTCGGCGCACAGTCGCTCGATCTGCGCGGGCGCCAAGCCGCTGACGGCGAGCAAGCCCCCAGGTGCCGCATGGGCGCAGCGGTCCATCGCACGCGCTCGGGTGCCAGCCAGCGCGAGGGCCGTGCGCGCGTCGAACACGCCAGCAGCGGCGAAACTTGCAAGTTCACCGACGCTGTAGCCCGCCACGGCCGCGGGAGGTGACAGCAATCGTGACAACTGTGCCCAGGCAGCGAGGTTGAGGCCGGTCAAAAGCGTCTGGGCGTTGACGTTTCGCGAGGCCCAATCCGGATCGTCGAGGTGGGCGCGCCAATCGTCGATGCCGAGTTCGTGGCGCGTCTGTTCGACGAGGTCATCTTTGTCCAGCCAGGGCAGCATGGCCGAATGCTGCATGCCCTGTCCGGAGAAGAGAACCGCGAAGCCCATGATGCCTGTCACGCCGTCCGCAGTGATCCGATGCGCACGACGAGGCAGGCGGCGGCCAGCGTGTCGGCCGCGCCGCCGGGCGACAGGCGGCGGCTGACGAAGTCCCGGCCGATGTCGAAGGCCGCCGCGACTGCGCCGGGCCGCGCCGCGCCGCCGGCGGCGAGGAACTCGCTCGCCGTGTGCTGGGCATGGCGAAGACCTTCCAGGCCGCCCCGGTGCGCCAGGTTGCTGTCGTCCAGGATCGCCATCACGTGGAACAGCGTGTCCAGCAGCACCTTGCGCCGCGCCAGCCGGCGCGCCGCGGCGGCCTGCATCGCCGGCAGCGCGGTGTCGAACAGCACCGGAAAAGCCAGCGCCGCTTCCGCCGAGGCGCTGCGCAGACCGTGTCGGCGCGCGGCGATGCCGCCCGGCAGGCCTGACTGCCGCGTGGCCCGCACAGCGAGCGCATCGCCCCAGCACTGCAGCAGTGTGCTGCGCAGCACCGCAGGAGTCGGGTCGCGTCCGGAGCCGACGGCAGCACCCGCCGCTGCGCACAGCAGCCCGAGGGTGAAAATCGCGCCACGGTGGGTGTTGACGCCACCGGTGGCTGCGAGCATTCGGGCCTCGGCTTCGATGCCGCAGCGTTCCAGGGCGTCGAACGGCGCACGCAGTTCGCCCAGACCCGCAATGCGCACGAAGTAGCCGCGCAATGCGAACAGGCTTCGCATGAACGTGTGGGCGTCCATGTCGTCGTGACTGCCGGTGTCGACGAGCGTGACCAAGCCCGGCTTCGGCCACAAGGCCAGTTCGTCGTACAGCGCGAGCGTGGCGGCATGGCCGATGGCTCGGGGCGCCGGTAGTGAGGGAGCCCGGCCATGGTCGGCAACCCCGGCGACGGCTCTGCGCATCATGCTGCCTGCGCGAAAGCCGCAGGAGACCCTTGCCGGCCCGGCGAATGCACCAACGCGCTGCCGGCGATGGTCTTCACCAGCAACGACTTCACGCGTCCGGCGCGCCAGGCGAGCCATTCGCGCCAGGCCACCGCCGCGCCATCGTCGAACATCAACTCGCCGTCCAGACGTGGAAGGTCGTCCGAGATGGATTGAAGAGATGCTGCCACCGCATCGGCCTGGGCCATGTCCGACACCGACACCCACAGGTCGACATCGGAGCCGGCACGCACGTGATCGAACCCGCTCAGCACTTGCCAGCCGTAGCTGCCGTATACGCGTGCATTGGCCTTCGCCGCCTTCAGTTCGACGCAAAGACGGCGCCATGCCGGACGCGCCGGAACCGGCAACAGGTCGAGCACCTTTGCTGCGACGGGGAACTCGTCGAAATACAGCACGTCGTTGCGTGCGACGGTGAGAGCCAGGCGCCGACGCCCCCATCGCCCGGGCGCCGGCAACCCAACGGCGATCGAGTCTTCGCGGGCGGGGTCGGTCTGCCGTGTCACGACGAGCGGCAGTCGCCTTGCGGCCCAGTGGACGAGGCAGTCGCGCGCAGCGGCGTCCCAGTCGCGATCGTGCACTCTGCGCCAGCCGGCATCACCGAGCCAGACGATCTGGTGTCGACGCAGGGGCACCATGGCCAACCTCCTCAGGCGGCGTCGAGCACGCGCTGCACCACGCTCGCCGCGAGCCGGCGGCCGCCGCGCCGCTCGCCGTCGCGTGCACGCCGGTCTTCGACAGGTGCATCGGCCAGCGCCTCGCGCAGCGCCGCGGGCAGGTCCCCTGTCCACAGCGCACGCACACCGCCCATCGCCACATAGTTGGCGACACCGGGCGCGAACACCGGGTTGGTCTGAGAGAGCGCGGTCAGCATCGCCTCGGGAAGCTTGGTGACGCGTGCCATCGCCGGGATCCTCATCACGCGGATCTCGGCCTCGGGCAGCGCGTCGCAGGCATCGGCAATCAGGCCGGAGGTGATGAAGCCGCCGGACAAGGCCTGGTCGTAGACGAGCCCAAGCACGCGGTGTCCGCGCCGGCGTGCGAGATCGATGCACATGCCGAGGTGGGCCATCGCGCGGTTGATGCCGAGCAGCTCATCGCGTCGGCGCAGCTGTTGTCCCTGGGTGTCGATCAACAGCAGGATCGGGCGACCGGGATGCTTCGCCAGCGTATCGAGCACGGCGCGCGCCTGAGCCAGTGCGAGCCGCACGCCGATCGGCGCGTGGTTCGTGGTGCCGATCACCGCGAGCAGCTTGCCGTCGAAGCGCGCGGTGCCGCACAGCACATCGCCGTCCTGCGCGATGCCATGATCGACCTCGAACAAGGTCGTGGCCAGGGTGTTCCAGTCCATTCGCAGGCTCCTCAAACGGTGCGCAGCGCGCGCACGGCATCGACATCCAGACCAGGCACGCACGCAGCGTCGGCGACACCGAGACGCGCCCACAAGGCCATCGCTTCGTCACCGTCGACGGTGTCGGGCAGCAGCCGCAGCCGCTTCGCCAGCAGCCTGTGTTCGGCCTCCAGCCGTTCCAGCGTCACGGGAGTCGACGTGTCGAGCGCAGCGATCGCCGCGGCGCGGAACTGCGCCACGTCGTCTTCGACCAGCACGTCGCAATCGCCGCTGAGCCAGCGGTGCTTGCCCCCGGTGGTGCGCCACACCAGGGCACGGTCACGCGCATCGAATTCGTCGACGCCGTGCGAGGCCTCGATCACCTCGGGGCCGGACATCGCGAGGCGCCCCATGTCGCTCATCACGACCCAATCGGCGCAGCGCGCCACGATGCCCATGCCGCCGAAACAACCGTTGGCACCGCCGATCAGCATCACGACCGGAATGCCCGTCGCGCGCACATCGAGCAACGCGCGCATGACCTCGGACACCGCGATCAGCCCGGCGTTGGCCTCGTGCAGGCGCACGCCGCCCGATTCGGCGAGCAGCAGCACCGCATCCGGTCGGTCGCGCAATGCGCGCTGCAGCAGCCCGACCAGCTTGGCTCCATGCACCTCGCCGACGCCGCCGCCCATGAACTCGCCTTCCTGCGCGGCGATGAAGACGGGTCGGCCGGCCAGCGTCGCGCGGCCGATCGCGACGCCATCGTCGAAGGCCGATGGCACGCCGAGTTGCGCGAGATGCGGGCTGGTGATGCGTTCGGCCGGCGGCAGCCATTCGTGGAAGCTGCCTGCATCGACCAGGCGCGCGAGGCGCTCGCGTGCCGAGCATTCGGCATAGCTCACGGAAACATTGGCGGTCATGATGCGAGCTCCGAGACGGCCTGGTCCAGCCGGAGGCTGACGACCGCAGGCGTCGCGCCCATGTCGTTGACCGACACGCGCACGCCGGCCAGCGGGTGGCGCTGGTGAAAGTCGCGCGCCACCGCCTCCCAGATCGAACCGAAGCCGCGCGCCGAGGTCTCGATGTGGATGTCGCAGTGGGTGCCCGGCCCGGGCTCCAGCAGTACCTCGAGGTTGCCCGAACCGACCACACCGACCAGCACGGGCGCGAAGGCACCCGCCGGGCGTTGGCCGGGAAAGCTGTAGTCCAGGGTTTCGAGCCCCGGTGCGATGTCGCTCATGTCGTGTCTCCGATCTACCAATTGCGGAAGCGCTTGGGTGGGCTGTAGAGGCCGCCCGAGGCACGCACCAGGTCGCGCATGCTGCGCGCGGCCAGCAGGTTGCGCGTGGCCTCGCGCGGGTCGATGCCCATGTCCTGCGGCCGGCGTATGACGCCCCGGTCACGCAGGTTCTCGACCATGCGCCGGTCGCGTCCGAGGCCGACGGCCGTGTAGCCGGCCACGCCGCGGATGGCCTGCTCGCGCTCGGCGTCGCTGCGGCACAGCAGCAGGTTGGCGATGCCTTCTTCGGTCAGGATGTGGGTCACGTCCTCGCCGTAGATCATGATCGGCGGTAGGTCCATGCCCGCCTGCTCCTGCAATGTCCACGCGTCGAGGCGCTCGACGAAGGCCGGTTGCATGTGCTCGCGGAAGGTCTCGACCGTCTGCACCACCAGCTTCTGGCCGCGTGGCGTGCCGGCGGCCCCCGCGCGGCCCTGGCGCGCTTCGCGCCCCGCCTTCAGCCAGGCCGGGCTGGTGTGGCGGCGGCCGCGGGCATCGGCGCCCATGTTGGGCGCGCCGCCGAAACCGGAGATGCGGCCCAGCGTCGCGGTGGAGCTGTTGCCGTCCAGGTCGATCTGCAGCGTCGAGCCGATGAACAGGTCGCAGGCGTAGTGCCCGGCGGCCTGGCAGAACGCGCGGTGGCTTCTCAACGAGCCGTCGGCGCCGGTGAAGAACACATCGGAGCGCGCACGGATGTAGTCCTCCATGCCGAGCTCCGAGCCGAACGAGTGGATCGACTCGACCCAGCCGGCTTCGATCGCAGGGATCAGCGCCGGGTGCGGGTTCAGCGCCCAGTGCCGGCAGATCTTGCCCTTCAGGCCGAGCGCTTCGCCGTAGGTCGGCAGCAGCAGCTCGATCGCCGCGGTGTCGAAGCCGATGCCGTGGTTCAGACGCTGCACGCCGTACTCGGCGTAGATGCCCTTGATCGCCATCATCGCCATCAGCACCTGGATCTCGCTGATCTGCGCCGGGTCGCGGGTGAACAGCGGCTCGATGACGTTGGGACGCGGTGCCTTGACGACGAAGTCGACCCAGTCGGCGGGGATGTCGACGCGCGGCAGGGTGGTCGTCTTGCCGTCGACCAGCTCGTTGACCTGCGCGATCACGATGCCGCCGGAAAAGGCCGTCGCCTCGACGATCGCCGGCGTGTCCTCGGTGTTGGGCCCGGTGTACAGATTGCCCGCCGCGTCGGCGGCGTGCGCGGCCACCAGCGCGACCTTGGGCGTGAGGTCGACGAAGTAGCGCGCGAACAGTTCGAGGTAGGTGTGGATCGCACCGATCTCGATGCCGCCGGCCGATACCAGCTTGGCCAAGCGGGCGCCCTGCGGCCCGGAGAAGCTGAAGTCCAGCCGTTTGGCAATGCCGTTCTCGAAAATGTCCAAGTGTTCGGGCAAGGACAACACCGACTGCACCATGTGAAGCGCGTGCACGCGCTGCGGGTCGACCTGCACCAGCGCCTGAGCCAGGAAATCCGCCTGCTTCTGGTTGTTGCCTTCGAGGCACACGCGGTCACCGGGCTCCAGCGTCGCCTCCAGCAGGATGCCGATTGCCTTGGTGGCGACGAGCTTGCCGGTCAGGTCCGAGCCGAGTTCGTGCCGGGCGCGAGCCAGTCGGTCCTCGCGGTTGAGCGCCTTGGTGTTCCAGTTCATGCGGTCCATCGTGTTCACCTCGCTCAGCCGACCAGCGCCTTGACGGCGAAGTACAAGATCGACGGGCCCATCAGACAGCCCAGTCCGGTGTGGAATGTGGCCACCAAGGCGCCGTAGGGCACCAGCTTGCGGTCGGTGGCGGCCAGTCCCGCGGAGACGCCGCTGACCGTGCCCGCCAGACCGCCGAAAACCATCGCCGAGCGCGGCGTCTTCAGTCCGAGGAATTTGGCCGCGATCGGCGTGCCGATCATCACCATGATCGCCTTGACGAGACCCGTGGCGATGGAGAGTGCCATCACGTCTGAGCTCGCACCGATCGCGGCACCGGTCACCGGGCCGACGATGTAGGTGACGGCACCGGCACCGATCGTCGTCATGCTGACCGCGTCCGAGTAGCCCATGCTCCAGGCTACCGAGGCGCCAACGACGAAGGGAAGCACCGTGCCCAGCAGCAGCGCGACGACGCCCACCATACCGGCCTTGCGCGCCTCGGTTGCCTGCACCTCGAAGGCCGTGGCGACGATTGCGAAGTCGCGCAGCATGGCGCCGCCCATCAGGCCGATGCCTCCGAACAGCGACAGGTCGGCCAGGCCCTTGTGCCCGCCGGTCGAAATGCCGCCCCAGTAGGCCAGCACGAGACCGATCACGATCGCGATGGCGGAGCCGTGCACGCGCCCCATCGTCAGGTGCTTCGAGATCTGCATCGACAGCAGCATCACCAGGCCGACCGCGGCGAATGCCGTCACGAGGCCGTTCTGGGCGGCGGCCTTTTGAAGGATTTCAATCATGAGGTTCACTCCACGTCGAGCAGCAGGGGGTTGTCGTGCAGCACCGGTGCAGGTTCGGCGCCGGCCGGCCGGTGCTCCGTGCGGTTGATGACGGCGATGACACAGGCACACAGGGCAACGGCGCCGAGCGCCGACAGCAGCGCCACCGGGCCGCCGCGCAGTGCCGCGACCACGTCTTGCTGGGCGGCCATCGCCACCACGACCGGGATGTACATCGCACCCCAGTACTCGACACCGAGTTCGGTCAGCTTCGGCAGGATGTTTTTCTTCGCCATGTAGAGGCGGATCACGATCAGCAGGAGCATCGCGATGCCGACGCCGCCGACATTGGTCTTCACGCCCAACGCGTGGCCCAGCAGGTCGCCGAGGAAGATGCCGAGCAGGTGGCAGACGGCCAGCAGCGCGGTGCCGTAGATGATCATGGTTGATGTCTCCAGTATTGAGCCGCGCGTCGTCGGCTTGTGGGAGGACTTGTCGCCGCTCGCCAATCGAAGGGGCGCGAATCCATGGACCACACGTTATTCGTGGGTCCGATTCCGATCAATCAAGCACGGGAGACAACCGTTGCACGCTTCGAAACGATCGAGGGGTTACCCTTGTATCGAGGCGAAGGTTGCCCGACCCGAAGGTCAGCCGAGGTCAGGCTGGCAGCCGCGGCAAGTGGCCAGCAGCGCAAGCAGGTTTGGATCGCGCTCGCGCGTGCGCAGGAAGTTGACGCTGATCTTCTGGCGCATGGAGAACCTGGTCTGCAGCGGAATCAACTGCACGTTCTTCGGCAGCGTCGCGCGCACGCGCCCGGGCAGCAGCGTGCAACCCATGCCACCGCCCACCAGGTTCATCAGCGAGAAGATGTCGCCGGTCTTCATGACCACGTTCGGCCTGAACCCGGCCACGCGAAACGCCTCCAGGAAACCGCTGTAGGTGACGAAGCCCTCGCTCAGGCTGACGAAGCGCTCCTCGACACAGACGCTCAGGTCCACCTCCGACTGACCCGCGTAGCGCGAGTTCTCCGGTGCGGCGAAGAAGATGTCATCTTCGAACAGCAGTTGGGACTCGATGTCGGGCGCATCCTCCGGAAGCCCCATCAACGACGCGTCGATCACGCCTTCGTGCAGCTTGCGGAGCAGGTCGGCATTCGAGCCCAGCACCAGCTCGGTCTGGATGTCAGGCTTGCGCAGCTTCAGCCCCATGGCCACCGCCGGAACGACCCGGCTGGTCAACGAATAGAGCGAGCCGATGCGAATGCGGTCGGATCCATAGCCGGCCAGTTCACGGGTCAAGCGAATGCCTTCATCCATCGCGCGCAGCACCTCGCGAGCGGTCTCGGCCAGTGCGCGAGCGGCCTCATTGGGCAACAGATTCCGCCCCTCCGTGCGGAACAGCGCGCAGCGCGTGCCGGCCTCCAGCGAATGAAGTGCGCGGTGCACGCTGGCGGTGCTGACGCCCAGTTGTTCCGCCGCACGTGCCAGGTTCCCGGTCTCCATGAACGCCAGCAGGAGCTCGAGCTTCCGGAAGGTGATCTCTTCGTCGATTCGTGCGACCATCGTCGAGTCCTCTGCCAATCGGGCAACGGCCAGTCGCGGACCAAAATGACTGCTGTCGCCCTGATTTAGATTCCCGTCAGGTGGCTGTGGCTTGGCTGGGCGGGATGTACCGGCTCAATGCGTGCTTGGTGACGTGCAAGGCCTGCGCGCCGATGGTCTTGGCGACTTCGGCCTCGGCCCTCAGCAATGCACGGCGGAAGTCGTCGAGCCAGTCCATTCCTTTGGGAGTGAAGTACACCAGGCGAGCCCGTCCGTCCGCGGGACTTTCGTTCCGAAAGAAGCGCTCGATATAGTCAGGTATCCTGACTAAACACGCAAGCTCCATCGAGGCGGTGGTTTCCCTAGCCGTGTGAGGCTCGGAGGACCGGGCGCGCTGAGACTCCCATGTTCAGGAAGCCGATCGACGTAGCCCTCGGAGATGATCAGTCCTGATCCGACGCGCTGCGTAGTATTTTGCAATCAGTGCTGTCGTCCGGCCAGCACCAACTCCGGTGCGTGGCATCGGGAGGCTGCAAACGCCGCTGTCAAAATTGCGAAGGATCGCCACGATGGGCGCGGTTGCGGTGTGCTGCGTTTAAGGCGCCGTGAACTTTTTGACTCCATGTTGCACGAATGGCGCCGTCGCAAGAGACTTCCTCCAAGCCGATAACAGGTGCATCAGCCTGACTGATCGATGACCAACAGCGCTCGCTCGAGATCTCCCACGACTACGCTGCCCGACGAAGGTGCACTGCCACTCCCGGCGCTCATCATCGATGCGCGCTGGCAAGTCTTCCTGCGTGTCGCCGCCGCAGGGAGCCTGAGCAAAGGTGCCACGGCGCTGGCCATGCCGCAATCGATGGTGAGCCGTGCGATCACGCATCTGGAACGCCAATGCGGCGAGCGCCTTTTCGTGCGTACCGGTCGAGGCGTCGTGTTGACCGAGTTCGGTGCGCAGCTCTTGCCGCGCATGGCTCGGTTGGCGCTGGATGCGGAGGTGATCGCCGACGATATCCGAGCCGCACGCGGTCGGCCGGTCGGCGAGGTGCTGATCGGTCTGCTGCCCTCGGCTGTGCCGCGCTATACCGGGCTGCTCGCGACGGCGGTGCGTGCGCAGATGCCTGGCGTGCGGCTGCATCTGATGGAGGGCGCCAGTGCGCTGCTCGAGGAGCAGCTGCGCGAGGGCCGGCTCGACATGGCCGTGGTGCTCCGCGAGGACGAAGCAAGCGTTGGCGACGCGCGCCTCCTCGCCCGGTTGCCGTTGCACCTGATCGGGCGCCACGCTGACATGGCGCTCGCGCGCGACGAGGTGCCGTTGGCAGAGCTTGCCGGGCTGCCGCTCGTCCTGCCTGCTCGACCGCACCTGCTGCGCGCACGGCTGGACCGCCTCGCGGCGGAGCACGGCCTGCATCTGCGCGTGGCGATCGAAGCCGACTCGGTGCAATTGCAGTACGAGGTTGCGGCCGCCGGCGCCGGCTATGCGATCGCTTCGGTCGCCGCGGGCCGTATCGACGCGCGGCTCACGTCCGCGCGCATCGTGCAGCCCGAGCTCGAGCGCTTCATCGTGCTCGCCGAATCGCCGCGCCGGCCTCACACGCGCGCCACACGCGAGGTGCACCGTCTGGTCTGCGCGCTCGCGGACGACATCGCCGCGGGCTGACGAGCGCGCGCTGGTCCATCGACTTTTCGCAACTCTGCTTTGCGCGGACAGCAGTGCCCGGATCGTGGCCAAGTCAGTATGGTCCGATCCATCTCACCAATGCCGCCGCCCCGTGTCCACCACCGCTGCCCTGACGCTGCCCGCGCCCACGCTGTTCCTCTCCGACGCCAACGTTGCCGCACTCGCTGACTGGCGTTCAACAGTCGACGCCTTGGCCGGCGCCTACGGTCTGCTGGTTTCTGCTGCCATGGTGCCGCCGCGCTCGATGGCGCGCGGCGAGGGCTTCTGGCTGCGTAGCCTGACGGCCATCTCGCCGAGCGGCGCGACCATGGGCTGCAAGCTCATCGCGGCCTCACCGCGCGGGCGCCGCGCCAGCTACCTGATCTCGCTGTTCGACCAGCAGACCATGGCGCTTGCGGCATTGATCGACGGCAACCGCGTCACCGGCCTGCGCACCGCCGCCACCGCAGCGTTGGCTGTGGACCGGCTGGCACCGCAGCGGCCGCTGACCGTGGGCGTCATCGGCTCGGGCTTCGAGGCGCGCAACGCGCTCGAATGCCTGGCGGCCGTGCGCACGCTGAAGTCGGTGCGGGTCTTCAGCCCGACGCCGGCCAGCCGCGAACGCTTCGCCGAGGGCTTCCGCCCCACTATGGATGTGACCGCGGTCGACTCGGCCGAGGCCGCGGCGCAGGGCGTGGATGTCGTGCTGTGCGCGGCGCGCAGCCGCGACGAATCGCCGGTGCTTCGCGGTGCCTGGCTGCCCGCCGGCGCCACCGTCGTCTCGCTCGGCTCGACTCTGCCCGAGCAGCGCGAGGTCGACGTAGAGACGATGGCGCGCGCCTCCTGCATCGTGGCCGACATGCCCGAGGAGGTGGCGCACGACACGGGTGACGGCATCGCCGCCTCGAAGGCCAGTGTGGATATCGCGGGCAAGCTGGTGCCGCTGTCGGACCTCGTGGCCGGTCGCATCGCGCCCCGGCGCAGCGACGGCGACATCGTGCTCTACAAGTCCGTCGGTTCGGCGCTGCAGGACATCGTCGTCGCCGAGATGCTGCTCGCCCGCGCCCGCCAACTCGGCCTGGGCGTGGAGCTGCCGGTCAGCATCCTGCCCATTGCCAAATAACTCCGTTTCAAGGAAATCTCCCATGCCTGCTTACAAGAAATCTGACGCCCGCGCCTGGGCCCGCCAGCACCTCGTTGGCTGCTCGTCCGTCACCATCCCCAGCTACAGCGCCGACCTCAAGCGCCTGAACGAACGCGGCATCCGCCACGACGTCGAGCGGGTCGTGAAGCTGGGGTTCAGCTACACGCTGCTGTGTTCCGAGCTGGCGATCACTGCCCAGGAGAACGCGCAGTTCACCGCGGTGGCGCGCGACACGGCGGGCGGCAAGCTCGGCCTGTTCTTCCACGCCGCGTTCGGCACGCTGGCCGACAACATCGAGGCCGTCAAACTGGCCGAGAAGGCCGGTGCGGACCTGGTGCTGCTGTCGTACCCGTCGACCTTCTGGCCCACCAGCGAGCAGGAGATCTACGACTACACGAAGGCCTTCTGCGATGCGACCGACCTGGGCGTGATGCTCTTCCCGATCCCGACCTGGGGATTCGAGCGCGTGGACCCCGCGGGCATGTCGCTGGCGCTGATGCACCGTCTGCTGAAGGACTGCCCCAACGTCGTGGCGATCAAGTCCGAGCAGGGCTTTCCGTTGCCGGCGGGCATCTGCGAGATGTACCACCACTTCCGCGACGACGTGGTGATCAGCTGCCCGATCGAGGGCGATGCGATCCCGCTGATGAGCCTGATGAAGCTGCAGTTCTCGGGCACCAGCAACACGCAGTGGATGGGCGACTATTACCCGCGCGCCTTCGAACTGGCCCGCACCGGCCGCTTCGAAGAGGCGATGAAGCTCTACTGGAAGGTCAACCCAGCGCGCCAGGCCAACATGGCTGCGTCGGCGGCCTCGGCGCCTGCCATCGGCGCGCTCAACCGCACCCAGTGGAAGTATCAGGACTGGCTCGCAGGCTTCAACGGCGGGCCGCTGCGGGCGCCGTCGCTGCGCATCCCCGACCGCTGGATGAAGTCGCTGCGCCAGGGTCTGGCGGCCTCGGACTGCGAAGTCACGCTCGACCCCGATTCGGCGTTCATCGTCGGCCGGTATCCCTGCTGAGTGCAGGTCCACGATGAAACACCTGCTCAACGACGCCACGCTGTGGCGCGAAGCCGCCTACATCGGCGGCGCATGGCTCGCCGAGACGCCGCATGGCCGCTATGCGGTGAACAACCCGGCCGATGGTTCGCGTCTGGTCGAGCTGCCGCGCTGCCGCGAAGACGAGACACGCCGCGCCATCGATGCCGCGCAGGCCGCGTTTGGCCCGTGGCGCCGCACCACCGCGAAGGCGCGTGGTGAGGTGCTGCGCCGCTGGTACGAATTGATCGTCCAGCACAAGGACGACCTGGCGACGCTGATCACGCTCGAGGAGGGCAAGCCGCTGACCGAGTCGCGCGGCGAGATCGACTACGCGGCCGGCTTCGTGCGCTGGTTCTCCGAAGAGGCCACGCGCGTGCGCGGCGACGTGATCCCGGGCGTCAAGGAAACGCAGCGCATCATCGCGCTGCGCGAGCCTGTGGGCGTCTGCGCCGCGATCACGCCGTGGAACTTCCCGGCCGCGATGATCACGCGCAAGGCCGGCCCGGCGCTGGCCGCCGGCTGCACGATGGTCGTCAAGCCCGCGAGCCAGACGCCGATGACGGCGCTTGCGCTGGCCGAGCTGGCGCACCGTGCCGGCGTGCCGGCGGGCGTGTTCAGCGTGCTCACCGGCAACGACACGCGCGCCATCGGCAGCGAGCTCACGTCCAACCCCGTGGTTCGCAAGATCACGTTCACGGGTTCGACCGAAGTCGGGCGCATGCTGCTGGCGCAGGCTGCGCAGACGATCAAGAAGTGCTCGATGGAGCTGGGCGGCAATGCGCCGTTCATCGTCTTCGACGATGCCGATCTCGACGCTGCCGCCGACGGCGTGATGTCCGCCAAGTTTCGCAATACCGGCGAGTCATGCATCGGCGCCAACCGCGTGCTGGTGCAATCGAGTGTGTATGACGCACTGGCCGAGCGCATCGTCGCGCGTGTCGCGAAGCTACGCGTGGGCAACGGCCTGGAAGACGGCGTGAACCTTGGCCCGCTGATCGACGTCGCGGGCGTGGACAAGGTCGAGGAGCACGTGGCCGATGCGCTTGCCAAGGGCGCGCGTCTGCTGCACGGCGGGCGCCGCCATGCGCTCGGCGGCAACTTCTACGAGCCGACCGTGCTGGCCGACGTGACGAGCGCAATGCGCATCGCGCACGAAGAGACCTTTGGCCCGGTGATGCCGCTGTTCCGCTTCGAGACCGAGGACGAGGCCATTGCAATGGCCAACGACTCCGAGTTCGGCCTGGCCGCGTACCTGTACAGCCGCGATGCGGCGCGCATCTGGCGCAATGCCGCGCGCATCGAATCAGGCATGGTCGGCATCAACTGCGGGCTGATCTCCAACGAGGTGGCGCCCTTCGGCGGCATCAAGCAGAGCGGCCTGGGCCGCGAGGGCTCGCACCTCGGAATCGATGAGTACGTGGAGGTGAAGTACCTCTGCTGGGACGGGCTCGATGCGGTCTGAGGTGTGCGCGGGGGGAAAATGGGCATGAGACGACATCGCTTCCTCATCGGGCTGGCTGCGGCTGCGGTTTCGCTGTCGTGCGCCGCCCAGAGCGCGGCACCGGTACTGCGCCTCGTCGTGCCGTTTCCAGCCGGTGGGGTGACCGACTTGGCGGCGCGCTCGCTGGCCGAGCGGCTCGGCCCGGCGCTCGGGCAGACGGTGATCGTTGAGAACAGGCCAGGCGGCGGATCGCGCATCGGCACCGACGCGGTGATGAAGGCGGCGCCGGACGGCCAGACCCTGCTGTTCACCAACCCGAGCTACGCCATCCTCCCGATTGTCGATCCGGCGGTGAAATACGAGGCCGACAAGAGCCTGTTGCCGGTCGGGATGTTGGCCAGCTATGGCTTGTCGCTGGTGGTGTCGAATGCACTGCCGGCGAAGACGTTGCCCGAACTGGTGGCCTATGCGCGCAGCCATCCCGGCAAATTGAGCTATGGCAGCTCGGGCCCAGGCAGCGGCACCCATTTCCTCGGCGAGTACTTCAAATCGCTGACGGGCACGTTCATCGTCCACGTCCCTTATCGTTCCAGCTCGGGTGCCCTCAACGACGTGGCGGGTGGCATCCTCGACATGACCTTCGATGCCACCGCGAAGGCCTACGCCGACGCGGGCAAGGTGCGCGTGTTGGCCGTCACCGGTGCGCATCGCGACCCTCGCATGCCAGGGGTGCCGACGGCGGTAGAGGCCGGGCTCAAGGACTTTGTCATCGTGAGCTGGGTCGGGCTTCTCGCACCGGTCGGCACGCCGCCAGCGACGCTCAAGCGCCTGAATGTGGCGCTGAACGAGGCCCTGGCCGCGCCGACGCTGCGTCAGCGCTTGCAGGAGATGGGCCTGACGCCGGAAGGAGGCGACGCCCAGCGCATGCTGCGCCAGATCCGCGACGACGTGCAGTTGCACCGCCAGATCGCCAAGCAGGCCGGGCTGCGCTTCGAGTAAGGCCCTCCATTCAGAACTCGTCGATCCGACGCGCTGCCTCGACGATCAGACCGCGCAGCCAAGTCAGGCCGGGATCCTTGGTGCGGAACTTGTGCCATTGCATGGCTTGCTCCATCGGATCGATCTTCATCGGCGTGGGGCGAATCTCGAGCGGCCAGGCGCCAACCAGGCGGCGTGCCACGCGTTCGTGCACGGTCGCGATCCTGTCGGTGCCGACCAGCAGCGCGGGCAACGTGATGAAGCTGTAGGTCTGCACGGCGACGTGGCGCGTGACGCCGTAGCGCTTGAGGAACCACCCCTCGAAAGCATCGGCGCGTCCTCCGGCAGGTTGCATCACCACGTGCTCCGCGGCGACGAAGCGATCGAAGCTCAACTCTCCGTCGGCGAGCGCTCCGCCGCGCCACACCATGCAGACAAAGCCTTCTCGGTAGAGGACCTCGCGCGGGTGATCGGGCGACATGAATCCGGTCGGGATGATCAGCAGGTCGGCCTCGCCGCGTTCGAGATCCAGGTGCGGCGTTGCAACCTGCGGCGCAAACTCGAAGCGGACCTTGCTTCGCTGCCGGGCCGCCAGCGTCATCATTGCCGGTGCCAGCACCAACTGGGTGTAGTCCGAGGCGAAGATGCGAAACGTCCGGTCGCTGTCGTGCGGCGCGAAGGCAGGTGGCACGGCGATCGTGCTGTCGAAGCGCAGCAGCAGGTCGCGCACGCCCTCTCTCAAGCTCTCGGCGCGCGGGGTCAGTTCCATCTTGCGGCCAATCTGAACGAGCAAGTCGTCGTCGAAATACGCTCTCAATCGCGAGAGCGAATTGCTGATGGCCGACGGGCTGAGACTGAGAACCTCGGCGGCGCGCGTCACGCTGCGCTCCTTCAGCAGCACGTCGAGAGCCACGAGCAAGTTCAGATCGAAATTGTGGAATCGCACGTGGGTTTCTTGCCTTTGGATCGGAGGTTGGAGGGATATAAATCTCACGCGCGGTCGCGCAGCTGCGCTCGATGGTCCGAACGAGGCGTGTTCATGCGGGTTTGCCCTCGATCGTTCCGCGCCATCGAATCGACGCTTCGATCGAAAGGATTTCTCTTGAATCCACGCGAAGTTTAGGCTGCCGTTCATCGAGTCCGGTACAGGGCTCACACCAATAAACGGAGGCAACGAATGGTCGTCGACCATGCGTCGGGCGAGCTTTTGCCCGGAATTTCAGGGGAGCCTCCCGCGGCGAGTGCTGTGGTCCGTCGCATCGTCGTCGTCGGCGGCGGCATCGCCGGATTGAGCTGCGCGTTGGCCTGCGTGCGGGCCGGTGCGAAGGTGCAAGTGCTCGAGGCACGGGCATCGGCATCTCCGCTGCCTGCGCACATCGATGTGGTTCCGAATCTGCTGCGCGATCTGGTGCGACTCGGCGTCGCGCAGGCCTGTGTGCGGCGCGGTTTTGTGTACAGCGGTTTGTCGGTCGTCGATGAGCACGGAGACGAGGGCTTTCGGCTGCCGACGCCATTGCTTGCCGGTCCGCAACTACCGCCCGCGGTCGGCATTGCCTTCGCAGACCTGTTGGATCTGCTCGAAGCTGCCGCGGTGCATGCCGGTGCGGCGGTGCATCGTGGCTGCTCGGTGACCACGGTCGATTCCGAACGCGGGCGCGTCATCGCCGACGACGGACGCATATGGGATGCAGATCTTGTCCTGATTGCTGCAGGTGCCGAATCGCCGCTGGCCAGTGCGCTGCTCGGCCCCTCGCGACCGGGCGTTCTGCGCCACGCTTGGTGGCACGCATTGCTTCCACGTCCGCCCTGGCTGGATCGTGCGACGTGGATGGCCGGGTCGGTGGGTCGCAAGTTGTTGCTCGTGCCCACCAGCGTGTCGAGAGCGGGCGTGGCCGTCGTCGGCACCGACGAGGCGAATGGGCCGACCGACGGATACGCGCTGACAGGACTGCTGAAGTCTTGGGGTTCCTTTCCGCGACGTGTTGCGGCGGCGATGGACCCGTCGGCACCGGTCGTGCTGCGCCGCGTGACCAGCCGGTTGCGCGATGCCCCCTGGCATCGCGGTGCGGTGTTGTGTGTCGGCGCATCCGCGCACGCCATCGCGCCTCCTTTCGGGCAGTCGGCCGCGCAGGCCCTGGAAGACGCCGTCGTGTTGGGCGAGCTGGTGGCCGAGGGGCTCGACCGCCAGCGATTGCTGCGGCGATTCACCGAACGGCGCGGCGAGCGCGTGCGGCGCCTGCATGACCTGACCGAACGCGCAGCCCGCTGGACGGCGCAACCCGAGCCGGCAACCGATCTGTCGCAGCTGGCGGGAGAGATCGACAGGTTGGTCGCAACACCCGCCTAGCTGCTCTTGTTCGCACAAATCAACCACAGAGAGAGGAATCTCCAAATGAGACAAGCTTCACCGCGGCCTGGCCGCACCGCCGTTGCGCTGGCCGCCGCACTCGCGGCCGGCGCCGCACAAGCCGTCGGCATCGACCTCGGCGAGTCGGACTGGTCGCTGCGCTTCGACAACACGGTCAAGGCCGGCCTGCTGGCGCGTACCCAGAACGCCGACCCCGCGCTGGTCGATTCGTTTCGCCTGCTGGTGCCTGGGGTGCCAGCGTCGGCCTTTCCGCAGGCCCTGAATTTCAACGCCGGCGACGACAACTTCCGTAAGCGCGGCCTCGTGTCCAAGCGACTCGACTTGCTCAGCGAGTTTGACGCGGTGTACCGCAAGGACTATGGGCTGCGACTCAGCACTGCCGCCTGGTACGACGCCGCCTACCGCGGCACGAGCGACGCGTCCGATCCGGTCAACGGCCAGACGCCGGCCAACGAGTTCCCCGAACACACGCGCCGACTTGCCGGCCGCAAGGCCGAGGTCCTCGATGCGTTCGTCTTCGGGGGCTTCGATCTAGGCGACGGTCGAAAATTGACTGGCCGCCTGGGTCGCCATGCGCTGCAGTACGGCGAGAGCCTGTTCTTCGGCGACAACGGCATCGCCAGGGCGCAAGGGCCGATCGACATCTTCAAGCTGCTGGGTTCGCCGAACGCGCAATTCAAGGAGATCATCCGCCCGGTGCCGCAGCTGTCCGGGCAGTTGCAGATCTCGCCCGAGCTTTCGGTAGGCGGCTACGTCCAGTTTCGCTGGGAGGCCGATCGACTGCCTCCCGCGGGGAGCTACTTCTCGACGACGAACATTCCGTGGGGCTCCGAGCAACCCGAGTTCGTTGGCATTCCCAATGTCGGCAACTTCGTGCTGGCGCCAGGCGGAGACCGCAAGCCGAAGAACTCCGGCCAATTCGGCCTGCAGTTGAAGTGGCGCCTGGCTGACACCGACCTGGGCTTCTATGCCGCGCGCTACCACGACAAGGGCGGCCAGCTCTACGGCCAGCTGAATGCGCAGGGCACGCTGCCCGGCAACTGGTTTTTCGTCTTTCCCGAGGCGGTGAAGACCTACGGTGTCAGCGCCTCGCGCTCGTTCGGCGATTTCAACTTCTCCGGCGAAGCATCGATTCGCGACAACATGCCGCTTCGCAGCACCAACATGCTGTACGGCTTCTTCCCCGGCCAGCCACAGCCGCAGTACGCCACCGGGCGCACCGCGCACGTGAACCTCTCGACGCTGGCCACCTTCGGGCCCAGCTTCATCGCGCGCGAATCCAGCCTGGTGGGCGAGATCGCCTGGAACCGCGTCCTGCACAAGGATGACCCGGACGGCGAACTCGACCAGGGTCGTACCCGCGACGCCACAGCCATTCAGTTGATCTTCACGCCCACGTACCGGCAGGCGTTGTCGGGCCTGGACCTGAGCGTGCCGGTCGGCTTGCGCTACACGCTGGATGGGGCCTCGTCGATCACCGCCTGGGACGCGCGGGGCAATGGCAGCGCCAACATCGGCCTCGAAGGCAACTACCTCGGGGTGTGGCAATTCGCCTTGAACTACACGCACTTCATCGGCAACGCCGTTCCGTTTGTCGATTTCGCACCGACCCAGACCGGAGGCAGCCCGATCTTCGGCCGCGGCAACGCATTGGCCGACCGCAACTTCGTCGCACTGACGCTGCGCCGCACGTTCTGAACTTTGGAATCCAACCCATGACACGACACCTCATCGTCACCGCCTGCCTGGCCGCGCTCGGCCTGCCCTTCGCCGCGTCGGCCGGCATCAGCGCTGAAGAAGCCGCGCGCCTGAAGACCGAACTGACGCCCTTCGGCGCCGAGAAAGCCGGCAACAAGGACGGCAGCATTCCCGCCTGGACCGGCGGCTACACCACGCCCATTCCCGGCGACAAGCCCGGCGGCCGGCGCGGTGACCCGTTCAAGGACGACAAGCCGCAATACTCGGTCACGGCGAAGAACGTCGACCAGTACGCCGACAAGCTGACCGACGGCACCAAGGCGATGCTGAAGAAGTACCCGGACAGCTTCCGCGTCGATGTCTATCAGACGCGGCGCACCGCAGCGGCGCCGCAATGGGTGTACGACAACACCTTCAAGAACGCGACCCGCGCCAAGCTCGACGGTGACCTGGTCGAAGGCGCGTACGGCGGCATCCCGTTCCCGATCCCGAAGACCGGCACCGAGGCAATGTGGAACCACTTGCTGCGCTGGCGCGGCACGGCGTGGCAGTTCCACACCAACATGTACCAGCTCACCAACGACGGCAAGGCCGTGCTCGCGACCGATGGCGTGGGCGACCAGATGATGCCGTACTACCTGCAGAACGGGACGCCCGAGCAATTCGGCCCGCGCGGTGTGTACTGGCAGGTGCGCCTGGTCAATTCCGGCCCGCCGATCCGCGCCGGCGAGGCCATCGTCGGCAACGAGAACATCGACGCGGCGAAGGCCCAGGCCTGGGTCTACCTCACTGGCCAGCGCCGCGTGCGCAAGCTGCCCAACCCGTGCTGCGACACGCCGACGCCGGCGGCCGCGGGCGTGATGTCCTTCGACGAGATCGAGGTCTTCACCGGCCGGTTGGAGCGCTTCGACTTCAAGCTGATCGGCAAGAAGGAGATGATCGTTCCGTACAACTCCAACCGGCTGTTGCAACCCAAGACCGACGCCGAGGTGTTGGGCACGCACCACCTGAACCCCGAGTTCGTGCGCTGGGAACTGCACCGGGTCTGGGTCGTCGAGGCCACGCTGCGCGAGGGCAAGCGCCACCAGGCGCCAAAGAGCCGCTACTACTGCGACGAAGACACCTGGACCTGCGTGCTCGGCGACCGCTGGGACGCCAACGGCCAGCTCTGGAAGACGCTGTGGGCGCAGACCTTCGTGGCCCCCGACCTGCCGGGCCTCGTGGTCGGTGCCATGGGCTTCAATGACCTGATCTCGGGCACCGCCTTCGTCGGCAATCTCTACAACGCGAAGAACGTGCAGTACGCGATCGTGCCGCCGTACTCGGAGAGCACCTTCACGCCCGACGCGATGGCCGCTGCCGGCGCCCGATGATGCAAGTCGCCGAAGGAGGTCCACGATGATCAAGATGATGGCCGTGATCTGCCGCAAACCCGGCATGACGCATGCGGAGTACGTCGCTTACGTGCAGCACGTGCATGGCGCGATCTCCAAGGAAAAGCCGCTCAAGCTCGGGCGCTATGTGCAGAACCACGTGTTCGACGCCGCGTTCGGCAGCAGCGCGGAAACCGCCCACGCGATGACGGTGGCGCGCGACTCGGTGACCGAGCTTTGGTGGGACAGCGCCGAGGACATGCGCGCGAACTTCGCGCACGAGCATGTGCGCACGAAGGTCGGGCCGGACGCCGAGAATTTCGCCGACACCAGCCGAACGCTGAGCCTGGTGGCTGTGGAGGTCGAGCAGCCGGTGTCGAACCCGGGCCGCGCCTGCGGGGCTAAGGTCCTGCACTACCTGCGCAAGGCCGACACCCTGGCGTTGCCGCTGTTCTTCGAGCGCTGGGCGCGCGCGCACGAGCGCGCACTGGACTCATCGCCGCTGGCGGCAGCGGAGATGCGCCGCTGCGTGCACAACCACCAGGTCAGCGAGTTCAATCCGATGCTCGCCTACTTCGGCGCCAAGGACGTACCGATCTACGAAGGCGTCGCCAGCCACTGGTTCGACGACACGGCGTCGGTCGGCGCATTCCGTGCCTATGAGCGCGCGCTGTTGGCAATCAACGCCGAACAAGGTGGCATGTTCTACGAGCCGGCGCAATCGTTCTTCGTCTACGCGACGGAAGTGCCCATCTACGAACGGCACGCCGTGTGACCAGGAGCCCGGTATGACCTCCTATCTGCGCAACACCTGGTACGTCGCTGGCTTTGCCGACGAATTCGCCCGCGGCAAGCTGGTGGCGCGCACGCTGCTCGGCGACCCGCTGGTGCTGTTCCGTACCGACGACGGCAGCATCGCCGCGCTGGCCGACCGCTGCCCGCACCGCTTCGCGCCGCTATCGGCCGGCAAGCTGTGCGACGACGGCCGCTCGATCGAGTGCGCCTACCACGGTCTCCGCTTCGACACCAGCGGGGCCTGCGTGCACAACCCGCATGGGGATGGCCGCGTGCCGAAGGCGGCGAGCGTCGCGGCCCGCGCGGTGCGCGATCGCGACCGCCTCGTCTGGCTGTGGGCGGGTGATCCGGCGCAGGCCGACGAGTCGCTGATCCCCGACTTCTCGCACGTCACCTCGGCCTCTGAGGATGCCACCGTGCGGGGCTACATGCCGACCGCCTGCGACCACCAGCTGCTGGTCGACAACATCCTCGACCTGACCCACGCCGACTATCTGCATGCCGGCACGCTGGGCAGCGGTGCGCTGTCGCGCTGCCGGCCGCAGGTGACTGACCTGGGCGACCGCAGCGTGCGCATCGCCTGGCTCTCCAGCGGCGACCTGACGCCCAAGGTGTTCGACATGCACCTGCGCGAGCAGGGGCGTCCCACCGACCAGTGGACCGAGGTCACCTGGACGGCGCCCGGCTGCATGCAGCTCAACGTGGGCTCGACGCTGTTGGGCGAGCCCCGCGAGCAAGGCGTCGACACCGCCAACTTGCATCTGGCCACGCCGGAGACGGCCACCACCTGCCACTACTGGTTCTGGACCACGCGCTCCTTCGCCGTCAACCCGCACGCCAACGCGCACATTCGCGGTCTCATCGAGCACGCCTTCTCGCAGCAGGACAAGCCCGTGCTGGAGGCACAGCAGCGCCGCATTGGCACGGCCGAGTTCTGGTCGCTGAACCCCGTGCTGCTGGCCGGCGACGCCGGTGCGGTGCGCGTGCGGCGCAAGCTGCAGCACCTCGTCGTGCTGGAGCGGAGGATGAAGCGGTTCCTGATGGGCGTTGCGCTGCTCGCGGCGAGCGCTTCAGCGTGCGCGACGGAGCCCGTCGGCGCGGCGCCGGACCGGCCGGCGCAGGCGGTACGTGCACTCGAGCGCGCCGTGCTGCTCGGGGCGGCACAGGCCGGCGCTGCGTGGATCGCGGTGGGCGAGCGCGGCCTGGTGATGCGTTCGGACGATGGCGCACACTGGCAGCAGCTC
>NZ_JBFUKR010000012.1:0-160106 GCF_056400745.1 Rhizobacter sp. P5_A1
CGCCGCCGTTGCGGCCGCGGGCGCCGGCATGGCCGCCCGCGCCGGCAGCTCGAGCGCGAAGCACGAGCCGCGCCCCGGCACCGAGCGCAGCTCGATGCGCCGGCCGAGCAGCCGTGCGCTGCGCTGCACGATCGCCAGGCCGAGCCCAAGGCCCTTGTTGCGATCGCGCCCCGGGTTGTCGAGCTGGACGAACTCCTCGAACACCAGCGCCTGCGATGCCGGCGCGATGCCGCGTCCGCTGTCCCACACCTGCAGCAGCACGACGCCGCCGTCGCGGCGCGGCCGCGCGCTGACCAGCACCCCGCCCCGCGCGGTGTAGCGGATCGCGTTGTCGACGAGGTTGCGCACGATCTGGTCGAGCAGCACCGGGTCGGCGTCGACCGCGAGCGTGGCCGCGCAGCGGAACCTCAGCCGCAGCCCCTTCGCGGCCGCCGCGGCCTGGTGGTGCAGCTCGACCGCGTCGAACAGCGCCGCCAGCGGCACCGGCTGCAGGCGCGGATGCACCGTGCCGGACTCGAGCCGCGACAGGTCCATCAGGCCCTTCAGCAGCGTCTCGAGCGACACCGCGGCCTCGTGGATGCGGTCGACCATCCCGCGCAGCGGCGCGGTCGAGAGCTGCTCGCGCAGCAGGCTCAGCAGCAGCCCGATCGCGACGACGGGCTGGCGCATGTCGTGGCTCGCGGCGGCGAGAAAGCGTGTCTTCGCGGCGTTCGCCAGCTCGAGCTCGTGCGTGCGTTGCGCGACGCGGCGCTCGAGGTCCGCGTTGAGCCGCTCGATGCCGCGCAGCGCGTGCGCGAAGCGGGCCACCAGCGTCCAGGCGATCGCGACCAGCATCAGCACGCCGGTGTAGTGCGAGAGGTAGTAGGCGTCGTAGGGCAAGCGGCTGCCGAGCAGCAACGCGTCGCGCAGCGAGAGCACCAGAAAGGTCAGCGTGGTCGCGGCGATCAGCGCCGGTTCGACGCCGTGCTCGCGCCAGCTCTTGCGCATCAGCAGGCCGATCAGCACCAGGTAGAGCGCGAGCGACGGCACGATCATCCAGCCGAGCACCGTCTCGATCGACTTCAGCGCGCCGCCGGTCATCAGTGCGCTGTTGAGGATCGCGTAGAGCCAGATCGCCTTCTCGAGCCGCGGCCAGCGCGTCTGCGTGAAGCGCAGCACGAACAGCGCGAACAGTGCGTTGAACCAGATGTGCCCGGCGTGCACGAGCACGGCCCAGGCATCGATCGGGATCGGCAGCTCGTCGACGAACAGGTTGCTGTTGCGCGCCGCCCAGACCAGCGTCGCCAGACCGAAGTACAGGTACATCGACTCGCCGCGGTTGGGCAGCCAGCTCATCAGCAGCAGCAGGCCGGCGATCGCCGACACCGCCCACGACAGCATCGCACCGTCGCGCTGCCACAGCACGCGCCATCGATACGCCGGCTGCAGCGCCGCGTACGGTGCGAGCTGGATCTGCGAGAGCCCGGCGCGCACGCGCGGCGGGCCCGAGACCTGGACCAGCAGCTCGTTGCCGCTCGGCCTCAACAGGCCCTGCGGCAGCGGCAGCAGCAGCGGTGCGTTCCAGCTGCGCGTGACCGACGGCGAGCTGCTGCGGCCGTCCCACAGGCGCGAACCGTTCAGGAACAGCTGGCCGCTCGTCGCCAGGCGCGGCACGAGCAGCGCGGGCGCGTTCATGCCGACCGGATCGAACGCGATCCGGTACCAGACGCTGCCGGTCGCGTCGGGGCGCGTCTGCTTCCAGTTGTCGGGCAGCGGGGTCGGGCGCCAGCCCGCGTTCGGCGCGGGCGCAACGGTGTCATCGGCCAGCACGCTCGCGACCGACTCGCTGCGATCGAGGCGCTGGCCGGGCCAGTCGGCGCTGTCGTGGGTGAGGCGCTGCGACCACGCCAGCGACACCAGCACCATGCCCGGGCACAGCAGCACGAGAAGGATGCGCTGCCAGTGCGCGCGCAGGAATCTGGAGAAAGAGGTCATGGCGGCGGCGGCACGGGTCCGCAAAAAAAGAAGCGGCCTCGCGGGGCCGCTTCCGAACGCGAATGATAGAGACCGCTCAGGGGTGATTCACCGAGATCCCGAAGAAGTTCTGGTTCGCATTGACGCTGATGTTGACGCTCAGCCCGGTGCCCGGCAGCTGCATCGCGATGATCTCGGCGAAGTTCACGGTGCCGCCGGTGTTCGTCGGGCTGCTGCCCGCCGCGCGGTAGCGCAGGCCGTCGCGCGGCTTGTTGATCGTGAAGCCGTCGACGCGGCCGTCGGAGGTCTTCACTCGGGTGAAGCTTCCTGCCGTGGCGTCGACCGTCTGGACCGTCATCGTGGTGTCGGTCACCGTCGAGGCGTAGCCGCCGCTGCCGATGCTGAGGTCCCAGAACTTGCTCACCGCGCCCACCTCGGGCAGGGTCTGCGTCAGTTGCTTGGCCGCGACCGAGAAGCCCATGTTGTTGGCGTCCAGCACGTACAGCGATAACTGGCCATCGGCGGTCTTGAACGCGTAGACCTTGTAGGTGCTGCCTTCGGTGTCGGTGAACTGGAATCCGCCGGCGTCGTTGGCCGTGAGCTTGCCGGGCAGGCCGGTCCACGCGGTACAGGCGCTCAGGCCCACGCAGTCGCCGCCGGCGGTGAACGTCCCGGTCGCGTCGAGCGTGAAGGTCGCGCTGGACGGCTTGAGCGGGCCGCCGGCGATGGCACGCTCGTAGCTGAGCACGTTCCAGGTGCCGGCGAGCTCGCTCAGAGGGAGGGTCTGCTCGGGGAGCACGACGGCGGCCTCGGTCTGCGTCGCCGAGACAGCGTTCAGCGAGACGATCGCGCCCGACTTCGACACCAGCAGCTTCCCGCCGTCGGTCGTCGTGAACGTGCAATTGCCGGCGTCGGTGAGCTTGGTCGTCGAGGCGTCGAAGAACTTCGCGGTCATCGTGCCGGCATCGAACGTGAAGACATGGTTGGCCCAGGCCGGGTCGGCCTCGTTCGGGTTGAGGGCGCGGTAGCGGCCGCTGCGCAGGCCTGCGCAGGTCGAGACGACCGGCTGCAGCAGCGTCTTGACCGGCGCCTGCGTGTCGGTGCCGCTCGCAACCAGCGTCGTCGTGACATCCGCGAGCGTGACGCCGGCAGCGGCCAGCGCGGCCTTCAGCGCATCGAGCTTCTGGTCGAGCGTGTTGCCGGCGGTGCCGCCGTTTGCAGCGACCAGCGAGTCCTTGAGCGGGTCGATGCCGGTCAGGTCGATCGTGCCGCTGAGCGCGCTCGTGACGGCGGCGATCGCCGTCGCGACGTTGGCCGCGGTCAGGCGGGTCTGCGCGCTGGCGTCGAAGTTGGCGAACAGCGTCGCCGGGTCGGCCCCGGCGACCTGGGCCGCGACGAGCTGCGACAGCGGCGTGATGTTCGCGCGCACCGCGTTGCCGCTGCCGCCTTCGGCGAGCGAGTAGAGCTCGGTGCTGCCGGCCGTCACGTGCATCACGCAGGGCAGGCTGCCGCCGCTGATCGTGACGGTGTAGCTGCCGTCGGCGATCGTCGTCGCGGTGCCGGTACCGGCGGCGCACTTGACATCGATCAGGCCGCCGCTGATCGCGGCGCCGGTGGCGGCGGTGCCGCTGATCGTCAGCGCGGCCGGCGTGGCCGGCGCGACACTGGCAGGTGCAGCGCTGTCGCTGCTGCCGCCGCCGCCGCAAGCGGTCAACAGGGCAGCCTGGATGGCCGCGGTGGCCAGGACGAACTTCTTCATGGTCATTTCCTTTTGCCCGGCGCAATGGCCCGGCGCTGTTGCCGAATGTCGGGCGCGTTGTGGTGCCAACGGCGACGCCCCGACGCGATCGATGGGCACCGCCTTCGATGCCACGACGCGACGGTACGCAGCGCGGTCGCCGACCGACATCGGCCATTCGGCTGAGCGCGGCGTCGCGCGGTGCGCCGGCGTGAAGTAGTGCGCGGCCGGGATGGGGAGCCGTCGCGCTCATCGCGCCGTCGCGCGGCGCTACAGTCACGACCATGCGCAAAGGGGCACGCTCATGAGCCAGGAAAGTCTTCGCATCGTCATGGAATTCACGCCGGAGGACCGGACCTGGATTCGCGTCAGCAAGATCGGCGTCCCGCGCTTCTGGGACGACCACGCGATGCCACCGGCGCTCGGCGACGTGGTGCGCGTCGGCGGCCGGCAGTTCGTCATCGATGCCCGGGTCTGGGAGCACGACGGCGCGGCGCCGACGCTGCGGCTGTACATGAGCAGCGGGCACGCGCAGAGCGACACGACGTTCGGATAGGCATACTCGCGGTCATGGCCATCGCGCATGTTTCTCCGGGTCAGGTCGTCGATGTCGGCCCGCTCGGGGCTCGGCTGTCGAGCGAGAAGACCGTCGCGCTGTTCAAGGCGCGCGACCTCGAGGTCATGCGCGTCGTCCTGCGGGCCGGCAAGTCGCTGCCGCCGCACAAGGTGGCGGGCGAGATCAGCATTCAGTGCATCGAAGGCGCGATCGAGGTCAGCGCCGACGGCCGCAGCCACGTGCTCCATGCCGGGCAGCTGCTGTACCTCGCGGGCGATGTGGTGCACGGCGTCGCCGCGCTCGAGGATGCATCGGCCCTCGTGACCATCGCGCTTCGACCGTAGGGCCGTCATCGTGCCGATCGAATCATGGCTCGCCTTCGTCGCCGCATCCGCGGTGCTGCTGATCATTCCCGGCCCGACGATCCTGACGGTCATCAGCTACGGCGTGGCGCACGGCCGACGCGCGAAGCTGCCGCTCGTCGTCGCCGTCGCGCTCGGCGATTCGACCGCGCTGGTCGTCTCCCTGCTCGGCCTGGGCGCGCTGCTGGCGAGCTCGGCGTTCTGGTTCACGGTCGTCAAGTGGGTCGGCGGCCTGTACCTGCTCTACCTCGGCATCAGGCTGCTTCGCGCCGGCATCGCGCCGACGGAGTCCGTCGCTGCGGCGGTGCCGGGTTCGCGCTGGCGGCTGTTCGCGAACACCTACCTGGTCACGGCGCTGAACCCGAAGGGCATCGTGTTCTTCGTGGCCTTCCTGCCGCAGTTCATCAGCCCGGGGATCGGCGTGACCCAGCAGCTGTGGGTCCTGGCCGTCACGTTCGTGGCCATGGCCACGCTCAACGCGACCCTGTACGCGGTGTTCGCCGGCTCGGCGCGCCGGCTGCTCGCATCGCCGCGCGCGCAGCGCCGCTTCAATGTCGCCGGCGGGTCGCTGCTGTCGGCCGCGGGGGTGTGGGCGCTGCTGGCCAGGCGCGTGGCCTAGCGCCGACGCTTCAGGCCCGCTGATGCAGTGCCCACGCGATAACGCGGAGCTTCTGCTAAGGAGCGTCGAGGGCCACAGCGGCTACCGTTGCGTCGAGTGCAAGGGGGCATGGCTTCCGCAAAAGTATCTTCGCTCGATCTCGTACTCGCATCGCTTTTCCTGGGAGGCCTTCGAGGCCATCCTCGCCGGAAGTTCAAGCGCTGGCGTCTTGCGCTGTCCCCACGGGTGCGGAAGTCTGCGAGAGGCTTCGTATACCGACATTGATGTTCTCTGGTGTTCAAAGTGCAGTGGGGTCTGGTTCGACCACGGAAGCATCGCAAAGCTTCTTGCTGCAGAGGGCCGCAAGGCGGAACCCATCGGTTCGGTCGTTGCAGCCGAATCAATCCTTTGGGCCCTGGTGATTGCGCTTTTTCATTGAGGCGGCGCGCCTCTGCACACCCTGGAGATCGCCGATGCCCGAATACGAAGAAGCTTTCGCCATGCTGCGGAAGATCGAGCAGAACCAATTGAAGGCGCTCGCGATGCAAGCGGAGCAGCTTTCGATCGTCAAGGCGCAGATGGAACGAGCCGAGGCAAAGGTCCAGGAGAGTATTGCACTTCAGAGAGTCGCGATCTCCAGGCAAGCAACAGCGCTGACTGTTGCGCTCCCGATCATCCTCGTTGCGTTGCTCTGCGCGCTCTATTTGCTTTTCAGGCACGCGTAAATGGGCCGCGCGAAGCCTGTTCTCCTCTCGGGCGGCAACCCGCAGATAGCGAAGGCCGACGGCGACGCCCCGGTGCAGGCCTACATCGCGGCGATGCCCGGCTGGAAGAGCGATGTCGGGCGCCGCCTCGACGCGCTCGTCGTGCGCACGGTCCCCGGCGCGTGCAAGGCGGTCAAGTGGAACTCGCCTTTCTACGGCATCGAGGGCCAGGGCTGGTTCCTCGGCTTTCATACCTTCACGAACTGCGTCAAGGTGACCTTCTTCCGGGGCACCTCGCTGCAGCCCGCGCCGCTCGGAGGCAAGGCCAGGGACGCGCGCTGGATCGACATCCACGAGGACGATCTCGACGAGACGCAGATGGCGTCGTGGATCCGGCAGGCGGCCGCCCTGCCCGGCTGGGGCAAGTCGTAGGCGGCGCGCGGTCGCAGCCCAGGGTCACGCGCCGGCGACGATCGTCGTGAGCAGCCGCCCGACCTGCGCGAGCGTCTCGTCGCGGGCCTCGACCGGCGCGGCGCTGCGCGCGAGGTAGGCGGTCACCAGCAGCGGCGGTCGGTTCGGCGGCCAGACGACGGCGATGTCGTTGTGGCTGCCGTTCGCGCTCGTGCCGGTCTTGTCGCCGATGACCCAGTCCGCGGGCAGCCCCGCCTTCAGGCGCCGGTCGCCGGTGGTGCTGGCGCGCAGCCATTGCTGCAGCAGCTCGCGCGACGCGGGCTTCAGCGCATCGCCGAGCACGACCCGATGCATGCCGTGCAGCATCGCGCGCGGCGAGGTCGTGTCGCTGACCGCGTTGCGCCAGGTGTTCAGCGCGGGCTCGATGCGGTCCAGCCGCGTCACGGTGTCGCCGAGCGAGCGCGCGAATGCGGTCAGCGCGCGCGGCCCGCCGTAGCTCGCGAGGATCAGGTTCGCCGCGGTGTTGTCGCTGGTCGCCAGCGTCGCCGAGCAC
Source organism: Rhizobacter sp. P5_A1 (assembly GCF_056400745.1). NCBI lineage: Bacteria > Pseudomonadati > Pseudomonadota > Betaproteobacteria > Burkholderiales > Sphaerotilaceae > Rhizobacter > Rhizobacter sp. P5_A1. The sequence continues at coordinate 6,876 of NZ_JBFUKR010000012.1, forward strand.
AGCTCGGCGAGCGTCATGCCCTCACCGCCCGCGTGCCGGCCGGTGACCGGCGAGTACGTCACCAGATCGGCGGGGCCGAACGCCACGCGGCGCTCGAGCGACTCCTGCCCGAGGTCGACGCGGTGCAGGACCAGCGCCGCCGCGAGCAGCTTGAAGGTGCTGCACATCAGGAAGCGCTCGTCGGCGCGGTGGTTGAACTCGGCGCCGTTCGCGGTGTCGACGATCTGCACGCCCAGGCGACCGCGGCTGCCGCGCTCGATCTCGTGCAAGCGCTTCGCGATGTCGCGGCGCAGGTCGGGCGGCGCGCTGTTCGCGCCGGCCGCGCGCCCGGCAGACGCGAAGGCCAGGCCCAGGCCCGGGCCGAGCAATGTCATCGACGTGAAATGGCGCCTGTTCATCGGGGTGCTTCCGGGTGTTCGAAGACCTGGACGATAGGCCGGCGGCGCGCCGCGGACAAGACCGGGGGGCGCCGGCTGAGCTGGTCGCGGAACAGGAGGCGCGGCAGCCCTCGGGCCCCGCGCACGGGCTGCATCGGCTACCGTGTCGGGCATGAGCCCGCCGGGCCGCCCCAAGGGCGAACACCGGAAGGCGCCGCCTGAAGGGACTCCAATGACCATGCCTGCACTCGAAGCCGCCGCGTTGCAGCCGGTCGACGCGATCGCGCCGCTGCGGCCGCGCCGGCTGCGCGTCGTGTTGTGGATCGCGCTGGTCGTGCTGCTGCTCGCGGCGCAGACGCTGCTGGTCGCGCTCGCGTTCCACTACCGTTCGACGCGCACCCAGGAGGCGGTCGAGGCGACGGCCGCCGCCGCCAGCGGCGAGCTCTCGCAGCTGCTCGCGAAGGACCTGCAGGCGATCCTCGCGATGCCTGGCGGCGGCGCCCCTGCCGGGCCGTGGCGCGCCCGCGCCGAGCAGCTGCTGGTCGCGCGGCCCGAGCTGCTGCGCTTCGAGCGCCGCGATGCGGCACTCGCGATCGTCGACGCGGTCGACACGCGGGCGCACCCGCCGTTGTTCAGGCAGCTGCACCGCAACGAGGTCCAGCTCGAGACCGAGCTCGCCTGCCAGGCGACGCAGCGCCGCGGCGGGCCGACCTATTCGCACAGCTACTTCGTGCCGCAACCCGACGGCATGGGCCTGGAGGTGATGGACCTGTGCGTGGCCGAACATGCGGCCGACGTCGCGGGTGCGCAGGCCACCGGCTTCGTCATCGCGAGCTATTCGCTGCCGGGCCTGCTCGACCAGCTCTCGGTGCAGGCGCTCGCGCCGGGGCACGACCTGTCGTTCGTCGAGGCCGACGGCGCGCGCCTCGCGCACGGCCGCATGCACGTGGGCACCGGCGTCTTCAAGGCGAGCCGGATGATCGACCTGCCCGGCACCGCGATGCAGCTGCACGTCGACAGCGCCGCGAGCCGGCCGAGCCTGGTGCCCGACCTCGTCACCGGCCTGGTGATCGGCTTGTCGCTGACGCTGTTCGGCGTCGTCGTGCTGCTCGCGCGCGACGTGCGCAAGCGCGCCCGTGCCGAGGGCGCGCTGGCGGATGCGCTGGCATTCCGCAAGGCGATGGAGGATTCGGTCGTGACCGGCCTGCGCGCACGCGACCTGCACGGCCGCACGACCTATGTCAACCCGGCCTTCTGCGCGATGGTCGGCTTCGCGGCCGACGAGCTGGTCGACCGCGACCCGCCGCCGTACTGGCCCGTCGAGCACCTGCCCGAGTACCGCCAGCGCCAGCAGGCGCGGCTGACGAGCACGCCGGCGACGCACGCGCGCGACGCCTTCGAGACCACCTTCGTGCGCCCGAGCGGCGAGCGCTTTCCGGTGATGGTGTTCGAGGCCCCGCTGCTCGACAGCGCCGGCCGCCACACCGGCTGGATGAGCGCCATGCTCGACCTCTCCGCGCAGCGCCGCGTCGAGGAGGTCGCGCGCCAGCAGCAGGACCGGCTGCAGGCCACCGCGCGCCTGGCCACCGCGGGCGAGATGGCCTCGCTGCTGAGCCACGAGCTGAACCAGCCGCTGTCGGCGATCGCGGCCTATGCGACCGGCTCGCTGAACATGATGGATGCACAGGCGCAGATGCAAGGGAAGGGTGAAGCGCCCGACCCCGAGTTGTGGCCGCTGCTGCACCAGGCGTCGCAGCGCATCGCCGAGCAGGCCGAGCGCGCCGGCCGCGTGATCAAGAGCGTGCACGACTTCGTGCGCCGGCGCGAACAGGCGCGCGAGTCGATCGGCGTCGACGCGCTGATCGAAGCGATCCTGCCGCTGGTGCGCCTGCAGGCGCGCAAGAGCGACACGCACATCGCGCTCGATGCGGCCACGCCGATCCCGAAGGTCGTCTGCGACCGCGCGATGGTCGAGCAGGTGCTGCTGAACCTGACGCGCAACGGCATCCAGGCGATGCAGGGTGCGCCGGGAGGCCATGGCATTGACGCGCCGGTGCTGACGCTGCGCGTGCGCCGCACGCATCCGCAGTGGGTTTGCATCTCGGTCATCGACCGCGGGCCGGGCATCGTCGACGACGTGGCGCGCCAGCTGTTCACGCCGTTCTTCACGACCCGCAGCGACGGCATGGGGCTGGGCCTGAGCGTGTGCCGCTCGATCGTCGAGCAGCACGGCGGCGCGCTCGATTTCACGAACCTGCGCGGCCCGGATGGGACGATCCTCGGCGCCGAATTCAGCTTCACGCTGCCGGCGGCGCAAGACGTTCACCGCAGAGGCGCGGAGAACGCAGAGGACCGCAGAGACACGGCAGAGTCTCCCTCCGCGCTCTCTGCGCCTCTGCGGTGAAGAATGACCCCATGACCCTCGCCCTCCCGCCCGAACTCGGCCTGCCGATGGTCTACCTCGTCGACGACGAAGACATCGTGCGCGACGCCGTTGCCTGGCTGCTGCGCTCGCGCCGGCTGCTCTCGCAGGGGCACGGCAGCGCCGAGGCCTTCGAGGCCGCGCTCGACGCGGCGCCGGCCGCGGTCGGGGGGCAGTGGCCGACGTCGCCCGCGTGCCTGCTGCTCGACCTGCGGATGCAGGGCATGAGCGGCCTCGCGCTGTTCGAGCGCCTGGCCGAACGCGGTCTGACCGACGCGCTGCCGGTGATCTTCCTGACCGGCCACGGCGACGTGCCGACCGCCGTCGCGGCGGTCAAGCGCGGCGCGTTCGACTTCGTCGAGAAGCCGTTCTCGAACAACGCGCTGGTCGACCGCATCGAGCAGGCGCTGGCGGCGAGCGCGGCGAGCATCGTCGCGCGGCGCGAGCGCGCGCAGCGCCTGCGCGGCCTGGCCGATCTCAGCGAGCGCGAGCGCGAGGTGATGGACCTGATCGCGCAAGGCCTGCCGAACAAGCTGATCGCCGATGCGCTGCACCTGAGCGTGCGGACCGTCGAGGTGCATCGCGCGCGGGTGTTCGACAAGCTCGATGTGGGTTCGGCGGTCGAGCTCGCGAACCTGTTGCACGCGGCGCGCGGCTGAATGTTCGCGAGCTGGCGAGCGTCGATCTCCTGCGTCGTCGTCGCCGTGGCGGCGTGCGCGGCCCCTGCGCCGTCGCCACCGTGGGAGCCCCGCCTGACGGGAGATGCCATCGTGCTGTTGGGGGAGGTGCACGACAACGCCGCACAGCATGTCCGGCGACTGAATGTGCTGCGCGCCGCCTTCGCCGCGGGCTGGCGGCCGGCCATTGCGATGGAGCAGTTCGACGTCGAGCGCCAACGCGATATCGACCGGGCCCGCCGCGAGCGGCCGCGCGATGCGCAGCACGTGATCGAGCTGGCGACGGCGCCTCCCGGCGGGGGCTGGAACTGGGCCTTCTATCGGCCCTACGTGACGCTGGCACTGGAATACGACGTGCCGCTGCTGGCTGCGAACCTGTCGAATGCCGACACGCGCCGCATCGTGCGCGGCGGACTGGCCGCGAGTTTCGACCCGCAGCGCCTGACGGCGCTGGGTCTCGATCGCGCGATCGCCGCCGACTGGCAGCAGGCCCAGGAGCGCGAGATCGACCGCGGGCACTGCGGTGCGCTGCCCGCGGCGCTGTGGCCGCGCATGGCACAGGCCCAGTTCGCCCGCGACGCGGTGATGGCCGACGTTCTGCGCCGGCATGCCCGACAAGGCATCGTGCTGCTGGCAGGCAACGGCCACGTGCGGCGCGACATCGGGGTGCCGCGCTGGCTCGGAACCGATGCGTCGCGGCTCTTCGCGGTCGGCCTGCTGGAGCGCGACGACGCGGACACGCCCCCGGATGCGTTCGACGCCACGCTGCGCACCGAGAGGGCCGACCGCACCGATCCTTGCGCCGAATTCAAGCCGCAAAGCAACGGCGGTTGAGGGCTGTTCTCGACAGCGCGACGCAGCGCATTCGCGGCAGACATCACGGCACCCCCGCCGGGCGCGTGCGGTGCCCTTGTCGGCGCCAAGCCGCCCGCCCTAGCATGCGTGCCTTCACGCCCTGCCTCGACCGTCCATGATCTCTTCGTCGACCACCCCGCGCCGCCGGGTCCCGAGCCTGGCGCTCGCGCTCGCCATCGTCTGCCCTGCAGCCTGGGCGCAGCTGCTGGCGCCCAGCCCGCCTGCGGTCCCCGCCGCGGAGGCGCCGCCGGCGAGCCCGGCGCTGGTCAATCACCTGGTGCGTGTGCTCGAAAGGCGCGAGCAGCCGCCGGCCACGGGCGCGTTCGGTGCTGCCAACCCGGCCGCGCTGTCGATGATCGACGCGCTCGACGCCGAGCGCCAGCTGCGCGGACTCGGCGCGCGCGCCGCGTCCGGCGCGCCGCGGGTGGCCGAGCTGCTGGCCCGCACCGAACGCAACGCCTACGAGCTGACCTTCACGCTCTGGGCGATCAGCGCGCCGCCGGGCGCCGAACCGCTGAGTGGCCTGCAGGCGTCGCTGGCGCAGGCCACGGGTGCCGCGCGGCTCGAACTGCTGGCCCGGATCGGCCGCAGCCGCGCGCCGCAGGCGATCCCGGTGCTGCGCGAAGCGAGCCGCGCCGCCGAGCTGCCGCAGCGCCTCGTCGCCGGTGTCGCGCTCGGCTTTCAGAACGATGCCGCCACCGGCGACGAACCGGCGCGTCTGCTGGCCGCGATGCTGAAGGACCCGGACAAGCCGGCGCGCCACGTGGCCGCCAACGGGCTGCGCCTGCTCGGCACGCGCGCCCAGGCGGCCGTGCCGGCGCTGATCGAGTACCTGCGCACGCGCGACAACGTCTACATGGCGACCAGCGCGCTCGCGGTCGCGCCGGCGCGCGAGCTGATGCCGGCGCAGGGCGAGCTCGAGGCGATCCTCGGCGACAGCAAGCTCAGCGACTTCCAGAAGCAGCCCGCCGTGCAGCTGCTGATGCGCATCGAGCAGCAACGCGGCCTCGACGCCGCGAACGGCGCGGCACCGGTGCCGAAGAGCCCGGCCGTGATGGTGCCGCCGCCGCCGCGCGCCGCGGACGCCAGCCGCACCTGAGCGGCACCCGAACCGCATCGGCGCGTGCAGGCCGGCGGGCGACAATTCGCCGATGGACCTGAACCAACGCCGCGCCGGCGTGCTGCTGCACATCACCTCGCTGCCCGGGCCGCACGGCATCGGCGACCTCGGCCCCGAGGCCTTCCACTTCGTCGACTGGCTCGCGTCGGCCGGGCAGAGCGTCTGGCAGGTGTTGCCGACGACGCCGATCGGCCCCGGCGATTCGCCGTACCAGAGCCTCTCGGCCTTCGCCGGCAGCCCGTTGATGGTCGCGCTCGAGCCGCTGGTCGCGCAGGGCTGGCTCGCGCCCCCCGCGTTGCCGGCGGGTGGCTTCGGTGCGGGCCGGGTCGACTACGCGCGCGTCGCGCCGTGGCGCATCGCGCAGCTGCGCGCGGCCGCCGACGGCTTCTTCGGCCACGCCACGAGCGCCGACCGCGTCGCGTTCTCGACCTGGTGCGAGGCGCAGTCGACCTGGCTCGATGACTACGCGCTCTTCATGGCGCTCGCGAACGCGCATGCCGATGCGTCGTGGTGGCACTGGCCGCAGCCGTTGCGCGAGCGCGCGCCGGCGGCGCTCGTGCAGGCGCGGCGCGAGCTCGCGGCCGAGATCCGCTTCTGGCAGTTCGTGCAGTGGTGCTTCGACACGCAATGGGCCGCGTTGCGCGCGCACGCTCACGCGCGCGGCGTCTTCATCATGGGCGACCTGCCGATCTTCGTCGCGCAGCACAGCGCCGACTGCTGGGCGCGGCCGGATCTGTACGAGCTCGATGCCGGGTTCCAGCCGACCGTCGTCGCCGGCGTGCCGCCCGATGCGTTCAGCGACGATGGCCAGCGCTGGGGCAACCCGCTGTACCGCTGGGACCGCATGGCCGCCGAAGGCTACGCGTGGTGGGTCGCCCGCGTGCGGCGTGCGCTGGCGCATGCCGACGCGTTCCGCATCGACCATTTCCGCGGCTTCGCGGCGCATTGGGAGGTGCCGGCGACGAGCCCGACCGCTACCTCCGGCCGCTGGGTGCCTGGCCCTGGCAAGGCCCTGTTCGACGCGCTCGCGCGTGCGCTCGGGCCGCTGCCGATCGTCGCCGAGGACCTCGGCGTGATCACGCCCGACGTGGTCGCGTTGCGCGAGGACTGCGGCTTTCCCGGCATGCGCATCCTGCAGTTCGCGTTCGGCGACGACGCGACCAACCCGTACCTCCCGCACCGCCACACGCCGGCCTCGGTGGTCTACAGCGGCACGCACGACAACGAGACCACGCGCGGCTGGTGGGCGAACCTGCCGGCGCACGAGCGCGCGTTCGCCGGCGCCTACCTCGCGGCGGATGCGACCGACGTGCACTGGGCGATGATCCGCGCCGCGTGCAACTCGGTCGCGAACACCTCGATCGTGCCGATGCAGGACGTGCTCGGCCTCGACGGCACGCACCGCATGAACCAGCCCGGCACGCCGACCGGCAACTGGAGCTGGCGCTTCGACTGGGCCATGGTCGGCAGCGAGCCGGGCCGCGTGCTGGGGCTGATGACCGCGGCGAGCGGGCGCGGGCCGTTCGGGTCGCTGCGCGGCTGAGAGGCTGAGGATCAGTCGGCGGCAAGGCTCGCCACCGCGCATTCGACCCCGCCGCGGCCGAACGGAATGCGCTGCACCGTCATCGCCGCCTCGACACCGCCGAGGCAGCCGAGGACCATCGCGGCGTTGATGTCGCCGAGGTGCCCGATGCGGAACGCGCGCCCGGCGAGCGGGCCGAGGCCGCCGGCGATCGCGACCTCGAAGCGCTCGCGGGCGACCGTGCGCATCGCCTCCGGGTCGACGCCGGGCGCGACCGCGATCGTCGTCACCGAGACCGAGCGCGCGGCCGGCACCTGGCCGAAGAAGCTCAGCGCGCCGCCTTCGCTCCAGCGCGCGACCGCCGCGTGCACCGCGTCGGCCAGGCGCCGATGGCGCGCCAGCACGGCCCCCTCGCCTTCGCGGAAGATCAGCGTCAGCGCGGCCTCCAGCCCGGCGAGCAGGCTTTGCGGCGGCGTGCCGCAGAACTTGCGGTACGAGAACTCGCTCTGGCGCAGCCGCCAGTCCCAGTAGAAGCGCGGCGCGGGGTTGGCGCGCGAGAACGCCATCGCCGTCGGGTCGACCGCGACGAAGCTCAGCCCCGGCGGCACCATCAAGCCCTTCTGGCACGCGCCGAGCACGACGTTCGCGCGCAGCGCGCCCATGTCGAACGGCGCCGCGCCGAGCGACGCGACGACATCGACGACGAACAGCGCCGGATGCTGTGCGCGGTCGATCGCGGCGCGCAACGCGGCGAGGTCGCTGGTGATGCCGCTCGCGGTGTCGGTGTGAACCACGAAGATCGCAGCGATCTCGTGGGCACGGTCGTCGCGCAGCATCGCCTCGAGATCGTCCGGCGCGATCGGCAGCCCTTCGACCCAGGGTGTGCGCAGGACGACGCCGCCCATCGCCTCGGTCTGCGCGGCCCACGACTCGGAGAAGTGCCCGGTGCCGGCGACCAGCACCTTCGTGCCCGGCGCGACGAGGTTCGCGATCACCGCCTCCCAGGCGCCATGGCCGTTCGCGGCGTAGAGGAACACGTCGTGCTCGGTGTGCAGCAGGCGCTTCAGGCCGGCCTCGCACGCGGCGATGCAGCGGTCGACGCGCGGGTCGGCCAGGTCCATCGGCTGGCGGCTCATCGCGTGCAGCACTTCGTCGGGCACGCGACTCGGGCCGGGCGAATGGAGGAAGCGGTGGCCGGGCAGGCGTGCGATGGCGTTCATGCGGAGGCTGGCAGATGGGAGTGTCTCGATGCTAACGGGCGGGCGGTGCACGCGCCCAAGCCTCGCATGACCTTCGATCAAGGGCTATTCTTTCGCGAAGCCCTGCAACCCGATCTGGAGACGCGAAATGATGAAGCTCAAGGACCCCGGCCTGTTCAAGCAGCAGGCCTACATCGCCGGCGCGTGGGTCGATGCCGACAACGGCGGGACCGTTGCGGTGACGAACCCGGCGACCGGCGAGAAGCTCGGCACGGTGCCGATGTGCGGCACGAACGAGACCGCGCGCGCGATCGCTGCGGCCGACACCGCGCAACGCCTGTGGCGCGACGTGCCCGCGAAGGAGCGCAGCGCGATCCTGCGCAAGCTGAACGACCTGATGCTCGCGAACCTCGACGACCTCGCGCTGATCATGACCAGCGAGCAGGGCAAGCCGCTTGCCGAGTCCAAGGGCGAGATCGCCTACGCCGCATCGTTCATCGAGTGGTTCGCGGAAGAAGCGCGCCGCGTCTACGGCGACACGATCCCCGCGACCTCGAACGACAAGCGCATCCTCGCGATCAAGCAGCCGGTCGGCACGACCGCGGCGATCACGCCGTGGAACTTTCCGACCGCGATGCTGACGCGCAAGGCCGGCCCGGCGCTCGCGGCCGGCTGCTCGATGGTCGTCAAGCCGGCGACGCAGACGCCGTTCTCGGCGCTGGCGTTCGCCGAACTCGCCGAGCGCGCCGGCGTGCCGAAGGGCCTGCTCGCGGTGCTGACCGGCTCGGCGGCGCAGATCGGCGCCGAGATGACGCGTTCGCCGCTCGTGCGCAAGCTCACGTTCACCGGCTCGACCGAGGTCGGCCGCACGCTGATGCGGCAAAGCGCCGACACGATCAAGAAGCTCTCGCTCGAGCTCGGCGGCAACGCGCCGTTCATCGTCTTCGACGATGCCGACATCGACGCCGCGGTCGACGGCGCGATGATCTCGAAGTACCGCAACACCGGCCAGACCTGCGTCTGCGCGAACCGCCTGTACGTGCAGCGCGGCGTGCTGAAGGCGTTCACCGACAAGCTGGTCGCGAGGGTCAAGGCCTTGAAGGTCGGCAATGGGCTGGACGCCGGCGTCACGCAGGGGCCGCTGATCGACGCGAAGGCGATCGCGAAGATCGAGGAGCACATCGCCGACGCGCGCGCGAAGGGCGGCGAGGTGCTGACCGGCGGCAAGCGCCACGCGCTCGGCGGCCTGTTCTTCGAGCCGACCGTGGTCGCCGGCGCGACCGCCGAGATGCTGTTCGCGAAGGAAGAGACCTTCGGCCCGCTCGCGCCGATCTTCGCGTTCGACACCGAGGCCGAGGCCATCGCGCTGGCGAACGACAGCGAGTTCGGCCTCGCGTCGTACTTCTACAGCCGCGACATCGGCCGCGTGATGCGCGTGGCCGAGCGGCTCGAGTCGGGCATCGTCGGCGTCAACACCGGCCTGATCTCGACGGCCGAGGCGCCGTTCGGCGGCGTCAAGCAATCGGGCCTCGGCCGCGAAGGCTCGAAGTACGGGCTCGACGACTTCCTCGAGATCAAGTACGTGTGCCTCGGCGGGCTGGACAAGTGAACCTTCGCTGAACGCGGTACAGCGCGGGCGAGGGCTCGCCGACAAGGGGATGCACGATGCCCATCAGCGACGCGCAACTGCAGAAGGTCATGCCGACACTCGTGCCGGCGAAGCGCGCGCTGTACCTGGCGCAGCTGAACGCGGCGATGCAGCGCTACGGCATCGACACGCCGCTGCGCAGCGCCGCCTTCGTGGCGCAGCTCGCGCACGAGTCCGGCGAGTTGCGCTGGATGGAGGAGATCTGGGGCCCGACCGCCGCGCAGCTGCGCTATGAACCGCCGGGCGATCTGGCGCGGCGCCTGGGCAACACGCAGCCCGGCGACGGCTTGCGCTTCAAGGGCCGCGGGCCGATCCAGATCACCGGCCGCGCCAACTATCGCCAGTACGGCGCGTTGCTCGGCGTCGACCTGGTCGCCGACCCGGTGCGCGCGGCCGCGCCTGAACTCGCGTTCGCGACGGCCGGGTTGTACTGGCAGCACAACGGCCTGAACGAACTCGCGGATGCGCGCGACTTCGTCGCGATCACGAAGCGCATCAACGGCGGCACCAACGGCCTCGCGGAGCGGCAGCGCTACTACGCACGTGCGCTGGAGGTGCTGGCGACGGTGGCGCCGCGCGGCGTGCCGTTGCCACGGGGCTTCGAGGCGATCGCCGCGGCGGCGACACGCCCTGTCGCAAGGAAGCACACCGCAAAGAAGCCCGCGCCGGCGCGAAAGGCGGTTGCGAAAGCCGTCCCCGTGAAGGCCGCCGCGAAGCGCAAGACCTGAAGCAGCGCGATCTCGCACGCTTTTTGCTGTCTGTTCGGCGGATTGCCAAGGCGTGCCCGTGCCAGACTCGGGCGTTCGTACGGGTCTGCCATGTCGTTCTTCAATCCCAAACGTCTGAGTTGCGGTGTCGTGATCCTGAATCCGGATCGCGAACTGCTGCTGTGCCACGTGACGGGGCAGAACCACTGGGACCTGCCGAAGGGCGGCATCGAACTCGGCGAGACGCCGCTCGAGGCTGCGCTGCGCGAGACGCGCGAGGAGAGCGGGCTGCGCCTGCAGCCCGAGGCCTTGTTCGACCTGGGCCGCTTCGCCTACACGAACAAGAAGAACCTGCACCTGTTCGCGATCGCGATGCCGCGCTTCGACCTGCGGGCGCTGCGCTGCGAAAGCCGCTACCTCGATCGCTACTCGGGCCGCCAGCTTCCCGAGATGGACGGCTTCGGCTGGTTCGCCTTCGAGCGCGTCGCGACCCTGTGCACGCCGAAGATGGCGCAGGTGCTCGGCAGCCGGATCGATCTGCAGCGCGTGCTCGACCAGCTCGGTGGCGCCGAACCCGAGTTCGCCGCTGCGGCGGCCTGATACCCCGGATTCGCAGTCTCGGCTAAGGTGCCGGGATGCTCGACACCCACAGCCGGCCGATGACCGGCAAGACCCGCCTCGGCACGCTGAGGCAGATGCCGGCCGGGGTCTGGATGCTCGGCTTCGTCAGCCTGCTGATGGACATCTCGTCGGAGATGATCCACAGCCTGTTGCCGATGTTCATGGTCGGTGTGCTCGGGGCCAGCGCCTTCACGCTCGGCCTGGTCGAAGGGCTGGGCGAGTCGACCGCGCTCGTCGTCAAGGTGTTCTCGGGCACGCTGAGCGACTACCTCGGCAGGCGCAAGGGGCTGGCGCTGTTCGGGTATGCGCTCGGCGCGTTGACCAAGCCGCTGTTCGCCGTCGCCGGGGCGACCGGCACGGTGCTGACGGCGCGCCTGCTCGACCGCGTCGGCAAAGGCATCCGGGGCGCACCGCGCGATGCGCTGGTCGCCGACATCGCGCCGCCGACCTTGCGCGGCGCGGCCTTCGGGCTGCGCCAGTCGCTCGACACGGTCGGCGCCTTCCTCGGCCCGCTGTTCGCCGTCGGGCTGATGCTGTGGTGGGCCGACGATTTCAGGAAGGTGTTCTGGGTCGCGCTGATCCCGGGTCTGCTCGCCGTCGCGCTGCTGTTCTTCGGCGTGCACGAGCCGGCTCGACATGCCGACGCGAAGCGGACGAATCCGATCCGTCGCGAGAACCTCGTGCGGCTCGGCAGCGCGTACTGGTGGGTCGTCGGCATCGGCGCCGTGTTCACGCTGGCGCGCTTCAGCGAGGCGTTTCTGGTCCTGCGCGCGCAGCAGGGCGGCGTGCCGATTGCGCTGGTGCCGCTGGTGATGGTGGCGATGAATCTCGTCTATGCCGCGTCGGCCTACCCGTTCGGCAAGCTCTCGGACCGGGTCAGCCGCACGAAGCTGCTCGCGGCCGGGCTGGTCGTGCTGGTGGCCGCCGATCTCGTTCTCGGCGCCGGCGACCACTGGACCACGGTGCTCGTCGGCGTGGCGCTGTGGGGCGTGCACATGGGAATGACGCAGGGCCTGCTCGCCGCGATGGTGGCCGACACCGCGCCGGCCGATCTGCGTGGCACGGCCTACGGGCTGTTCAACCTGATGAGCGGCCTCGCGCTGCTGATCGCAAGCGCACTCGCCGGGCTGATCTGGGATCGGCTCGGCGCGGCATCGACCTTCCATGCCGGCGCGATCTTCTGCGTGATGGCGCTGGCGGGGCTGGCGCGCTATCCGTCCGGCCGCGTCGCGGCCGTCCGGTAGCGACGCAGGCGGGCTACTTCGCGGCGCCCGAAGCCGCCGAGCCGGCCGCCTTGGCGTGGCCCTTGTGGTGCTTCATGTGCTTGCCGGACGACGACGCCGCGGAAGCCGGCGCCGCGGCTTCGGCCGCTGGCTTCTTCGCGGCCGGTGCCGACGCGGCCGGCGCTTGCGCGAACGAGCTCGCGGCGAAGATCGACAACAGCGCGGCAGTGGCAAGAATCTTGTTCATGGGGAGGGTGCTTTCGTTGACAGACGAGCGTCGTGTGCCCGCTCTGGAGCGAGCCGGCGGCATTCGCCTGGCTTGCGACTCCAACGCCGGGTTCGCCGCTGCGGTTTACGTGACGAATCGCAACGCTGCCGCGCCGGCGCTCGCCCAGCCTGTCAGGCGTCGAACAGGCCCGGCGCGCCGCCGAGCGGCGCGCCTTCGATCTCGAGCAGCCGCAGTTTCGTGCGCGTGCCGCCCGGCGCCGAGAAGCCGCCCGCCTTGCTGCCGGCCGCGAGCACGCGGTGGCAGGGCACGATGATCGGGAACGGGTTCGCGCCCAGCGCCTGGCCGACCGCGCGCGCGAGTTGCGCCGCGCCGAGTTCGAGCGCGAGTTCGCCGTAGCTGCGGGTCGCGCCCGGCGGGATCGCGCGCGCGAGCGCGTAGACGCGCTGGTGGAACGCCGGCACGTCGCGCATGTCGAGCGCGATGTCGGCCAGGTCGTCGTCGGAGCCGCCCTGCAGCAGCGCCCGGACGCGATCGATCACCTGCGCCACGGCGGGCGGCGGTGCCTGCTCGCGCGCATCGCGAAAACGCCGCTGCAGGTGCGCGCGCGTGGCCGCGGCGCTGGCCCCGGGCAGCGAGCAGCCGAGCAACCCATGCTCGCCCCAGACCAGCGCGCAGGCGCCGATCGGCGTGTCGAACAGCGTGAAGCCGGTGTTGTTCATCGCCGCAATGATCGCAGGCCCGCCGCGTCGTTGCATCAACCCTGCCAGACCCCATAGCCCGCCTCGCGCAGCGCGATGCCGAGTTCGACCTCCATCTCGCAGGCGCCGTGATAGGGCATCGGGTTGTAGACCGCGTAGAGCTGCGGCAGCAGCCGCACGCCGTAGTCGCGCACATAGCGGTTCGACTGGATGCCGGCCTTGTGGCGGTCGAAGCGCAGGTCCGGGTCGAGCCCGGTCATGCCGACATAGACGAAGGGCTTGCCGAGCACGTGATCCGGGTTCGCCTTGCGGAAGCCGGACGAGTTCCAGACCGCGTCGGACAGCTCGACGACGTAGACGCTGTAGTGGTGCTTGCGGGAGCGGCGCGTTGCCATGGGTCTCTACACTAGCAGCCATGACCGAGGAAGACCCCATCAACGCGTTCATCGCGCGCTTCGAAGCTGCGCTGGCCGATGCCTCGTTCGCGAAACTCGTGCTCGCGAAGCCGCGCTTGGCCGGCGCCGATCTGCTGCGCGTGTCGGTGCGGCCGCGCTTGGCCGGCGCCGATCTGCTGCGCGTGTCGGTGCGGCCGGTGCTGCTGAGGGGCGAAGCGCAGCTGTCGTTCGTGCACACGCACAAGACGCGCGACATCACGAAGAACGCGCGCTTCGCCGACAGCGTGCGGCAGGTCCGCGAGCTGCTCGACACGACGTTCAAGCACGCGCACCTGTTCACCGCCGACGAAGAGATCCAGCTGCTGATCAGCAAGAAGGGCAAGCCGACGCTGCTGCGCGGTCACGCGGGCCCCATGGCCGCTGCGCCGGCCGCGCACGACCGCGAGAAGCACCGCTTCCTCGATCTCGACCGCGCGTTCCTGACCGAGCTCGGCGTGACCGATGCGCAGCACCGGCTCGTGCCGGCGATGGCGCGCAAGTGGAAGCAGATCAACAAGTTCGTCGAGGTGCTGGACCACGCGCTCGACGCGACGCCGCTGAAGAACGCGGCCCGGCTCGACGTGGTCGATTTCGGCAGCGGCAAGGGCTACCTGACCTTCGCGCTGCACGATTACCTGTGCCACACGCTGGGCCTGCCGGCGCAGGTCGCGGGCGTCGAGCTGCGGCCCGACATGGTGACGCTTTGCAACGGCGCGGCGACACGCCTGGGCCTGGCGGGATTGCGCTTCGAGCAGGGCGACGTGCGCAGCGTCGTGCCCGAAGCGATCGACATCATGATCGCGCTGCACGCCTGCGACACCGCGACCGACTTCGCGATCCACACCGGCGTTTGCGCCGGCGCGCAGGTCATCATGTGCTCGCCGTGCTGCCACAAGGAGCTGCGCCCGCAGCTGCTGCAGCCCCACCCGCTGCGGCCGATCCTGAAGCACGGCGTGCACCTGGGCCAGCAGGCCGAGATGCTGACCGACTCGCTGCGCGCGCTGCTGCTCGACGCCTGCGGTTACGACACGCAGGTGTTCGAGTTCGTTTCTCTCGAGCACACGAACAAGAACAAGATGATCCTCGCGGTGAAGCGCGCCGATGCGAAGCCTGCACCCGAGGCCTGGCAGCAGGTCGACACGCTCAAGGCCTTCTACGGCATCCGCGACCAGTGCCTCGAGACGCTGCTGCGCGCGGACCGCGGCGCGCTGGCGCCGGCGTGATCGACGGCACCGCGCGGCACTCTGTTGAACCAACCTTCCTCCACGAAGACTTTCCGATGAACATCCACCTGAGCCTGACCCCGCTGATTTCGCTGCTCGCCGGCGTGCTGATCCTGATCATGCCGAAGTTGCTGAACGTCATCGTCGCGGTCTACCTGATCGCGATCGGCCTGATCGGCCTGTTCGGCGGCGGCGCGCTGCACCTGCGCTGAAAACCCGTCGCGCCGTCAGCGTGTCGGCTGCGTCCGACACGAAATGGCGCCGTTGTCAGGTGGATCGGCGCCCGTGCGGCGGCGATGATCCAAGCATGAGACAGCGCTTTCTGGTTGCATTGGCGTTCGGCGCGAGTGCGCTCGGCTCGGGTGCATGGGCCATCCCGGTGCCGCGCACCGATCAGCCGCCCGCGGCCGTGGCCCCCGACGACGCGGTCGCGCTGCCGCGCGCGCCCGCGCCAGCCGCCGTGCACCCTGCGCCGGCAGCGCGCGCGATCGCCAGCCATCGCGTCGGGCGGGTCGAGCGGATCGAACCGATCCGCGAGCGGCCACCGGGAACCGGCAAGGGCGCAGTCATCGGCGGCGTGCTCGGCGGGGTCGTCGGCAACCAGTTCGGCCATGGCGGCGGCCGTGCCGCGATGACGGTGCTCGGCGCCGCTGGCGGCGCGGTGGCCGGCAACAACGTCGAGCGCAACATCAACAAGCGGGTGGTCGGCTACCGGGTCACGGTGCGGCTCGACAACGGCCGCTGGCGGACCTACGAAGAGTCGCGCCTGAACGGCCTGCGCGTCGGCGACCGGGTGCGGATCGACGGCCGCCAGTTGCGCCGCGCTTGAGCAGGCCAGCGCGGCGGCCGGTCAGCTGCCCGCCGGTTCGCGGCGGCCGAACATGCCCCAGCCCTGCATCGTCAGCACGAGTTCGCGCTGCTGGTTCAGCACCTCCCACTTCGACAGCACCAGGCCGACCTTCGGCCGGCTCGCCATCGGCCGGGATTCGAGCGTCGTGAGTCGCACGCTGAGCGTGTCGCCGGCGAACACCGGCTGGGTCCAGCGCAGGCTGTCGATGCCGGGCGAACCGAGGCTGCTGGATTCGAGCAGGTAGTCGTCGCACATCATCCGCATCGCCATCGCGCAGGTGTGCCAGCCGCTCGCCGAGAGCTTGCCGAACAGCGAGGCCTCGGCGGCCGCGTCGTCGAGGTGAAAGGGCTGCGGGTCGAACTGCGCGGCGAACGCGAGCATCGCGTCGCGGGTCACGGCACAGGCCCCGAACTCGCGCACGTTGCCGACCGGAAAGTCTTCCCAGTACCAGCGGATTGTGCGGGGCTTCGGTGCGGCAGCGAGTTCGGTCACGGTGCGGTGTCGGGTGGCTTCGGACGAGCCGACGATGGTAGCGATTCGCGCTGCACCGCGTCGAACACCAGCTCGGCCGCCGCGAGGTCTTCGAGTGCGGTGCCGACGGCCTTGAACACGGTGTGCTCGGCCGCGTTGCGTCGTCCCGGCCGCGCGCCGGCGCACAGCTCGGCGAGCGTGCCCTGCAGTTGCGCGGCATCGAACGCGCCTTCGGCGATCGCGCCGAGCAGGTCGCCCGATTTCGCCAGCGCCTCGGCGCTGTCGACGAACACGCGGCTGTGCGCGAAGCAGGCTGCATCGGCCTCGCGCATCTGCGGCGTGAAGCTGCCGATCAGGTCGAGGTGCGCGCCCGGGCGCAGCCATTTGCCGCGGATCAGCGCGGCGCTCGACAGGGTCGCACAGCTGACGATGTCGGCCGCGGCGACGCCCTGCGCGAGGTCGTCGGTTGCGCTGGCATCGAAGCCGTCCGCACGCAGCGCGGTGGCCAGCGCCTGCGCCGATTCCGGCCGGTGGTTCCAGACCCGCACCGCGTCGATCGGCCGGACCGCGCGCATCGCCTCGGCCAGCAGCGCGGCGACGCGGCCGCTGCCGACGATCAGCAGCCGGCGGGCATCGGCCCGTGCGAGGAACGACGCGGCCAGCGCCGAGGCCGCCGCGGTGCGGCGCGAGGTGATCTCGTTGCCGTCGAGCTGGGCGAGCGGCACGCCGGTTTCGGCATCGAACAGCAGGTAGGTCGAATGCAGCCCCGGCAGGCCGCGCGCGCCGTTGCCGGGGAAGATCGTGACGGTCTTGACGCCGAGCCGCGCGCCGACGCGCCAGGCCGGCATCAGCAGGATCGTTCCGGCGTCGCCGATGCGGTGCGTGCCGCGCTGCGGCACCTCGCAGCCGGCGACGAACATCGCGCGCAGTGCGGCGACCAGCGGGGCGAAGCCGAGGTGTCGGCGCGTCGTCGCGGCGTCGATCAGCTGCATCGCCGTCAGCCCGGTGCAGCCTCGGCCGGGCGGTTCAGGGTCCAGCTCGCGCAGCGGCCATTCGCGTCGAGCACGATGCGAACCTCGGTGCCAGACTCGTCGGCCCAGGCCCAGGTCTCGGGCGCCTCGGCGACGCGCCGGCCGAGGCTCTTCGTCAGCGTGACGATCTGCAGCATCGGCAGCCCGACGCGCAGCTTGGCATGCAGCATCACCGCGCTCGGCACGTGGCCGACCGGTGCATCGGAGGCATTGCGCATCACGCGCAGCGAGCGGCTGAACTGGATCAGCAACCAAAACACGATCACGCTGAACGCGAGCGCCAGCCCCGGCCAGCCGTAGCCGAACCAGCCGGCGACGACCGCGGCGCCGGCCAGCGCCCAACCGATCCAGGGATTCATGCGGCCCGCGGCCCGGCCCCGATGTCGGCGCGCAGCCGCGCCGGCAGCCGGTTCAGCAGGAAGCGGATCGCCAGCGGCACCAGCACGACGTCGTCGAGCACGCCGATGACCGGGATCACGTCGGGGATCAGGTCGACCGGCGACAGCACGTACAGCACGACGCCGAGCGTGCCGAGCTTGAGCCAGCCGGGCGATTGCGGGTGGCGCAGCGCACGCCACAGCAGGCGCGCATCGCCCTTCACGAGCGACCAGAGCACCGAGATGCGCTTGAACATGATGCTGACCTCCGAATCGATGCCGCGACCGGCGTGGCATTCCAACGTGCGGGCGCGCGGCCCGATGACAAGGGCGATGGTGTCAATGCGCGACCTTCAGCCGCCGCTCCAGCCACAGGCTGTAGCGCGACATCGCGAAGCAGGCGCCGAAGTAGACGGCCGCGACGAACAGATAGCCTTCGACGAAGAAGTCGCGCCACTGCGGGTCGCCGAGCGCCAGACGCAGCGAGCCGGTCAGGTCGTACATCGAGACGACGGTGACGAGCGAGGTGTCCATGAAGGCCGACAGCAGGCTGTTGACGAAGGCCGGGATCACCGCGACCAGCGCCTGCGGCAGGATCACGTAGCGCTGCACCTGCGCGTAGGTCAGCCCGATCGAACGTGCCGCGTCGTGCTGCGCGCGCGGCACGCTTTGCAGCCCGCCGCGCACGGCCTCGGCCATGTAGGCCGCCTGGAACAGCACGAGGCCGATCGCGACACGCCAGAACGGGTCGATGCGCCAGCCGGCCGGCAGGATCAGCGGGAACACGAAGGTCGCGACGAACAGCACCGTGATCAGCGGCACGCCGCGCACCAGCTCGATGTAGGCCGTGGCGAGCGTGCGCAGCAGCAGCATCGACGAGCGTCGCGCGAGCGCGAGCGCGACACCGATCGGTGCCGACGCGGCGACGCCGATCAGCGTCAGGATCACCGTCAGCGGCAGCCCGCCCCAACGATCGGAGCCGACCGGCGCGAGGCCGAACACGCCGCCCGCGAGCAGCGCGAAGAACAGCGCGAACGCGAGCGCCCAGCCGGCCGACAGCCAACGCGCATGCGCCCAGCTGCGCGGCCACGCGGTCACGAGCAGCATCGCGACGATCGCGAAGGTCGCGAGCGCGGGGCGCCACTGGTCCGCATACGGATAGCGGCCGAACAGGATCAGCCGCCACTTCTCGGCGACGAAGCCCCAGCACGCGCCGCGGTGCGCGAGCGCCTTGCAGGCCGTGAGGTCGGGTGCTGCGACCGCACGCGCGACACCCCAGCCGAGCGCGATCCACAGTGCCCAGGCCAGCAGCGCGAGCGCCGCGAGCGTGACCGCGCTCGCGAACGGGCTGAAGAACCAGCGCGCACGGATGCGCTCGGCGAGACGGGCCGCGGGCGGTGCGTTCATCGCGGCGCGCGCGTCACGTGCGCGTTGACCGTGTTCATGATCGCGGCGATCACGAGGTTCAGCGCCAGGTAGACCGCCATGATGATCACGATGACCTCGAGCGCCTGCCCGTTCTGGTTGATCGAGGTGTTCGCGATCGAGACCAGGTCGGGATAGCCGATGACGACCGCGAGCGACGAGTTCTTCACCAGGTTCATGTACTGGCTCGCCAGCGGCGGGATCGCCAGCCGCAGCGCCTGCGGAAAGATCACCGCGCCCATCGCCTGGCCGTGCGTCAGGCCGAGCGCGAGGGCCGCATGGCTCTGCCCGATCGGCACCGCGAGCGCGCCGGCGCGCACCAGCTCGGCGATCGCGCTCGACGTGAACAGCGACAGGCCCAGCCACAGCGCGAGGAACTCCGGCGTCAGCGACGCGCCGCCGCTGATCAGGAAGCCTTCGCGCAGCGGGTGCGACCAGCCGCCCAGCGTGCCGCACGCGAGCCACGCGAGCAGCGCCGCGAGCGCACCGGCACCCAAGGCGACGAGCCCCGCGCCGATCGTCAGCCAGCGCCGCGCCGCGAGCCACGCGGCGGCGTCAGCGAGCACGAACGCCGCCGCGGCGACGCCGAGCGCGAGCCAGCCCTGCTCGGGCACCGCGATCTGCAGCCCCTCCTTCGACAGCAGCGCGGCGCCGTCGATGGCCCAGGCCTCGGAGGCCTCGGGCAAGTACTCGGTGACGAACAGGTAGATCGCGAGCAGCTGGATCAGCAGCGGCACGTTGCGGAAGACCTCGACGTACGCGCCGCCGAGCCGCACCGGCAGCGGGTGCCGCGCCAGCCGCATCAGCCCGACGGCGACGCCGAGCAGGCTCGCGAGCACGATGCCGGCGAACGCGACGCGCAGCGTGTTCGCCATCCCGACGCCGAACGCGCGCAGGTAGCTGTCGCGCGCCGAATATTCGAACAGCAGCTCGCCGATGTTGAAGCCGGCCGGGTCGGTCAGGAACCCGAAGCCGGACTTGATCTGCCGCGCCGCGAGGTTCGCGCCGACGTTGTGCGCGAAGCCGAAGGCCAGCGCGACGAGCAACAACAGAAGCGCACCCTGCAGCAGCCACTCGTGCCGCCGGCGCGCGCGTTCGCGCGCGCGCCAGGCTTCGTCGCCTATTGGAGAGACCTTCAATCGGGGCGCGGGCCGAGCGCCGGGCCGCCCCAAGCCGGCCCGCATACCCTCGGGGGATCGACCGATGTACTCATCGGGCGAGGGGCTGTCATCAGCGGATCGGCGCGGCGTACATCAGGCCGCCCTTGTTCCACAGGTTGTTCGCGCCGCGCGGCAGGTGCAGCGGCGAGTTCGGGCCGAGGTTGGCCTCGAAGCTCTCGCCGTAGTTGCCGACCTGCTTGACGATGCGGTAGGCCCAGTCCTTGTCGAGGCCGAGCAGCTTGCCGGTGTCTTCGGAGACGCCGAGGAAGCGCAGCACCGCCGGGTCCTTGCTGCTGCTCTTCTGCGCATCGACGTTGGCGCGGGTCAGGCCGTTTTCCTCGGCCTCGAGCGCGGCGAACAGCGTCCAGCGCACGATCTGGAACCAGTCGTCGTCGCCGCGGCGCACCGACGGCCCGAGCGGCTCCTTCGAGATCACGTAGGGCAGGATCACGTAGTCGTCGGCATTCGGCGCCATCGTGCGCGCGCCGGCCAGGTCGCTCATGTCGGTCGAGTAGACCTGGCAGCGGCCCGAGAAGAACGCGCTGCGCATCGCCTCGGCGGTGTCGAACACGACCGGCTTGTACTTCATGCCATTCGCGGCGTAGTGATCGGCGAGGTTCTTCTCGCTCGTCGTGCCGGCCTGCACGCAGACGGTCGCACCGTTGAGCTTCTTGACGCTGTCGATCTTCAGCTTCTTCGGCACCATGTAGCCCTGGCCGTCGAAGTAGTTGATGCCGGCGAAGACGACGCCGAGCGAGGCGTCGCGCGTCAGCGTCCAGGTGCTGTTGCGGCTCAGCACGTCGACCTCGCCGGCCTGCAGCGACGCGAAGCGCTGCTGCGAGTTCAGCGGCACGTACTTGACCTTGCTGGCGTCGCCGAGCACCGCGGCCGCGACCGAGCGGCAGAAGTCGACATCGATGCCGCTCCACTTGCCCTGGCTGTCGGCGGCCGAGAAGCCGGGTGACGACGTGTTGACGCCACAGATCAGCTGGCTGCGCGCCTTGACCGCGTCGAGCGTCTTGCCGGCGTGTGCCGAAGTGGCCAGCGTGAGGCCGGCGGCGGCCAGTGCGGCCGGGATCATGAACTTCAGCGACGATGACATGTTGCGCATCTCCAGGGTGACTGTCGTGTGGGCAGGGGCCTGCGCAGTGTAGTCAGCGCTCCCCGGCCGTGCCACCGCGGAACTACCCGCGCGTCAACCGGCGCGAGCGCCTTCGAGCAGCCCGACGAAGCCGGTGCGCAGCGTGTGCGCCCAGTCGGGACGCTGCTCGCGCTCGGCGCGCTGCGCCGCCGCTTCCCAGTCGTAGGCGACGGCGCGGAGCTGCACGCTCCAGCCGGCCGAGCCGCGCTCGAGCAGCGCATAGCGCGCATGCGGCGCGCGGTTCTCGATCACGTGCGGATGGCCGTGGTCGTCGTCGAATCCCGGCAGACCGACGCTGCCCGGGTTCACGATCAGGCGCCCGTCGGCCAGCCGCAGCAGGCGCGGCACATGGGTGTGCCCGCACAGGATCAGGCCGTGCACGACACCCTGCAGCGCCGGGCCGGCGCGCTCGGTCGCCTCGGCCAATGTCGCGGCCCGCACGCCGTTCGCGCCCAGACCAAGACCGGCGAAGCCGGGCACGACGGTCTCGAGGAAGTACTGCAGGTCGCTGGTCGGCGTGCCGTGGCAGCAGAAGACCTCATCACTGAGCGCGAGCGTCGGCGGCAGGCGCGCGAGCCACGCGCGCTGCGCGGGCAGCAGCTCGGCGTCGGTGTGCGCATCGGAGGCGCTCATCCGTTCGCGGGCCTGCGTCAGCAGCTGACGCTCGTGGTTGCCGGCGATCGTCGGCAGCTGCAGCGGCATCAGCCGGTCGGCGGTGGCCGCGGCCCACAGCGGGCCGGAGAGGATGTCACCGAGGTTGACGATGCCATCGACGTGCGCGGTGGCGATGTCCGCGAGCACCGCGTCGAGCGCGGGCAGGTTGCCGTGGATATCGGAAATCGCGGCGAATCGTTTCATCACAGCCCTCGTATCAGATCGATCGCCTGCTCGATGCGTTCGACCGCGTGGATCGTCAGGCCCTCGATCGCCTTCTTCGGTGCATTCGCCTTCGGTACGACCGCGACCGAGAAGCCGAGTTTCGCGGCCTCTTTCAGCCGCTCCTGGCCGCGCGGCGCCGGGCGCACCTCGCCGGCGAGGCCGACTTCGCCGAACGCGATGAAGCCGCGCGGGAGCGCCTTGCCGCGCAGGCTGCTCTGGATCGCGAGCATCACCGCGAGGTCGGCCGCCGGCTCGCTGATGCGCACGCCGCCGACCGCGTTGACGAACACGTCCTGGTCCGACGCGCTGACGCCGGCATGGCGGTGCAGCACCGCGAGCATCATCGCGAGCCGGTCGCGCTCGATGCCGACCGACAGGCGTCGCGGCGACGGCCCGCCCGAATCGACCAGCGCCTGGATCTCGACCAGCAGCGGCCGCGTGCCTTCGAGCGTGACCAGCACGCACGAACCCGCGACCGGGTCGCCATGCGTCGACAGGAAGATCGCGCTCGGGTTCGCGACGCCCTTCAGCCCCTTCTCGGTCATCGCGAACACGCCGATCTCGTTGACCGCGCCGAAGCGGTTCTTGATCGCGCGCACGAGCCGGAAGCTCGAGTGCGTGTCGCCCTCGAAGTACAGCACGGTGTCGACGATGTGCTCGAGCACGCGCGGGCCGGCGAGCGCGCCTTCCTTCGTGACGTGGCCGACGAGGATGATCGTCGTGCCGCTGCTCTTCGCGATGCGCGTCAACTGCGCCGCGCACTCGCGCACCTGCGCAACCGAGCCGGGCGCCGAGCTGAGCTGATCGCTGTACACGGTCTGGATCGAATCGATCACGCAGACCGCGGGCTGCTCGTGCGCGAGCGTCGCGGCGATCTTCTCGAGCTGGATCTCGGCCAGCACGCGGACCTGCGAACCATCGAGCCCGAGGCGGCGCGAGCGCAGCGCGACCTGCGCGCCGCTCTCCTCGCCGGTCACGTACAGCGTCTTCATGCTGCGCGCGAGTTCGTCGAGCGCCTGCAGCAGCAGCGTCGACTTGCCGATGCCGGGGTCACCGCCGATCAGCACGACGCCGCCGGCGACGATGCCGCCGCCGAGCACACGGTCGAGTTCGTCGATGCCGGTCGGCTGGCGGTCGACATCGCTGGCCTCGATCTGCGACAGCGTTGCGACCGGCTGGCTCGCGATCAGCCCGCGCGCGCCGGTGTGGTTGTAGCGGTTCTTCGGCGTCGCCTCTTCGACCGACTCGACCAGCGTGTTCCAGGCTTCGCAGCTCGGGCACTTGCCCAGCCACTTGGCCGACGTGCCGCCGCACTCGGTGCAGATGTAGATCGACTTTTCCTTGGCCATGAACCAATTGTCATGGCAAGCGCGGCGCGCTCGATCAGACCGAGCACGCGCCCGGCGGCAGCGCCGCGCCGCGGGTCGGGCGCGGCGTGCGCAGGCGCTGCCACAAGCCCTTCAGGCTGAAGCCGGTACCGGCCTCGAAGCGCAGCGAGACCTCGTCCTTCTCCGCCCCGATGAGCGCGCGCGCGCCGGGCCGCAACAGCAGCGTCTGCCCGGGCTGCAGGAAGTGGTCTTGCATGTCGTGCGCCTGCGTGACCCAGGCCGAGCCGGCGAGCACGCGCAGGCGCACGCCGGACTGGCGCGGCCAGGCGAGCAGCCGGCCGGTTTCGAGCCGCAGGGTGACGGGTGGGCGCAGGCGCAGCATGGGGGTCTCCGGTCGTGGGTTGGATGCGGCCAGTGTTCCGCAACGGCGGCGCGCAAGCTACGTTCAGTGCCGAAGCAATTGCACCGGCACAGTGGTGACGATCGTGCGCTGTGCTGGTCACAAGCGGACGCTTCTGTATCTGTCACGGCCGCGGTGCGCGCCCGACAATCCGCTGTCGCGACCCCCTGGAAGCCCCGATGACCCGTCAGCTGATCAGTTCCGGTTCCACCTTCGAAGCCGAGATTGGCTACTCGCGCGCAGTCGTCGACGGTGACTGGGTCTTCGTCTCGGGCACGACCGGCTTCGACTACACCGCGATGACGATCGCCGACGACCTGGTCGAGCAGACCGAGCAGTGCATGAAGAACATCGAGGCGGCCTTGGCGCAGGCGAACGCGCGCATCGACGACGTGGTGCGCGTGAACTACGTGCTGCCGCCCGGCAACGACTTCAGCCGCTGCTGGCCGACACTGCGCCGCTGGTTCGGCGAGGTGCGGCCGGCGGCGATGATGATCGCAGCCGGCCTGGCCGACCCCCGCATGCGGATCGAGATCGAAGTGACCGCGCGCCGGCGCGGCGCGGGCTGAGCCGGCATGGACACCGCACTGACCCCCGGTTTCCCGCTCTACCACCGCATCGCCGGCGAACTCGAACGCGCGATCGCCGAGGGCAGCCTGCGCACCGGCGACCGGTTGCCTTCGGTGCGGCAGCTGTGCCAGCAGCACGGCATCAGCGTGTCGACCGCGACGCTCGCGTACCGCTGGCTCGAGAACCGCGCGCTGGTCGAGGCGCGGCCGAAGTCGGGCTACTTCGTCGCACGCCAGCAGGCGCCGCTGCCCGAGCCCGAGCTCGACACGCGGATGAGCAGCGCCGGCTTCGTGACGCCGGACGACGTGACCCGCGAGTTCCTGCTCGGCGCCGACGATGCGCTCGCCGCGCCTTCGTTCCGCTGCGTGCCGGCGCGTTCGCTGCTGCCGGAGGCGAAGCTGCGCCATCTCGCGGCGCGCATCAACCGGCTGCACCCGGAGTACGCGTCGCAGTACGAGATGCTCGGCAGCACCGCGCTGCGCAAGGAGATCGCGCGCCGCAGCGTCAACGCCGGCTTGCGGCTGCGGCCCGAGAACATCGTGATCACGAACGGCGGCACCGAGGCGCTGCTGATCGCGCTGCGCGCCGCGGCCAAGCCCGGCGACACGATCGCACTCGAATCGCCGACCTACTGGATGCTGCTCGAGATCGTGCGTTCGCTCGGCATGCGCTCGCTCGAGATCCCGACGCACCCGCGCGACGGCCTGTCGGTCGAGGCGCTCGACCTCGCGACGCGCGAGGCGGGCGCGATCGCCGCGTGCGTCGTGATCCCGAACTTCCACAACCCGCTCGGCTGCCTGATGCCGACCGAGAACAAGCGGCGGCTGGTCGCGCTCGCGGCGCAGCGCGGCTTCACGCTGATCGAGACCGACATCTACGGCGAGACCCACTTCGGCGACGAGCGCCCGCCGGCGCTGAAGAGCTTCGACACCGCCGACGACGTGATCCTGTGTTCGGCGTTCACGAAGACGCTGGCCCCGGGCTACCGCGTCGGCTGGATCGCGCCGGGCCGCCACTTCGCGGCGGTGCAGTCGCTGAAGTTCCACACCTCGTGCGCCGGCGCGCAGCTGCAGCAGGAGGTGATCGCCGAGTTCATGCACGACGGCGGCTACGACCACCACATGCGCAAGCTGCGCGCCGCGACGCGCGCGCAATGCGAGCGCATGATCGACGCGGTGACGCGCTACTTTCCGGAAGGCTGCCGGCTGAGCCGGCCGCAGGGCGGCTTCATGCTGTGGATCGAGCTGCCGAAGTCGGTGAGCTCGCGCAAGGTGTTCGAGATCGGCCGGCGCGAGCACATCGGGCTGGTGCCCGGCGCGACCTTCAGCTGCAGCGACCGCTTCGATCACTTCATCCGCATCCACTACGCCGAGCCTTGGTCGCCGCGAATCGATGCGAGCCTGAAGCGGCTCGGTGAAATCGTCGCGACGCTCGCCGCGGCGCGAGCGCCTCAGGTCTTGTCGGGCGCGGCCTCCATCGCGGCGTCATAGCGGCCGCCGCGCGCCGCGCTGTTCAGCCGCGCACGCCGGAGCAGCGCGGCCTGCGCGACCCGCCGGTTCGCGGCCTGTCCGCGCCACGCGTCCAGCACCGGCTCCTGCAGCGCGCGGCCGTACGAAAAGCTCAGCGGCCACGGCTGTGGCCCGCAGCGGTTCAGCGCCGCCAGGTTCGCGCTGGCCTCGACGGGTGTCTGCCCGCCGGAGAGAAAGAAGATACCGGCGACGGCCGCCGGCACGCTGCGGCGCAGCACCGCGAGCGTCGCGCGCGCGACCGCGTCGGGCGATGCCGGCGGCCCATGCTCCTTGCCCGGCAGCACCATGCTCGGCTTGAGCAGCATCAGTTCGGGTTCGACGCGGTGCCGGCGCAGTGCCGCGAAGACCTCGTGCCAGACCGCCTCGCTGACCTCGGCGCAGCGGGAGATGTCGTGCGCGCCGTCCATCAGCACCTCGGGTTCGACGATCGGCACGACACCCTGCGCCTGGCAGATCGCGGCATAGCGCGCGAGCGCCTCGGCGTTGGCCTGCATCGCGAGCGGGCTCGGCCGCTGCGGGTCGACGTTGTAGACCGCGCGCCATTTCGCGAAGCGCGCGCCCTGCTGCCGGTAGCCCTCGAGACGCAGCGCGAGACCGTCGAGCCCTTGCGTGATCTCGTCGCCGGGTGCGTGCGCGAGCGCGATCTTGCCGGCATCGACCTTGATGCCCGGCACGATGCCGAGCTCCGCGGCGAGCTGCGGCAGGGGCGTGCCGGCATCGTCGCGCTGGCCGAGCGTCTCTTCGAACAGGATCACGCCGCTGATGTATTCGCCCAGGCCCGGCGTGCCCAACAACAGGCTGCGCCAGGCGCGCCGGCTCTCGTCGGTCGACTCGACGCCGATCGTCTTGAAGCGCTTCGCGATCGTCGCGCCGCTCTCGTCGGCGGCGAGCAGGCCCTTCGCGCCAGCGGTCAGCGCGCGGACGGTCGCCGCCAGTTCGCTGCGCGTGTCCACCTCGGCTACTCCAGCGTGAAGCCGACCTTCAGCGTGACCTGCCAGTGCGCGACCTTGCCGGCTTCGACGTGGCCGCGCGTTTCGGTGATCGTGAACCAGTGGATGTTGCGCACGCTCTGGTTCGCCTTCGCGATCGCGTTCTGGACCGCGTCCTCGATGCTCGTGGTCGACGAGCCCGCGAGTTCCAGCAGCTTGTAGACGTGGTTGCTCATGATCGGTCTCCGTGGCGGGGGCTTGTAGTTTCCAGCTTAGGCGCTGCGCGGCAGCACCGCAATCTCCCGCTGGCAGAGCGGGCCGGTACGCGCTACGCTGATCCGCGCGCCGCCAGGCGCTGAAGGACCGTGATGGCGTCGCAACAACAGCAACAACGGCAACAACACCTTCGCTTGCATGTGCCCGAGCCGAGCGGGCGGCCGGGTCAGCACACCGACTTCTCGTACCTGCACCTGTCCGAGGCCGGCGCGGTGCGGCGCCCGGCGATCGACGTGCCGGCTGCCGACACCGGGGACCTCGCGACCGCGCTGGTGCGCGTGCTCGCCGACGACGGCCGCGCGCTCGGGCCCTGGGCCCCCCAGCTCGAGCCGGCGGTGCTGGTGCACGGCCTGCGCGCGATGCTCAAGACGCGCATCTTCGACGCCCGCATGCTGATCGCGCAGCGCCAGAAGAAGATGTCGTTCTACATGCAGAGCCTCGGCGAAGAGGCGATTGCCTGCGCCCACGCGCTGGCGCTGAACGACGGCGACATGTGCTTCCCGACCTACCGCCAGCAGGGCCTGCTGCTCGCGCGCGACGACGTGCCGCTGGTGCCGCTGATCTGCCAGCTGCTGAGCAACGAGCGCGACCCGCTGAAGGGCCGCCAGCTGCCGGTGATGTACTCGATGAAGCGCGCCGGCTTCTTCTCGATCAGCGGCAACCTCGCGACCCAGTTCATCCAGGCGGTGGGCTGGGCAATGGCGTCGGCGATCAAGGGCGACACGAAGATCGCGTCGGCCTGGATCGGCGACGGCGCGACCGCCGAGGCCGACTTCCACACCGCGCTGACCTTCGCGCACGTGTACCGCGCGCCGGTGATCCTGAACGTCGTCAACAACCAGTGGGCGATCTCGACCTTCCAGGCAATCGCCGGCGGCGAGGGCACGACCTTCGCGGGCCGCGGCGTCGGCTGCGGCATCGCGTCGCTGCGCGTCGACGGCAACGACTTCCTGGCCGTGTATGCGGCCTCGCAATGGGCCGCCGAGCGCGCGCGCAGCAACCTCGGGCCGACGCTGATCGAGTGGGTGAGCTACCGCGCCGGCCCGCACTCGACCTCGGACGATCCGTCGAAGTACCGCCCGGCCGACGATGCCGCGCGCTTCCCGCTCGGCGATCCCGTAGCGCGGCTGAAGACGCACCTGATCGCGCTCGGCGCGTGGTCCGACGCGCAGCACGCGGCGCTGCAGTCGGAGCTCGAAAAGGAGATCGGCGCGGCGCAGAAGGAGGCCGAGGCTTTCGGCACGCTCGCCGACGGCCATGCGCCGCCGCTCGAATCGATGTTCGAGGACGTCTATCGCGAGATGCCGGCGCACCTGCATACCCAGCTCGACCAACTCCGCCAGGCCGAGAGCTGAGCATGGCCTCGATGACGATGATCCAGGCGCTGCGCTCCGCGATGGACGTGATGCTCGAACGCGATCCGAACGTCGTCGTGTTCGGCCAGGACGTCGGCTACTTCGGCGGCGTGTTCCGCTGCACCGAAGGGCTGCAGGCGAAGTACGGCCGCGCGCGCGTGTTTGACACGCCGATCTCCGAGGGCGGCATCGTCGGGGCGGCGGTCGGCATGGGCGCGTACGGGCTGCGCCCGGTCGCCGAGATCCAGTTCGCCGACTACTTCTACCCGGCCTCGGACCAGATCGTCTCCGAGGCGGCGCGGCTGCGCTACCGCTCGGTCGGCGACTTCAGCGCGCCGATCACGATCCGCATGCCCTGCGGCGGCGGCATCTATGGCGGCCAGACGCACAGCCAGAGCCCGGAGGCGCTGTTCACGCACGTCTGCGGGCTGCGCACCGTGATGCCGTCGAACCCGTACGACGCGAAGGGCCTGCTGATCGCGGCGATCGAGTGCGACGACCCGGTGATCTTTCTCGAGCCGAAGCGCCTGTACAACGGGCCGTTCGACGGCCATCACGACCGGCCCGTCGTGTCGTGGACCGGCCATGCGCGCGCGGAGGTGCCCGAGGGCCACTACCGCGTGCCGCTCGAATCGGCGTCGGTGTTCCGCGCCGGCGCCGCGCTGACGGTGCTGACGTACGGCACGATGGTCTTCGTCAGCGCGGCCGCCGCAAACGAGACCGGCATCGACGCCGAGATCATCGACCTGCGCAGCCTGTGGCCGCTCGACCTCGCGGCGATCGTCGAGTCGGTCAGGAAGACGGGGCGCTGCGTGATCGTGCACGAGGCGACGCGCACCAGCGGCTTCGGTGCCGAACTCGCCGCGCTCGTGCAGGAGCATTGCTTCTATCACCTCGAAGCGCCGATCGAGCGCGTGACCGGTTGGGACACGCCCTACCCGCACGCGCTCGAGTGGGCCTACTTTCCCGGCCCGGCGCGCGTCGGCGCCGCGCTGCTGCGCGCGATGGAGGCGTGATGAGCGCGCACGTGATCAAGATGCCCGACATCGGCGAAGGCATCGCCGAGGTCGAGCTCGTCGCGTGGCGCGTGCAGCCGGGCGATGCGGTGGTCGAAGACCAGATCCTCGCCGACGTGATGACCGACAAGGCGACGGTCGAGATCCCGTCGCCGGTCGTCGGCACGGTGCTCGCACTCGGCGGCGAGGTCGGCCAGGTGCTGGCGGTCGGCGCGGAGCTGATTCGGATCGAGGTCGCGGGGCAGGGTGCGGCCGTGGCGGCGCCGGCGCCGCCACCGTTGCCGGTCGTGCGAGCGGCGGCCCCGGCACCGACGCCGCGCATCGCCGTGTCGACCCCATCCATACCGGCCACTCCGACGGCCATAGTCGATCGTCCGATCGCGTCGCCGGCGCTGCGGCGGCGGGCCTGGGAGCTCGGCATCGACCTGCACCGCGTCACCGGCAGCGGCCCGGGCGGCCGCATCATGAACGCCGATCTGGACGCGCACGCGGCGCGCGGCACGCCGGGTGCGGTTGGCGTGCCGCGAAGCGCCGGCTCTCCCGTGTCGCCGGCAGCGCGCGCCGACGAGCCGCTGCGCATCACCGGGCTGCGCCGCAAGATCGCGCAGAAGATGCAGGAGTCGAAACGTCGCATCCCGCACTTCACCTACGTCGAAGAGATCGACGTGACCGAGCTCGAGGCGCTGCGCGCGCGCCTGAACGCGCTGCATGGCGCCGCCCGCGGCCGCCTGACCCTGCTGCCGCTGCTGGCGCGCGCGATCGTGCTGGGCTGCCGCGAGTTCCCGCAGATCAACGCGCGCTTCGACGACGAAGCTGGCGTCGTCACGCGCGTCGCCGCGGTGCATCTGGGCATCGCGACGCAGACCGATGCCGGGTTGATGGTGCCGGTGCTGCGCGACGCCGACACGCGCGACCTGTGGGGCAACGCGGCCGAGATCGCGCGCCTCGCCGAGGCCGCGCGCTCGGGCAAGGCGCTGCGCGACGAACTCAGCGGCTCGACGATCACGCTGACCAGCCTGGGTGCGCTCGGCGGCATCGTCTCGACGCCGGTGATCAACCACCCCGAGGTCGCGATCGTCGGCGTCAACCGCATCGTCACGCGGCCGGTGATCCGCGACGGCGCGATCGTCGCGCGCCAGATGATGAACCTGTCGTCGTCGTTCGATCACCGTGTCGTCGACGGGATGCACGCCGCGCAGTTCGTGCAGGCGCTGCGCGGGCTGCTCGAGTGTCCCGCGCTGCTGTTCGTCGAGTGAGCCGAGCTCAGCCCCGCTCTCCGGCGATGTAGTGCTCGAGCTGCTCGATGATGAACTGCTGCTCCGAGATGATGTCCTTCACCAGGTCGCCGATCGAGATCAGGCCGACGAGCTTGCCCTCGTCGAGCACCGGCAGGTGGCGCAAGCGCTTGTCGGTCATCAGCGCCATGCAGTCCTCGTTGGTGTGGCTGGTGTGCACGACACGCACCTTGGCCTGCATGATGTCGCGCACCGGCGTGTCCTTCGGCGAGCGTCCGCTGACGATCATCTTGCGCGCGAGGTCGCGCTCGCTGACGATGCCGGCGACGTGCTCGCCGTCGAGCACCATCAGCGCGCCGATGTTGTGGCGCTCCATCAGTGCGGCGGCTTCCAACACGCTGGCGGTCGGTGCGATCGCGTGGACCGTGTGGGTCGGCTTGGTGGCGAGGATCTGCGCAACGCTCTTCATGGCATGACCTCTCAGTCTTTCAGCGCCTGCTTCAGCAGCGGGCCGACGATGTCCAGCGGCAGCGGGAACACGATGGTCGAGTTCTTGTCGGCGGCGATCACGGTCAGCGTCTCGAGGTAGCGCAGCTGCAGCGCCTGCGGCTCGCGCGCGAGCACCTGCGCGGCCTCGGCGAGCTTGTGCGAGGCCTGCAGCTCGCCCTCGGCGTGGATCACCTTCGCGCGGCGTTCGCGTTCGGCCTCGGCCTGGCGCGCGATCGCGCGGATCATCGTGTCGTTCAGATCGACGTGCTTGATCTCGACGTTCGTGACCTTGATGCCCCAGCTCGCGGTCTGCGCTTCGAGGATCTTCTGGATGTCGAGGTTCAGGCGCTCGCGCTCCGAGAGCATGTCGTCGAGGTCGTGCTTGCCGAGCACAGCGCGCAAGGTCGTCTGCGCGAGCTGGCTGGTCGCCTCGAGGTAGCGCTCGACCTGGATGATCGCCTTCTCGGGGTCGACGACGCGGAAGTACAGCACCGCGTTGACCTTGACCGAGACGTTGTCGCGCGAGATCACGTCCTGGCTCGGGATGTCCATCACGACGACGCGCAGCCCGACCCGCACCATCTGCTGGATGCCCGGGATCAGGATCACCAGGCCCGGGCCCTTGACCTTCCAGAAGCGGCCGAGCTGGAACACGACGGCGCGCTCGTACTCGCGCAGCACGCGCAACGAGGTCGCGAGCAGCGCGAGCAGCAGGACCAGAAGCGCGCCGAAGCCGAAGCCGATGTCGCCGATCATGAGCCCGCTCCTTGTCGCCGGATGCTGCGCCGCTCGGCGCCTGTGCCCACGCCCGGCGCGGCGCTGGGATCCGGGCCGACCTCGAGCAGCGCACCGTGCGTGCCGATCACGCGGACCCGGTCGCCGGCTCGCAGCCCGGCGCTGCCGTGCACCTTCCAGTTCTCGCCGTGCACGAGCGCCCAACCTTCGCCGCTCGCGAACTCGACCAGCTCGCCGGTCGTGCCGAGCAGCGCCGGCGTGCCGCTGACGACCGGACGCCGGCGCGCCTTCGCGGCCATGCCGGCGACGCCGACGATGAACGCCGCCGAGCCCGCGGTCAGCACCGCGATCAGCACCGGCGAGACGCCGAAGCCGGGCGCCTCGCTGTCGATCAGCAGCACCGCGCCGGACGCGAACGCGACCACGCCGCCGAGGCCGAGCGTGCCGTAGCTCGGCACGAAGGCCTCGGCGATGAAGAAGGCGATGCCGAGCAGGATCAGCGCCAGGCCGGCGTAGTTGACCGGCAGCATCTGCAGCGCGAACAGCGCGAGCACGAGGCTGATCGCGCCGGCCACGCCGGGCAGCACGAAGCCGGGGTTCGCGAACTCGAACAGCAGCCCGTAGATGCCGATCATCATCAGGATCAGCGCCATGTTCGGGTCGGCGACGACCGCGAGCAGCCGGCTGCGCCAATCGGCCTCGATCGCGATCAGCGGCGCATGGGCGGTCGCGAGCCGCACGGCGCGGCCACCGGCGACGCGCAGCTCGCGGCCGTCGAGCTGGCGCAGCAGATCGGCCACGTCCTGCGCGACGAGGTCGATCACGCCGAGCTTGAGCGCATCCGGCGCGGCGAGGCTGACCGATTCGCGCACCGCCCGCTCGGCCCACTCGGCATTGCGCCCGCGCAGCTGCGCGAGGCTGCGCAGGTAGGCCGCGGCGTCGGCGTTGCGCTTCGCGCTCATCGTATCGGGGGCGGCGGTCGCGCCCGATGCCGCGCCGCTCGCCGGTGGGGCCTCGGCCGGGTTCGGCACGCCGGGCATGCCCAGCGCGACGGGCGTCGCGGCGCCGAGGTTCGAGGCCGGCGCCATCGCGGCGATGTGGCTCGCATAGAGGATGTAGGTGCCGGCGCTCGCCGCACGCGCGCCGTTCGGCGCGACGAACACCGCGACCGGCACGTTCGACGCGAGGATGTCCTTGATGATGCTGCGCATCGCGGTGTCGAGGCCGCCGGGCGTGTCGAGTTGCAACACCGCGAGCTGCGCGTGCACCTTCGCGGCCTGGGCCAGCGCGCGGTGCAGGTGATCGGCGCTGGCCGCGCCGATCGCGCCGTCGATGCCGATCACGACGACGGGGGTCGCGGCCGCAGCCGCCGGGGCCTGCGCGACGGCCACGCCAGCCAGGCCCAGCAACAGGGCCAGTCCGCACCAGATTGCGTTGGCGGGCCTCATGCAAGGAACTATAGACGCCGGTGCGCGTGAACGCACGCGCCATCACCCCGCCGCGGTCATTCGTGGACCTTGCCGCGCCCGGCCTTGATCACCGCACGGATGCCCTTGCCTTCGAGCCGGCGTTGCTTCGAGCCGTGCGTCGGCTTCGTCGCGCGGCGCGCCTTCGGCGGCACCGCGACCGCATCGACCAGCGCCTGCAGCCGCTGCATCGCATCGGCGCGGTTCATGTCCTGGCTGCGGCTGGTCTGCGCCTTGATCACGATGACACCTTCGGCGCTGATGCGCTGGTCGCGCCGTTCGAGCAGGCGCTGCTTGATCTCGTCGGGCAGCGACGAGGCGCGGATGTCGAAGCGCAGGTGCACCGCGCTCGAGACCTTGTTGACGTTCTGCCCGCCGGCGCCCTGCGCGCGGATCGCGTGGAACTCGACCTCGCGCTCGTCGACGGTCGGCATCGCGAGCGCTGCTCAGTGCGCCGCGGGTTCGCGGTCGGCGAAGAACGCGCGGCACGGCCGCGCGTACGCGCCGGCGTCGCGGCTCATGAAGGATCAGCGTGCGTCGGCACGCGCTTTGCCAGCGCGCACATCAGCTCGTAGCCGACCGTGCCGGCGGCCTGCGCGATCTCGTCGATCGGCAGCACCGCGCCGCCCGGGCTCGTGCCCCAGAGGGTTGCGACGCTGCCGACCTGCGCGTCGGGCGCGTCGGTCAGGTCGATCGTGATCATGTCCATCGAGACGCGGCCGACGAGCCGCGTGCGCGCGTCGCCGATCAGCACCGGCGTGCCGTCGGGCACGACGCGCGGGTAGCCGTCGGCGTAGCCGCAGGCGATCACGCCGAGGCGCATGTCGTGCTCGGCGGTGAAACGGCTGCCGTAGCCGACCTGCTCGCCGGCGCGCAGGTCTTGCGTGGCGATGACCTGCGCGCGCAGGCTCATCGTCGGCTGCAGGCCCCAGTCGGCGATCGTGTTCTGCGGGTGGTCGGGCGACGAGCCGTAGACCAGGATGCCGGGGCGCACCCAGTCGCCGCGCACGCTGTCGAACTGCGCTGCGAAGCGCAGCGTCGCGGCGCTGTTCGCGAGCGTGCGCTCGCCGGGGAGTTCGCGCGTCGCCGCTTCGAAGACCGCGAGCTGGTGCGCGATGCCGCGGCTGCCGTCGGCGTCGGACAAATGCGTCATCAGCGCGACGCTCTCGACCTGCGTCAGCCCGCTGAGGCGCCGCCACGCATGCGCGTAGGCCCCGGGGCGGAAGCCGAGCCGGTTCATGCCGCTGTTCATCTTCAGGAAGACCTGGTGCGGGTGGTGCGTCTTGTGCGCCGCGAGCCAGTCGATCTGCGCCTCGTGGTGGATCGTGTGCCACAGGTTCAGGCGCGAGCAGAGTTCGAGGTCGCGCGCATCGAAGCAGCCTTCGAGCAGCAGCACCGGGCCGCGCCAGCCGAGCGCGCGGATGCGCTCGGCCTCGGCCAGGTCGAGCAGCGCGAAGCCGTCGGCGCCCTTCAGGCCGGCATACGCACGCTCGATCCCGTGGCCGTAGGCGTTCGCCTTGACGACCGCCCAGACTTTCGCCTCGGGCGCCGCGGCGCGGGCCCGGGCGAGGTTGTGCGCGAGCGCTTCGGTGTGGATGATGGCTTCGATGGGGCGCGGCATGCGCCGATTCTGCCAGCGCGACCCCGTCGCGGACCGCGTGCTATAACGCCGCTCGCCAAGGAGACACATGCGCACCCACATGACGGCCCGGCGACATCCCGCGAAGCGCCGATGAAGAAGGGCTTCTCCACGATCATGGCGGCGCAGTTCTTCAGTGCGCTGGCCGACACGGCACTCGGCGTGGTCGCGCTCGAAATGCTCCGCGCCAACAACATGGCCTCGCGCGTCGCGTGGCTGGCGCCGATGCTGGCGCTGTTCTATGTGCTGCTCGCGCCGTTTCTCGGCGCCTTCGCCGATGCGCTGCCGAAGGGCAAGGTCATGCTCGCGGCGAACAGCGTGAAGATGATCGGCTGCCTGCTGATGCTGGCGGGGGTGAACCCGCTGCTCGCGTACGCGGTCGTCGGGCTCGGCGCCGCCGCGTACTCGCCCGCCAAGTACGGCATCGTGATCGAGCTGCTGCCGGCCTCGCAGCTGGTCAAGGCGAACGGCTGGATCGAGGGGCTGACGATCGTGTCGATCCTGCTCGGCCTGAGCTGCGGCGGGCTGCTGGTCGGTCCGACGGCCTCGCGCCACCTGCTCTCGCTCGACCTGCCGATCTTCGACACCGGCATCACCACCGCGCCCGAATCGGCGCTGGTCGTGCTGATGCTGCTGTACGTGATCGCGGCGCTGCTGAACCTGCGCATCCCGCGCACCGACGCGCCGCTGCAGCCGATCGCGCACGGCGTGCGCGGCCTGGTGCGCGACTTCGTCGACTGCAACGCGCGGCTGTGGGCCGACAAGCTCGGCCAGATTTCGCTGGCGACGACGACGCTGTTCTGGGGCGCCTCGGCGAACCTGAAGAACATCGTGTTCGCGTGGGCCGCGGTGGCGCTGGGCTACACGACCTCGCAGACCTCGGCGCTGGTCGTCGTGCTCGCGGTCGGCACCGCGGCGGGCGCGGTCGCCGCGTCGATGCGGGTGCGGCTCGAGAACGCCACCGCGGTGATCCCGCTCGGCATCGCGATGGGGCTGCTGGTGATCGGGCTGAGCCTGATCGACAGCCCCTGGGCCGCGGCGCCCTTCCTGCTCGTGCTCGGCGGCATCGGCGGCTACCTGGTCGTGCCGATGAACGCGCTGCTTTACCACCGCGGCGCGAACCTGATGGGCGCCGGCCGCTCGCTCGCGGTGCAGAACTTCAACGAGCAGGCCTGTATCCTCGGCTTCGCGGCGTTCTACATCGGCACGACGCGGCTCGGCCTGTCGGTGATCGCCGCGGTCGCGCTGTTCGGGCTGCTGGTGGCGACGACGATGGGGCTGGTGCTGCGCTGGCACCGCTCGAACGGCGTCAAGCACCACGACGAGCTGCAGCACCTGCTGGCGATCGCCCGGCGCGAGACGCATTGACACCGCAAACCGAGGGCTAACCCGGCGTCCGCCTGGGGGCCCCTTAGCGTGCCGCGGCTGCGGCGACAATCCCGCAGATGCTCCCGCCACCCCTCCCGCCCGAACCGCAGCCGCCGCGCGCATGAAAAAAGGCTTCTATACGATCATGTCGGCGCAGTTCTTCAGCTCGCTGGCGGACAACGCGCTGCTCGTCGCCGCGATCGAGATGCTGAAGACCACGAACGCGCCGTCGTGGAACATCCCGGCGCTCGGGCCGATGTTCGCGCTGTTCTACGTGATCCTCGCGCCGTTCCTCGGGGCCTTCGCCGATGCGGTGCCGAAGGGCAAGGTGATGTTCCTCGCGAACGGCATCAAGGTCGTCGGCTGTCTGCTGATGCTGTTCGGCGGCCACCCGCTGGTGGCCTACGCGATCGTCGGGCTCGGCGCCGCAGCGTACTCGCCGGCGAAGTACGGCATCCTGACCGAGCTGCTGCCGAACTCGCAGCTCGTGAAGGCGAACGGCTGGATCGAGGGGCTGACGATCATGTCGATCATCCTGGGCATCGCGCTCGGCGGTCAGCTGATCGGGCCGGTGGTGTCGCGTCACCTGCTCGGGATCGACGTGCCGATGATCGACACCGGCATCTCGACCGCACCCGAATCGGCGATCGCGCTGATCGTGTTCCTGTACGCGATCGCCGCGATGTTCAACCTGCGCATCCCGCGCACCGACGCGCCGCTGCAGCCGGTCGCGCACGGCGTGATGGGCCTGATGCGCGACTTCTCGAGCTGCAACGCGCGCCTGTGGACCGACAAGCTCGGCCAGATCTCGCTCGCGACGACGACGCTGTTCTGGGGCGTCTCGGGCAACCTGCGCATCATCGTGTTCGCATGGGCCACCGTGGCGCTCGGCTACACGACGACACAGGCGACCTCGCTGGTCGCGGTCGTCGTGATCGGCACCGCGGCGGGTGCGATCGTCGCGTCGCTGCGCATGCGGCTCGACCAGGCGACCAGCGTGATCCCGCTGGGCATCGCGCTGGGCCTGCTGGTGATCGGGCTGAACGCGATCACGAACGTCTGGGTCGCGGCGCCGTTCCTGGTCGTCCTCGGTGCGATCGGCGGCTACATGGTCGTGCCGATGAATGCGCTGCTGCAGCACCGCGGCGCGAACCTGATGGGCGCCGGCCGCTCGATCGCGGTGCAGAACTTCAACGAGCAGGCCTGCATCCTCGGTCTCGGCGCGTTCTACACCGGCATGACGAAATTCGGCCTGTCGGCGTTCATGGCGATCGCGCTGTTCGGCGCCGTCGTCGCCGGGACGATGTGGCTGATCTACCGCTG
Source organism: Rhizobacter sp. P5_A1 (assembly GCF_056400745.1). Lineage (NCBI taxonomy): Bacteria > Pseudomonadati > Pseudomonadota > Betaproteobacteria > Burkholderiales > Sphaerotilaceae > Rhizobacter > Rhizobacter sp. P5_A1. Next base: position 44,823 of record NZ_JBFUKR010000012.1, read on the forward strand.
GCACCGCTCGAACCGCGTGAAGTACCGCGAGGAGCTCGATCACCTGCTGGCCATCGCGCGGAGCGACAAGCATTGAGCGCACTTCGCGTGGCGATCGCGCAGGCGCCGATGCAGTGGACGACCGAGGCCAACCTGGCCGTCATCGAGACGGCGATGCAGCGGGCGTCGGACCGGGGCGCTGCGATCTGCGTCTTCTCCGAGCTCGCGGTGACCGGCTTCCACCGCCAGATCCGCGCCGAGGCGGTGCCCGAGAAGGTCGGGCCGGCGATCGGGCGGATCCAGGCGCAATGCCGGGCCCTCGGGATGGCCTGCGCGGTCGGCGCGCCGACCTTCGCGCCGGCCGGCGGCGCGATCTACAACAGCTATCTGCACATCGACGAGCGCGGCGAGATCGTCGGGCAGGTCGACAAGACGGGGCTGACGGTCGCCGAAGCGACCTTCTTCCACGGCGGCCGGGGCCGGCCCGTCTCGGTGCTGCAGGGTCGCAAGACCAGCGCGGTGCTGTGCCGCGAAATCGAGGACCTGCTGCTGGTTCGTCATCACCTGCCGGCTGAGGCCGCGGAGCTGATCTTCTGGCCGGGGCTTCTGGGTCGCGCGCCCGAAGACGACGGCGTCGACATCGCTCAACTGGCGCAGCAACTCGCGCGGCAGCAAAGGGCATGGCTGGTGCAGAACAACTGGCCGAGGGCGTTGAACTTGCCGGACGACTCGCCGTTTCAGGCCGACCTCGGCGGCAGCAAGGTGTTCTCGCCCGCCGGCGATCTGCTGCTGACCTTGCCGATGTGCACGCCCGGTGTCGCGACCTTCGACCTGGGCGCGACCGAGTTCGTCTGGGACGCGCTGCCCGACCCGTCGAGCGCTACTTGAACAGCGGGTCGACGTCGGCCAGCGCGGCGACGAAAACCGCCTCGGCGAGCGGCTTGGTCAGGTAGGCGTCGCAACCGGCGAGCGAGCCGCGCACGCGGTCCGACGAACCGACGCGGCCGGTCACGATCATCACCGCGGGCACGAGACCGCGCGGGTGGTCGGTCTTCTGCTTGATCGCCTGACACAGGCCGAGGCCGTCCAGCGCGTGCGCCGGCCCGAGCACGAATTCGAGGAACACGATCGCGAACGCCTGCTGCCCGATCATCGCGAGCGCCTGTTCGCCGCTCTCGGCACCGTGCACCTGGTAGCCCAGACCCTCGAGCCGCTGCATCAGGAACTTGCGCGCGATCGCGCTGCTGTCGACGACCAGCACCGCGCGGCCGCCACCGCTGCGGCGGGTCGCCCGCGCGGCGCGGTGCGCGCTGCGCTGTCCGGCCAGCGTGGACGGCGCCGACGATGTCGCGGGCGGCGGCGCGCCGATGTCGTCGAGCAGCAGGTCGACGCTGCCGCGCAGATCGAAGGGCGTCGCGAGCGCGTCGAGCTCGGCGGGGAGCGTGGACGGACCATTGCCGCCGGGGCGTCTCGATTTGTCGGGCGTGGAAGCAGGCATCGTCGGCGCTCCTGGGTCGTGGGCGGCGCAGCGCAAAGCACCGCGGCGAGCCATGTTCGACGCCGGGGCGGCGCAGCGTCAAGCGCCGGCTCCGGGGGTGCGGCGAGCCCGGCGGTACGATTGCACACGACCGCGTCTTTGCGGCACACCCCGGAGACACCATGCCGACATCGCCGAACAGCATCTACGACTTCGAGGCCCTGTCGATCGACGGCAAGCCGGCGCAGCTGTCGACCCAGCGCGGCAAGGTGATGCTGATCGTCAACACCGCGAGCGCATGCGGTTTCACGCCGCAGTTCGCCGGGCTCGAATCGCTGTGGGAAGCGTATCGCGACCGCGGCCTCGTCGTGATCGGCTTCCCGAGCAACGAGTTCGGCGCCCAGGATCCGGGCAGCGACGCCGAGATCGCGTCGTTCTGCCAGCTCAACTACGGCGTGAGCTTCCCGATGATGAGCAAGGTCAAGGTCAATGGCGTCGAGGCGCATCCGCTGTGGCAGTGGTTGACCCGCGAGGCGCCGGGCCTCCTCGGCAGCAAATCGGTGAAGTGGAACTTCACGAAGTTCCTGATCGGCCGCGACGGCAAGGTGCTCAAACGCTACGCGCCGACCGACAAGCCCGAGTCGATCCAAGGCGACATCGAAGCGGCCCTCGCGGCCCGAGACACGATCCACTGACCCCGCTGCGCAGCAGCACGCGACCCACGAGAGCACCATGTTCGAACACATTCCCCCCTTCGCCGGCGATCCGATCTTGAGCCTGAACGAGGACTTCCAGAAAGACCCGCGGCCGAACAAGATCAACCTGAGCATCGGCATCTACTTCGACGATGCCGGGCGCATTCCGGTGATGGAATCGATCCGGCGCGCCGAGGCGGCCGTCGTCGCGAAGAACGGCCCGAAGCCGTATCTGCCGATCGAGGGCGCGGCGAACTTCCGCGGCGCCGTGCAGGCGCTGCTGTTCGGCGCCGACCATGAGGCGGTGCGCTCCGGCCGCGTCGCGACGATCCAGTCGGTCGGCTCGAGCGGCGGGCTGAAGGTCGGTGCCGACTTTCTGGCGCGCTATTTTCCCGGCAGCCAGGTCTGGATCAGCGACCCGAGCTGGGACAACCACCGCTCGATGTTCGAAGGCGCCGGGTTGACGGTCAACACCTACCCGTACTACGACGCCGCCACCGGCGGCCTGAACTTCGATGCGATGCTTGCGGTGCTGCGCGGGCTGCCGGCGCGCAGCATCGTGCTGCTGCACGCCTGCTGCCACAACCCGACCGGTGTCGACCTGACGCGCGCGCAGTGGGAGGCGCTGATCCCGGTGCTGCGCGAACGCGAGCTGATCCCGTACCTCGATCTCGCCTACCAGGGCTTCGGCGACGGCATCGAGGCCGACGCGTTCGCGGCGCGCGCGCTCGCGAGCGCCGGCATCAGCTTCTTCATCGCGAACTCGTTCTCGAAGAGCATGAGCGTGTACGGCGAACGCTGCGGCGCCCTCAGCGTCGTCTGCCCCGACGCGCGCCAGGCCGCGCTGGTGCTGGGCCAGATGAAGTTCACGGTGCGCCGCAACTACTCGAGCCCGCCGATCCACGGCGGTCAGATCGTCGCGACCGTGCTGACCGATCCCGAGCTGCGCGGCAACTGGGAGCGTGAGCTCGGCGCGATGCGCGAGCGCATCCTGGCCATGCGCAAGAAGCTGCACGGCGTGCTCGTCGCCAAGGTGCCGGGCCGCGACTTCGACTACTTCCTGACGCAGCGCGGCATGTTCAGCTACACCGGCCTGAGCGCCGCGCAGGTCGATGCGCTGCGCGAGACGCACGGCGTCTACATGGTGCGCTCGGGGCGCATCTGCGTGGCGGGGCTGAACAGCTCGAACGTCGAGGCGACGGCCGTCGCGATGGCGGCGGTCCTCGCCGCGGGCTGAGGGTTCCGTCTACCGGTCGAACCAGCGCTGCGCGTGCAGCCCGAGCCCGGTCACGACGCTCGCGAAGCGGTCGCCGCGCGCGATTCGCGCCGTCGGAAACGCCGCGGCGATGCGGTCCGCGAGCAGCCGCAGGCCGGTCGAGCCGCCGGTGAAGTAGAGCGCGTCGATCTGTGCCGGCGCCAGCCCGGCTTGCGCGGCGGCGGCGCGCGCCGCGTCGACGATGCGTTCGATGTCGGCATCGATCGCGCAGGCGGCCTGCTGTTCGGTCAGCGCGGCGGCGAGGTGACGCTCGGTGTGGCTCAGGTCGATGCGCGTCGCGCCGCCATCGGCAACCGCGATCTTCGCGCCCTCGGCACGCGCCATCAGCTCGTGGCCGAGGCGTTCGCTGACGACCACCATCAGCCGCTCGTAATGAACCGGGTTGCCGTAGAAGCCGCGCATGCTGCGCAGCTCGGCGACGCGCCCGGGGCTGTAGACCGTGTTGATCAGGTGCCAGGTCGCCAGATCGAAGTAGACGCCGCTCGGCACCTCGCGCGCCGGTGCGCCGGCCACGCTCGGGCCATAGGCGCCGTAGCCGTACTCGGGCAGGATTGCCGCGAGCTCGATGCGCCGGTCGAAGTCCGTCCCGGCGACGTGCACGCCATGGTTCGCGAGGATGTCGCCCTTGCGGTCGAGCCTGGCCGCATGTTGCGGGCCGACGCGCACGACCGAGAAGTCGGAGGTGCCGCCGCCGATGTCGGCGACCAGCACGACCTGCTCGCGATCGACGCTGCGCTCGTAGTCGAATGCCGCGGCGATCGGCTCGTACTGAAACTGCACGTCGTCGAAGCCGACCTGGCGCGCCGCCGCCTCGAGCGCCGCCTGGGCTTGCGCGTCGCGCACCGGATCGTCGTCGACGAAGAACACCGGCCGCCCGAGCACCGCGCGGTGGATCCGCGCGCCGACCTGCGCCTCGGCGCGGCCCTTCAGGTGCTTCAGATAGCCGGCGACGATGTCGAGGTATTTCACGCCGCGGCCGCCGCCGACGTCGGTCGTCTGGTCGATCAGGTTGCTGCCGAGGATGCTCTTCATCGAGCGCATCAGCCGGCCGTCGAGGCCGTCGACATACGCGGCGATCGCGGCGCGGCCGAACGCGCGCGGCGGGCCGTCGAGTTCGGGCCCTTCGACGAAGTAGAAGACCGCGGTCGGCATCGCCGCGTGGCCCGGTTCGAGCTCGACCAGGCGCATGCCGGCGTTGGTGTCGGGAATGGCGATGGCCGAATTGGAGGTGCCGAAGTCGATGGCGCAAAACATGATCGGGAGCCGGCGACGGCGAGAGGGCGGGGGCGCGATTCTACTGACGAAGCCGCTGGCCGCTTGCGCCGCGCGTGCATTGGTGAGAGGCTCTCGCACCTTTGCCCGAGGAGATCGATGCCATGCGCATTCGCGTGACCACCGCCGCCGGCCTGGTGCTGGCGATCGCCCTGACGAGCCCGGCCTGGGGCGCCGATGACGCGGCGCCGGCCAAGCCCGATACGCTGAGCTCGGCACGCGCGCTGATAGCGCAGAAGAAATGGAGCGCCGCAGTCGGCGAGTTGCAGCGCGTCAACCAGACCGGCAGCGCCGACTGGAACAACCTGATGGGCTACAGCTTGCGCAAGGGCGCAACGCCCGACTACGCGGGCGCCGAGAAGTACTACGACGAGGCGCTGCGTCTCGATCCGAAGCACCGCGGCGCGCTCGAATACTCGGGCGAGCTGTACCTGATCACCGGCGATCTGGGCAAGGCCGAGCAGCGCCTGGCCACGCTCGACAAGGTCTGCACCCTGCCGTGCGAGGAATACACCGACCTGAAGAAGTCGGTGGCGCGCTACAAGGCCAACGGCAACAGGTACGTGGCCGGGCCCTGAGCCTCACTCCACGCCGAGCTGCGTGACGAGCTTGGTGTTGAGATACGCTTCGATCGCTTCGGTGCCGCCTTCCGAGCCGTAGCCCGAGTCCTTCATGCCGCCGAACGGCAGCTCGGGCAGCGCGAAGCCGACGTGGTTGATCGTCACCATGCCGCTTTCGAGTGCGGCGCCGATCGCGGTGACGGTCTTCGACGAGCGCGAGTAGGCGTAGGCGGCCAAGCCGAACGGCAGCCGGTTCGCCTCGGCGACGACCTCGTCGAAGCTGCCGAACGGCACGATCGGCGCGATCGGGCCGAAGGGCTCCTCGCTCATGATGCGGGCGCCGGCCGGCACGTGGCCGAGCACCGTCGGCTCGAAGAAGTTGCCGACCGTGCCGATGCGCTTGCCGCCGGTCAGCAGTTTCGCGCCCTTCGCGACGGCGTCGTCGACGAACATCTGCATCGCCTCGACGCGGCGCGAGTTCGCGAGCGCGCCCATGCGCGACGCGGGGTCGAGGCCGTCGCCGACCTTGAGCGCGCTCGCGGCCTTCACGAAGCCGTCGACGAAGCGCTCGTACACCGATTCATGCACCAGGAAGCGGGTCGGCGCGATGCAGACCTGACCGGCGTTGCGGAACTTCGACGCGGCGAGCTGCTTGACCGCGGTCTCGACATCGGCGTCGCCAAACACGATCGCCGGCGCGTGGCCGCCGAGCTCCATCGTGATGCGCTTCATGTGCTGGCCGGCGAGCGCGGCGAGCTTCTTGCCGACCGGCGTCGAGCCGGTGAAGGTGATCTTGCGGATCACCGGGTTCGGGATCAGGTATTCGGAGATCTCCGACGGCACGCCGAACACGAGGTTCAGCACGCCGGGCGGCAGGCCGGCGTCGACATAGGCCTGGACCAGCGCCGCGACGCTCGCCGGCGTCTCTTCCGGCCCCTTCAGGATCACCGAGCAGCCGGCGGCCAGCGCGGCCGAGACCTTGCGCACCGCCTGGTTGATCGGGAAGTTCCAGGGCGTGAACGCGGCGACCGGGCCGACCGGCTCCTTGACGACCAGCTGCATCACGCCCTCGGCGCGCGCCGGAACGATGCGGCCATAGGTGCGGCGCGCTTCTTCGGCGAACCAATCCATGATGTCGCCTGCCAGCAGCGTTTCCATCTTCGCCTCGGCGAGCGGCTTGCCCTGCTCCTGCGTCATCAGCTGCGCGATCGCGTCGGCGCGGCTGCGGATGATCTCGCCGGCCTTGCGCAGCAGCTTCGAGCGCTCGAAGCCCGAGACCTTGCGCCAGGCCTTGAAGCCCTTGTCGGCGGCGTGCAGCGCTTCGTCGAGGTCGGCGCCGCCGGCGTGCGCGAGGCGCGCGATGACCTGGCCGGTGGCCGGGTTGACGATCGGTTCGCTCTTGCCCGAGGCGCCGGTGGTCCATTCACCGTTGATGAAAAGCTTGACGTCGGAGTACATGTCGGATCCTTCGGTTGGGGTGAAAGCCCCGCCGCGGCCACCGGCCGCAAGCCCTGGGCTGCAGCGCGAATTAGACCCGATGCCAGCGGCGTTCGCCGGCACTCAGCGCGTGGGGTCGACCGTCGCCGTGCTCGCTGCAGCCGGCAGGCCCGGCGCCCCGGCGCGCGCGCTCAGCGCGGGGCGCGCCCGCATCACGTCGTTGACGAGGTTGGCGACGCGAGGCCCGCTGGCGCCGCTGGAAGCCAGCAGCGCCGCGCTGGCGATGGCCGCCGCGGTCGTGCCCCAGACCAGCGTCGCACGTGTCCCGATCATCGTGAGCTCCCTGTCGACGGCACCGGCGCAAACGGCCGGCATGCCAGGCAACGATAGGCGGCAAGCAGGCATCGCGCCATCCTCTGTCGGCGGGATCGGTGCGTCGCGCTTGCAACGAAGTGCAACACGCGCACGCCAACGGTGCCAAGTGCGACCGAGTTAGGCCCCAGTTCAACGTATCCAGCACCGGCAACGGGCGCACACTTGGATACATCACAAGGTCACGCGGGAGGTCGCGATGAACTGGTCCACAGGTCTTTCATGGTGGTCGACGCTGACAAGAGCGAAGGCCGATGAGCCGCGTGCCGGCGCGGACGACCCCGCCGACATGGGCACGGCCTTCGGGCTGGACGCGAGCTTCGGCCCGATCGGCGACCCGCCGCCGCTCGCGCGCGGCGCGCTGCCGGCGCCGTCGTCGCTGCCGTGGGAGCATCGACTGACGAGGCGCTCCGGCCTCTGAGCCAACCGGCTGCCCGCGCCCCGGGCCCCCAGGTCAAACTTCCAGCACCAGCCGCGGCCGATGCGCGTCGGCCTCGCCCTTGTGCGCGTGGCCGCGCGGGTTGCAGACGACGCGCGTCGCGCCCGTCGCATGCGGCACAAGGTAATCGTGCTGGCAATGCAGATGACCGTGGATCCACAGATCGGCGCGCGGCAGCAGGTCGTCGTCGGAATTGCAGAAGCTCGCGGTGCCGGGCTGCTTGCCGTAACGAGGATCCGCGCTTCGTAGGCTCGGCGCGAAGTGGGTGATCACAATGGTCTTGTCCCAGCCGGCCCGGGGCCGCATCAGCTCGGCGCGCAGCCAGTCGCCGCAGACCAGCGCTTCGTCGCGCACCGCTGCAGCGTCCAGCGGCTGCCCGTGGCGCGTGGCCCGCATGATCCTGACGAAGTAGCCGCCGGCGCGCATGGCGCGCTCGCGCTGCGCCGCGCCGAACAGATCGAAGTCGCTCCAGCGTGTCGTCGCGACGATGCGCACGCGCAGGCCGTCCCGGTCCGGCACGACGAGGCTTTCGCATTCGAGCAGGCGGATGCCGAGCTCGGCGCAGCGTTCGCGCAGTGCGGGCCAGGCCTGCGTCAGCTCGCGCTCGTCGAACTCGTGGTTGCCGGCGACGAACAGTGCCGGCACCGGCCAGCCGCGAAACTTCTCGAGCCCGGCCCAGGTGCTGTCGATGTCGCCGGCGAGCACGAGCAGCTCGGCGTCCGGCGCCGGCGTCGGCTCGAAGACCTCCGTCTCGAGGTGCAGGTCGGAGAGCAGCTGCAGTCGCACCGTTCAGCCGGATCGGCGCCGTTGGCGCGGCCGGGGCCTCAAGTCATGCCGTGGCACTGCTTGAACTTCTTGCCGCTGCCGCACGGGCACGGCTCGTTGCGGCCGACCTTCGGGGTTTCGCGCTTCACGGTCTCGACCTTGTAGCGTTGCTCGTGGGTCAGGTCCTGCAGATCGGCGATCGTCACGACGAGTTCTTCCATCGCGTCGTCGAGTGTCGCGAGCGGGTGCTCGCGATCGAGCAGCGCGACGAGCTCGCGCTGCTCGTCGTCTTCGACCGGCAGGTGGCGGTACAGGCGCGCGAGCGCCGTCATCACCGCGTCGTCGTCCATCTCCGCGAGGTCGGGGAAGGTCTCGGCGGCATGGTGAAAACCGGCGACCCAGGGCATCAGCGATTGCGAGACCGGGCTCAGGCCGGCCATCGGATCGACCTCGCCTTCGGGGACCGGCTCGCGCGGATGCTCGTCGTCGAACTCCAGCACCAGCGGGTCGAACCAGCCGTCTTCGACGATCGCACGGTTCAGCGCCGCGTGGCGGCGCAGGATCAGCGCGCTCGTGCGCTGCAGCCAGTCGGCGTCGACATCGTCGGGCAGCGGGCGGCCGTCGAAATCGAACACGTGCGCGAGCCAGGTCGCCGGCTCGAGCAGCACCGGCTGGACGATCACGCCGCAGAGGTAGCCGTCGAGCATCACCGCGTCGAGCGGTTCCAGCGGTTCGGGGGTTTCGAGCAGCAGGTCGTCGAGCTCGGCGAACTCGGCATCGGTCAGGTCGTGGGCGCGGGCGGCGACCGACGGCGGGGTTTCTTTGGGTTGCATGATGGCGGTTCTCGGCGCGTTGGAACGCCATTGTGATCGCCCCTGAGCGCCGGGCCGCCCCAAGCCAGGGGCGACCCCCTCGGGGGGTGGCTGCGTACTCGCAGCCGGGGGCGACAGCTACACGGAGAAGCTGCCGATCAGGCGATAGCGGCTGCCGGGGTGGTACAGCCGTGCGACCGACGCGACCGCGCCTTGCGACACGGTGCGGCGCGACACCATCAGCAGCGCACTGCCCACCGCAACATCGAGCAGCGCGGCCTGCTCGTCGCTCGCGAGCACGGCCTCGACGACCTGCTCGGCCTCGGTCAGCGGCGCGTGCTCGAACAGCACGAACGACGGCGTGACCTGCGTGAAGTCGCGCGCCAGCAGGTCCGGCGCGAGAGCCGGGTTGACGTGTCGATCTTCGAGCTGGATCGGCACGCCGTTCTCCAGGTGCACGAGCCGCACGTGATAGACGGGCGCGCCCTTCGGGAGCCGCATCGCCGCCGCGGTGCGCGCATCGGCCCTTTCGCGCACGACGCTGCAGACGCGGGTCGCGTGCGCGTGGCCGCGTTCGCGGATCTCGTCGTGGATGTCGCGCACCTGCAGCAGGTTCGAGATCGGGTGCAACTCGGCCACATACGAACCCGAGCCCTGGCGGCGTTCGATCAACCCCTCTTCCTCGAGCTCGCGCAGCGCCCGGTGCACGGTCATGCGGGCGCAGCCGAAGGCCTGCACGAGTTCGCGTTCCGACGGCAGCCGCACGCCGGGCTCCCAACCGCCTTGCGCGATGCGCTCGCGCAGCGCGGCCTTCACGGTGGCGTAAGGGAGCACACGGGGCGACGCGGGCAGCGCTTTCATCGGCTCATTCTAGCGACGCGCATGCTAAAGTTGTCTAGACCACTTGGGAGCCCGCCTGCATGGACAACTCGCCGCATCACACCATCGTTCCCGGTCGGCTCGACGCATCGATGCTCGAGCAGGCGGCGGCCGGCGGCGCGCGCTGGTCGATCGCCGCGTCGGCCCACGCCGGCATCGAGGCGAGCGTCGGCGCGGTGCGCGAACTCGTCGCGCAGCACGCCGCGGTCTACGGCATCAACACCGGCTTCGGCAAGCTCGCGCAGACGCGCATCGCCGATGCCGACCTCGCGCAACTGCAGACGAACCTGGTGCTGTCGCACAGCGCCGGCGTCGGCCGGCCGCTGAGCCCGCCGGTCGTGCGGCTGATGCTGCTGCTGAAGGCCGCGAGCCTCGCGCACGGCGTCTCGGGCGTGCGCATGGAGGTGATCACCGCGCTGCTGGCGCTGCTGAATGCCGACGTGCTGCCGGTCGTGCCGGAGAAAGGCTCGGTCGGCGCGTCGGGTGACCTGGCGCCGCTCGCGCACCTCGCAGGCGTGTTGATCGGTGTCGGCGAGGCCTTCGTGAACGGCGAGCGTGTGCCCGCCGTGCAGGCACTCGCGCACGCCGGCCTCGCGCCGCTCGCGCTCGGCCCGAAGGAAGGCCTCGCGCTGCTGAACGGCACGCAGGCCTCGACCGCGCTCGCCATCCATGCGGTGCAGCGGCTGCGTCGTGTGTTCGACGCAGCGGTCGCGATCGGCGCGATGACGGTCGACGCGGCGAAAGGCTCCGACACGCCGTTCGACGACCGCATCCATGCGGTGCGCGGCCAGCGCGGCCAGCGCGAGGTCGCGGCGCGCTATCGCGACTGGCTCGCCGGCAGCGCGCTGCGCGCCTCGCACCTGACCTGCGACCGCGTGCAGGATCCGTACTGCCTGCGCTGCCAGCCGCAGGTGATGGGCGCGTGCCTCGACCAGATCGAGCACGCCTGGGGCATCCTGCTGGTCGAGGCGAACGGCGTCTCGGACAACCCGCTCGTCTTCGCCGACCCCGACCCGACGAAACACCAGGCGCTGTCGGGCGGCAACTTCCACGCCGAGCCGGTCGCGTTCGCGGCAGACAACCTCGCGCTCGCGATCGCCGAGATCGGCGCATTGGCCGAGCGCCGCACCGCGATGCTGATGGACCCGGTGCTGTCGGGCCTGCCGGCGTTCCTGATCGAGCATGGCGGGCTGAACTCGGGCTTCATGATCGCGCAGGTGACCTCGGCCGCACTCGCGTCGGAGAACAAGTCACTTGCGCACCCGGCGAGCGTCGATTCGCTGCCGACCTCGGCGAATCAGGAGGACCACGTCTCGATGGCGACCTTCGCGGCACGCCGCCTGCATGCGATGCTCGACAACACCGCCGGCGTCGTCGCGATCGAGTGGCTGTGCGCGGCGCAGGCGATCGAGTTCCATCGGCCGCTGCGCTCCTCCAGCGCGATCGAGGCGCTGCTCGCCCGGCTGCGCGAGCGCGTCGCGCGGCTCAGCGTCGACCGGCTGATGGCGCCCGACATCGACGCGGCGATCGCGCTCGTCGAGGCCGGCGTGTAATTCGCGGCGGCGCAAGCGGGCCGAGCGCCGGGCCGCCATGGGCCACGAAGAGGCCCACCTCGTGGCCCTCTGCCGGCCCGCATCCCCTCGGGGGATCGCCCGATGTACCCGTCGGGCGAGGGGTCGTCATCTCTCCATCTGCACGGCGCGCAGCGTCTCGACGCGGATGTCTTCGGTGACCTGCGCCTTCAGCTCGGAGAAACGCGGTGTCGTCTTCACCGTGTAGTGGCGCGGGTAGGGCAGGTCGATCCGCAGTTCGTTCTTGATGCGCCCGGGGCGCGCGCTGAACACCGCGCAGCGGTTCGCCATGAAGATCGCTTCGTCGATGTCGTGGGTCACGAACAGCACGGTCTTGCGGTGCAGCTCCCAGATCGACAGCAGCAGTTCCTGCATCAGCGCGCGGGTCTGGTTGTCGAGCGCGCCGAAGGGTTCGTCGAGCAGCAGGATCTTCGGGTCGTTGGCGAGCGCGCGCGCGAGCGCGACGCGCTGCTGCATGCCGCCCGACAACTGCTTCGGGAAGTGCGACTCGAAGCCGGTCAGCCCGACCTCGGCGATGAAGCGGCCCGCGATCTGCGCCTGTTCCGGCGCCGGCATGCCCTTCTCGCGCAGGCCGAAGCAGATGTTCTCGCGCACGGTCAGCCACGGGAACAGCGTGTAGCTCTGGAACACCATGCCGCGGTCGGCGCCGGGGCCGGTGACGAGCTGGCCGTCGAGCAGTACCTGGCCGACCGTCGGCGTGTCGAGGCCCGCGACGATGCGCAACAGCGTCGACTTGCCGCAGCCCGACGGCCCGAGGATCGTGATGAAGTCGTTGTGCGCGACCTCGAGGTTCGTCGGCTGCAGCGCCAGCGTCGGCTTGCCGCCGTTGACGCCCGCAAACGTGCGGCCAACGCCTTGTATCGACAAGGTGCTCATCTCAGATCGATGCCCACTTGAACATCGCGCGGTTCGCGCGCTTGAACGCGAGATCGGAGACGAGCCCGATCGCGCCGATCGTGATGATGCCGAAGATGATCTGGTCGGTCGCGAGCAATGCCTGGCTGTCGGTGATCATGTGGCCGATGCCGTTCGATGCGCCGATCAGCTCGGCGACGATCACGTAGGTCCAGGCCCAGCCGAGCACGAGCCGCAGGGTCTCGGCGATCTGCGGCGCGGCGGCCGGGATCAGCACCCGCTTGACGATGCCGAGGTCGCTCGCGCCGAGTGTGTACGCGGCCTCGACCAGGTCGCGCCGCGTGCCGCCGACCTGCAGCGCGATCATCAGCACGAGCTGGAAGAACGAGCCGATGAAGATCAGCGCCAGCTTCTGTGCCTCGCCGATGCCGGCCCACAGGATCAACAGCGGGATGAAGGCCGAGGCCGGCAGGTAGCGCGCGAACGACACGAAGGGCTCGAAGAAGGCCTCGACCGCCTTGTACGCGCCCATCGCGACGCCCAGCGGCACCGCGAGCAGCGCGGCGAGCACGAAGCCGCCGAGCACGCGCCAGATCGTGAAGCCGATGTCCTTGCTGAAGCCCTGCTCGGTCAGCAGGGTCCAGCCCGACCTGACCATCGCGATCGGATCGGCCAGGAAGGTCTTCGGCACGAAGCCGCCCAGCGTTGCGGCGGCCCACAGCGCGAAGAAGAGGATGAAGAACGCCAGCCCGAGCGCATTGCGCCGGCCGGGGCTGATCTCGCGAAGCGGCTTCAAATGCTGGGTTTCAAAGGCGGTGCTTCAGGCGACTACTTGATGAAGCTCGTGTCGGCCAGGCTCTTCAGGTCGGGGATCTGCTTGATCGTCCCGATCTCGAGCAGCAGGTCGGCCGCTTCCTTCGTGAACTGCTGGTGCTCGCCGGCGAAGAACTTCTGGTTCGCGGCCTTGTCCTGCCAGCGCAGGTAGGCGGCCGATTTCTCGAACGCCTCGCCCGACTGCTTCACGTCGGCGCCCATGATCTCGTACGACTTCTTCGGCTCCGCCTTGATCATGTCGAGCGCGGCGAAGTAGCCGTCGGCGAGCGCCTTCGCGGCTTTCGGGTTCTCTTTCAGGAACTTCGGCGCGCAGCCGAAGGTGTCCATCACCATCGGGTAGTCGAGCGTCGTCGCGATGATCTTGCCGGCCTCGGGCTTGGCGCGCACCGCGCTGAGGTAGGGTTCGTAGGTCATGCCGGCGTCGAAGTCGGTGGTGCCGGCGATCATCGCGTTGGCGACCGGCTGCGGCTCCAGGGTCAGCACCTTCACGTCCTTCACCGACAGGCCGTTCTTCTTCAGGATCCACGCGAGGCCGAAGTACGGCGCGGTGCCGGGGGCCGACGCCGCGACGGTCTTGCCCTTCAGGTCGGCGATCTTCGCGATGTTCGGCTTCACGACCAGGCCGTCGGCGCCGTAGCTCTTGTCGAGCTGGAAGATCTGCGTCGTCGCGACGCCGTTCGCGTTCCACGCGATCCAGGTCTCGACGGTGGTCGCGGCGCATTGCACGTCGCCCGACGCGATCGCGAGGTGGCGGTCTTTCTGCGGGATCTTCTTGATCGTCACGTCCAGGCCGTTCTTCTTGAACAGCCCGGCTTCGTTCGCGAGGGTCAGCGGCGCGAAGCCGGTCCAGCCCGAGATCGCGATGGCGACCTTGGTGTCTTCGGCGTTCGCGGAAACCGCGAACAGGCTGGCGGCAACGGCGGCGATCGTGGTCAGTCGGCGAACGGAACTCATCGTGTCTCCCGGGGGGTGGATGGGGTGCGCGCTTGATGCAAGCGGCGTGCCGCGCAGTCTACACTTGGCGCTCAACCGGTCTAGACCACTTTGACGATGTTCACGCTGACCTCAGGCACTGCGCCGCTGCTCGTCTCGTTCCCGCATGCCGGCACCGAGATTCCCGACGACCTCGCGGCGCGGATGACGCCCGAGGCGCTGCAGCGTGCCGATGTGGACTGGCACCTGCCGCGGCTCTACGACTTCGTCCATGCGATGGGTGCGAGCACGATCGCGGCGCGCTTTGCGCGCCACGTGATCGACCTGAACCGGCCGCCCGAAGACACCAGCCTCTACCCGGGCCAGGACGTGACCGGCCTGCTGCCGCTCGACACCTTCCGCAAGCAGCCGCTGTACCGACCCGGCCAGGCGCCCGATGCCGCCGAGGCGCAGCAGCGCCGCGCGGACTACTGGCAGCCTTACCACGACGCGCTGCGCGCCGAGCTCGACCGGTTGCGCGCGTTGCACGGCAGCGTCGTGTTGTGGGACGCGCATTCGATTGCCAGCAGGATGCCGCGCTTCTTCGACGGCAAGCTGCCCGACCTGAACCTCGGCACCGCCGACGGCCGCGCCTGCGCGCCGGCGCTGCAGGCGGCGGCCGAGGCCGCGCTGAGTGCACAGTCGCAGTTCACGCACGTCAGCAACGGCCGCTTCAAGGGCGGCCACATCACGCGCCACTACGGCGATCCCGGCGCCGGCGTCCATGCGCTTCAGCTCGAGATGTGCCAGTCGACCTACATGAGCGAGGCCGCGCCGTTCGACTACCGGCCCGAGCTCGCGGCGCAGGTCCGGCCGTTGCTACAGCGGATGCTCGACGCCGTTCTGCAGGCGCGCGCGTAGCGGGCTGCTGCCGATCGCATACGACAGCTCGGCCGGGTGATCGACATCCCACAGGCACAGATCGGCGCGCTTGCCGAGCTCGACGGTCCCGCGCGATGACGACAGGCCGAGCGCGCGCGCCGCGTGGCGCGTGACGCCGAGCAGCGCCTCGGCCGGCGTCATGCGGAACAGCGTGCAGGCCATGTTCATCATCAGCGGCAGGTGCATGCCGGGGCTGGTGCCGGGATTGCAGTCGGTCGCGATCGCCATCGGCACGCGGTGCGCACGGAAGCGCGCGATCGGCGGCGCCTGCGTGTCGCGCAGGAAGTAGTACGCGCCGGGCAGCAGCACCGCGACCGTGCCGGCGCGCGCCAGCGCCTGCACGCCGGCCTCGTCGACGTGCTCGAGGTGATCGGCCGACAGCGCACCGAACTCGGCCGCGAGCGCGGCGCCGTGCTGGTTCGACAGCTGTTCGGCATGCAGCTTGACCGGCAGCCCGTGCGCGCGCGCCGCCTCGAACACGCGCCGCGTCTGCGCCGGCGTGAAGCCGATGGTTTCGCAGAAGGCATCGACCGCATCGGCGAGCCGCAGCCGCGCGGCCTCGGGCAGGATGTGGTCGACGATCTCGTCGATGTAGGCGTCGGGCCGGCCGGCGAACTCGGGCGGCAGCGCGTGCGCCGCGAGCAGGGTCGTGCGCACGTCGATCGGGAATTGCTCGCCGAGCGCGCGTGCGACCCGCAGCATCTTCAGCTCGGCGTCTCGTGAGAGACCGTAGCCCGACTTGATCTCGACCGTGGTCACGCCGTGCCGCATCAGGCCTTGCAGGCGGCGCGCCGATTGCGCCTGCAGCGCGAGCGGATCGGCATCGCGCGTCTGCCGCACCGTCGAGACGATGCCGCCGCCGGCCCGCGCGATGTCTTCGTAGCTCGCGCCCTGCAGCCGCATTTCGAATTCGCGCGCGCGATCGCCGGCGTAGACGAGGTGGGTGTGGCAATCGATCAGGCCGGGGGTCAGCAGGGCGCCGCCGCCGTCGAGCTCGGCGCGCACCGGGAGCTGCGGGTCGGGCGCGCCGATCGGCCCGATGCCGACGATCGCGCCCTGCGCGATCGCGACGCAGGCCGGGGCCGACGGGGCGCAGTCGTCGTCGGCGCCGCTGACGATCCGCACATTGCGGATCAACAGATCGATCGCCGACGCGACAGACATCGTCAGACCTCGCCCAGCAAGGCGTTGCGCGCCGCGACGAAGCGCTCGCCGGCGACGCGCGCGAGCGCGTGCTCGCCGCCGTGCACCCGCTGGATGCCGCCGACCCACACGTCGCGCACCGCGCTGGCGCGCTGGTTCGCGAACACGTGGCTCGCGAGCGCCTGCGCCGGCGCCAGGCCGGCCAGCAGGCCACCGCCGTCGAGCACGATGAAATCGGCCTGCTCGCCGACCGCGAGGCCGCGAATCGAGCGGCCGCTCGCGCGCGCGCCGCCGCTGACGGCGCCGAGCCAGAGGCGGTCGCCGACGTGGCGCTGCGTGTCGCTCGCCAGCAGGTTGCGCTGCTGGCGCGCGAGGCGTTGCGTGTACTCGAGCAGGCGCAGTTCCTCGGCCGGGTCGACGCTGGCGTGGCTGTCGGAGCCGATGCCCCACGCGCCGCCGGCGGCGAGGTACGCGGCGGCGTCGAACACGCCGTCCCCGAGGTTCGCCTCGGTGCTCGGGCACAGTCCGGCGACCGCGCCGCTCGCGGCGAGGGCGAGGCGTTCCGCGTCGGTCACGTGGGTCGCGTGCACCAGGCACCAGCGCGCATCGACCGGCGCGTTCGCGAGCAGCCAGTCGACCGGGCGCTGGCCGCTCCACGCGACGCAGTCGTCGACCTCCTGCTGCTGCTCGGCGATGTGGATGTGGACCGGCGCGTCCGCGTCGATCGCGCGCAGGCCGGCGACGAGCTCGTGCAACGCGCGATGCCCGACGGCGCGCAGCGAATGCGGCGCGACGCCGACGCGGGCCACGCCTTCCGCGCGCAGGCGCTGCACGATGTCGAGCAGCGCGTCGGTGTCGTTGACGAAGCGCCGCTGGTCGGCGCGCGGCGGCTGACCGCCGAAGCCGGCCTGCTGGTACAGCACCGGCAGCAGCGTCAGGCCGATGCCGGCGCGGCGCGCCGCGGCAAGCAGGCGCAGCGCCATTTCGGCCGGGTCGGCATACGGTCGACCGTGCGGGTCGTGGTGCAGATAGTGGAACTCGCAGACCGAGGTGTAGCCGGCGCGCAGCATCTCGACATAGAGCTGCGTCGCGATCGCTTCGAGCTGTTCGGGCGAGACCGCGTTCGCGACGCGGTACATCAGGTCGCGCCAGGTCCAGAAGCTGTTCGCGCCGCCGGTGGCGTGTCCGCGGTATTCGGACAGGCCGGCAAACGCGCGCTGGAACGCATGCGAGTGCAGGTTCGGCAGGCCCGGGACCAGAACGCCGGCGGCGCGTGGCGTCGCGGCAGGCGCGGTCGTCCGCGGAGTCACCCCGGTCAGCGCGCCGTTTTCGTCCCAGCGCAGCAGCACGTCGGGCGCCCAGCCTTCGGGCAGCAGTGCGTGGGCGGCGAAGAGGCTGCGCGTCTCGGGGCTCATGGTCGGCGATCGTGACACAGGCGCACGAACAGCAGGGCTGCCGCGCCGGCGATCGGCTCGACGTGCAAGGCGTCGACGGGCTCGCACCAGAGCAGCGCCTGCATCGGGCCGAGCATCAGCGGCGGCGCTTCGGCCGCGACCGACCAGCTGCCGCTGCGGCACAGCAGCAGCGTGACATCGCCGCCGCGCAGCGCCGCGGCGCTGCGGTGGCGCCTCAGCTCGCTGCGGAACACGCCGCGCCGCGTCATCACGTTGAAGTCGCTGCTCGGGCCGTCGAGCAGCGTCGCATCGAGCGCGAGGTCGCCCGGGAAGTGCCACGGCGCGAGCGGCTCGGCGAGCACGTGCTCGATCGCGCCGTCGGGCGAGCGCAGCCGCATCCCGGCGCCACGCCACAGCGCGATGCAGCGGTCGATGCCGGGGAAGGCCGAGAAAGCCGCGTCGCGCTCGACCTCGGCCAGGCTGATGCGCCAGTCGAAGTCCGCCCGGCTCGCGTCGCCGAACGCGATTTCGCGCGTCAAGCCGGCGCCGTTCTTCCACAGCTGCGGCGCGATCGCCGGCAGATCGATGCGCTGCGGGCTCACGTCGAGATCATCGGCAGGTTCAGCTTCTGTTCGCGCGCGGTCTGGACGGCCAGGTCGTAGCCGGCATCGGCGTGCCGCATCACGCCCGAGCCGCTGTCGTTGACGAGCACGCGCGCGAGGCGCTTGGCCGCGGCCGCGCTGCCGTCGGCGACGATCACCATGCCGGCGTGTTGCGAGTAGCCCATGCCGACGCCGCCGCCGTGGTGCAGCGAGACCCAGGTCGCGCCGCCGGCGACGTTCAGCAGCGCGTTCAGCAGTGGCCAGTCGGAGACGGCATCTGTGCCGTCGCGCATCGCTTCGGTCTCGCGGTTCGGGCTCGCGACCGAACCGGTGTCGAGGTGATCGCGGCCGATCACGATCGGCGCCTTCAGCTCGCCGCTCGCGACCATCTCGTTGAAGGCCAGCCCCGCCAGATGGCGCTCGCCGAGGCCGAGCCAGCAGATGCGCGCCGGCAGGCCCTGGAACGCGATGCGCTCGCCGGCCATGTCGAGCCAGCGGTGCACGTGCGCGTTGTGCGGGAACAGCTGCTTGATCTTCGCGTCGGTCTTGCGGATGTCTTCCGGGTCGCCGGACAGCGCGACCCAGCGGAACGGGCCCTTGCCCTCGCAGAACAGCGGCCGGATGTAGGCCGGCACGAAGCCGGGGAAGTCGAACGCGTTCTTCACGCCTTCGTCGAACGCGACCTGGCGGATGTTGTTGCCGTAGTCGACGGTCGGCACGCCCATCGCCTGGAACAGCAGCATCGCCTTGACATGCTCGGCGCAACTCTTCGCGGCCGCGGCCTTCAGTTC
Organism: Rhizobacter sp. P5_A1; assembly: GCF_056400745.1. Taxonomy (NCBI): domain Bacteria; kingdom Pseudomonadati; phylum Pseudomonadota; class Betaproteobacteria; order Burkholderiales; family Sphaerotilaceae; genus Rhizobacter; species Rhizobacter sp. P5_A1. The sequence goes on from NZ_JBFUKR010000012.1 coordinate 63,851, forward strand.
GGCGTGCCGCGACGAGTCGGCGGCCGCTGCCCGCCATTCCTCGACCGACCAGCCGAGCGGCAGGTAACCGTGGATCAGGTCGTGCGCCGAGGTCTGGTCGGTCACCAGCGCGGGCCGGTTGCCCGCGCCGTTCTTGAAGTGCTCGGCCAGCGCCGGCAGGATGCGCGCGGCATTGCCGAGCAACGCGATCGACACCGCCTTCTTCTCGGCCGTGTATCTCGCGATGCGAGCGAGTGCGTCGTCCAGATCGGTGGCCTGCTCGTCGACGTAGCGGGTGCGCAGCCGGAAGTCGATGCTGGCCTGTCGACACTCGATGTTCAACGAAACCGCGCCGGCGAAGGTCGCCGCCAGGGGCTGCGCGCCGCCCATGCCGCCGAGACCGGCGGTGAGGATCCACTTCCCGGCGAGGTCGCCGCCGTAGTGCTGGCGGCCCGCCTCGGCGAAGGTCTCGTAGGTGCCCTGCACGATGCCCTGCGTGCCGATGTAGATCCACGATCCAGCAGTCATTTGGCCGTACATGAAAAGGCCCTGGCGGTCGAGCTCATGAAAGTGTTCCCAGGTGGCCCATTTCGGTACGAGGTTGGAATTCGCGAGCAGCACGCGCGGCGCGTCGGCGTGGGTCTTGAACACGCCGACCGGCTTGCCCGACTGAATCAGCAGCGACTCGTCGTCCTCGAGCACGCGCAGGCATTCAAGGATCCTGTCGAAGCAGGCCCAGTCGCGCGCCGCGCGGCCGATGCCGCCGTAGACGACGAGCTCTTCGGGGCGCTCGGCGACTTCGGGGTCGAGGTTGTTCTGCAGCATCCGGAACGCCGCTTCGGTCAGCCACGACTTGCAGTGCAACGTGCTGCCGTGCGGCGCGCGCACGATGCGGCCGGGGGCGGAACGGGCGCCGCGGCGCGCGGCGTCGGCGACGGTGTTGAGGTCGGTGCTGGAATTCATCGGGCGCGTCGCTTTCATGCTGGGAAGGCCAAGTGGTCTAGACCACTTGGTGAGCATGCGGGAAGACGCGCGCGGCGTCAACCGGGCGCGGCCGGACGAGGCTCACACGGCCTGCTGCGACGCCGCTTCGAGGAGCCGCGCGCGCAGCCACTGGTGGCTGCTGACGCGGTCGTGGCGCTGGTGCCAGAGCATCGCGACGTGCAGCCCGGCGAGGTGGAAGGGCAGCGGGCGCGTGACGACCTGCTCGCGATAGCCGGTCGCACCGACGAAATACGCCGGCAGGACGGTCAACAGGTTGCTGTTCGCGACGACGCGGCCGGCCGTGAAGTACTGGTTCACGGTCAGCACGATACGGCGCTTGCGGTTCAGCGCCGCGAGCGCCTGGTCGGCCAGGCCATACGGGCGGCCGGCGAAATTGACCAGCAGGTGGTCGGCGGCGCAGTAAGCGTCGAGGCTCAGTTCGCCTTCGGCGAGCGGGTGACCTTCGCGCATCACGCAGACGTACTCGCTGTCGTGCAACCGGGCGTGGCGCAGCGGCGAATCGGCGCCCTGGCCGGTCAGGGCCGAGACGGTCTCGGGGAAGTAGCCGATCGCGAGGTCGGCGTCGCCACGTTCGAGCATCGGGGCCGGGTCGCGCGTCTGCAGCGGCAGCACGCGCACGCTGGCGAGCGCCTGGCCGTGTTCGATCTGCTGCACCAATGGCGGCATGAACAGCGCCGCGGTGGCGTCGGCCATCGCGATGCGGAAGGTCGCCGCATCGGTCTGTGGATTGAATTCGCCCGGCGACAACGCGGCCCGCAAGTGGCCCAGCGCCGCCCGCACCTCGGGCCACAAGGCCTCGGCGCGCGGCGTCGGCTTGACGCCCGAGGCGGCTCTTGTGAGCAAGTCCTCACCTACTGAATCCTTCAGGCGCTTCAACGCATTGCTGACTGCAGGTTGGGTGATCGACAGGCGCTCGGCGGCGCGCGTCAAGTTGCGCTCGGCCATCACGACGTCGAAAACCCGAAGCAGGTTCAGGTCGAGGGTGCGGAAGTTCAGGGCGGAAGCCATCGTCATGCGCCACGGTGATACCGGCGATTCATAAGATTGATTGGTGAATTATGCGGGTTAACCCTAATCTTCGGGGCATCCGGAGCTTCGGCCCCGCCGCTTCAAGGAGATTTCGCATGAACACCGCTGTCACATCACTGCCGTCGGGCTCCGCAGCTCAGGCCGCCGTCTCGGCTGGCGCAGGGTTGACCCGTTGGTTGCGTCGCGCCGCGAACGGCCTGTGGGATGTCCTCGAGGCCTCGGGCCGCGCCCGCGCCCAGCGCCATCTGATGGCGTTTGCCGACCAATGCGAAGCGCTTCAGCCCGAACTGGCCAAGGAGCTTCGCGCCGCCAGCCGCCAAGGGCCCCTGGCCTGAAGCCGCCGATCACTCAACCGATTCAAGCAAGGAACACACCATGACCACCGCCATCCTGCACGCCCAAGTGCAACGCAGCCGTTTCGCCCAGCATGCCCTCGCGACGCTGGCCAGCCTGATCCCTGCCAGCCTGCGCGCGCCGGCGGCTCGCAGCGCGTCCGAATCGGCGGCGCTCGAAGCCCAGAAGGTTCGCCGCCTGGCCTACAGCTACTCGAAGACCGACCCCGGCTTTGCCGCCGACCTGTACGCTGCGGCCGCCCGTCACGAAGGCCAGCACGCCGACTGAGCGCCGGACACCCGGAAACGCGAAAGGCCGGCGATTGCCGGCCTTTCCGTCAGGGCCCGACCGCGACGCTCAGGCCGCGAGCCGCTTCTCGAGCGCCGCCCGTGTGGCGGTCATCTCGGCTGGCAGGTGATAGTCGAGCTGCTGGAACAGCTCCGCGTGCAGGCCGATCTCGGTCTTCCAGGCGCCGAGCTCGATGCTGGTGACCTGGTCGAACTGCGCTGGCGTGAAATCGAGGCCATTCCAGTTCAGATCGCCGTAGCGCGGCGTCGTGCCGAACGCGTTCTCACTACCCTTTGCGCGACCCTCGACGCGTCCGATCATCCACTGCAGCACGCGCATGTTCTCGCCGTAGCCCGGCCAGACGAACTTGCCATCGGGCCCCTTGCGGAACCAGTTGACGCAGTAGATCTTCGGCAGCTTGGCGCCCGAGGCCTCGAGCGTCTTGCCGAGATCGAGCCAGTGCTGGAAGTAGTCGCTCATGTTGTAGCCGACGAACGGGAGCATCGCGAACGGGTCGCGCCGGACGACGCCCTGCGCGCCGGCCGCGGCCGCGGTCGTCTCCGAGCCCATCGTCGCGGCCATGTAGACGCCTTCGACCCAGTTGCGCGCCTCGGTGACGAGGGGGACGGTCGTCGAGCGCCGGCCGCCGAAGATGAACGCGCTGATCGGCACGCCGGCCGGGTTGTCCCAGTCGGGATCGAGCGCCGGGTTGTTCGTCGCGGCCACCGTGAAGCGCGAGTTCGGGTGCGCGGCGGGCCGGGGCTTGCCGCCGGTGCCGGTTTCCTTTGCGAGCGCGGGCGTCCAGTCCTTGCCCTGCCAGTCGAGCAGGTGCGCGGGCGGCGTCTCGGTCAGGCCTTCCCACCAGACATCGCCGTCGTCGGTCAGCGCGACGTTCGTGAAGATCACGTCGCGCTTCAGGCTGGCCATGCAGTTGAGGTTGGTCAGGTCGTTGGTGCCGGGTGCGACGCCGAAATAGCCAGCCTCGGGGTTGATCGCATACAGGCGACCGTCGGCGCCGGGCTTGATCCAGGCGATGTCGTCGCCGATCGTCGTGACCTTCCAGTCGGCCAGACCGGCGGGCGGGATCAGCATCGAGAAATTGGTCTTGCCGCAGGCGCTCGGGAACGCCGCAGCGACGTAGTGCTTGCTGCCCTCGGGCGAGGTCACGCCGAGGATCAGCATGTGCTCGGCGAGCCAGCCCGGGTTGCCGGCAGCGCCCTGCGACGCCAGCCGGCCCATGTTGGACGCGATGCGCAGCGCGAAGCACTTCTTGCCGAGCAGCGCGTTTCCGCCGTAGCCCGAGCCGTAGCTCCAGATCTCCTGGGTCTCGGGGTAGTGGACGATGTACTTGGTCTCGTTGCAGGGCCAGCTCACATCCTTCTGCCCCGGCTGCAGCGGCGCGCCGACGCTGTGCATGCAGGGCACGAAGCGACCGTCGGTGCCGAGCTCGGCCAGCACCTTCGCGCCCATGCGCGTCATCACCTTCATGTTGACGGCGACATACGCGCTGTCGGAGAGCTCGACGCCGATGTGCGCGATCGGGGAGCCCAACGGGCCCATCGAGAACGGCACGACGTACATCGTGCGGCCGCGCATCGCACCACGGAACAGCGCGTTCGGCCCGGTCTGCAGCAGCTGGCGCATCTCGGCCGGCGCCATCCAGTTGTTGGTCGGGCCGGCATCTTCCTTGCGCTCCGAACAGATGAACGTGCGGTCTTCGACCCGCGCGACGTCGCTCGGGCTGCTGCAGGCGAGGTAGCTGTTCGGACGCAGCTCCGGGTTCAGCTTCTTGAAGGTACCCGCGGCGACGAGCTGGCCGCACAGGCGGTCGTACTCGGCGGTGCTGCCGTCGCACCAGTGGACGCCGGCGGCCTCGGTCAGCGTGGCCATCTCGGCCACCCAGGCGATCAGTTTGGCGTGGCGCAAGTTGGCGGGAACGTTCAGCGCGAGCCCTTCCATCACGGGACGATTCATGGCGGATCCAATCAGTGAAGTCAAAAAAAGCGGGATTGGGCAAATCCGCCGCGCCCGGTTCTCGGGTCTGGCGGGCTTGCCCAATGCCGCTGGGCGCTGGGTCGCAACCTTCTGGGTTACAGCCGGTTTCAGGCGGTGGGCCTGGTCGGATCGACGCGCCCCCTGCACAGTTCCTTGGATCGATTGTCGGGTCAGTGTAATGGCCTCGTAACCACCGGGATCCGGGGCGTTATGCGGTTTCTGTATGGGGTCATGCGTGCAATTTCTGACGCTTCCGGCGCCCGCGGCGCACGCAGCGGGGGGCGTCGCGCACGGCCCTGACGGCAATAATGCGCCGATGATCTCGCGCCGCCATCTGTTGTCCATGCCGCTGGCCACGCTGTTGCCGGCTTCGGCGCTGCAGGCGCAGCAGCGGCGCTCGTTGGCCGACCCGATGCGGCTCGGCGTCGATACCGCGCTGTTCGACGCCGGCCTGGCAAAGGCCTTGCAGCAAGGCTTCGGGCGCGACACCGGCGTGGCCGTCAAGCTCGTCAGCGCGCCGGCGCTGCCGCTGCTCGATGCGCTCGACCGTGGGGAATTCGATGCCGCGTTGACGAACGTCCCCGAGGCCGAGATCAGGCGCGAACAGCAAGGCCTCGCGCACGACCGCCACGCGATCGCCAGCGGCGACTTCGTGCTTGTCGGCCCGGCGCCGCGCGGCAAGGCCAAGGACCCGGCCGGTATCAAAGGCCTGGCCAGCGCCACCGACGCGCTGATCCAGCTGCGCAACGCGGCGCTCGCACTGCCCGACGCGGTCGTGTTCGCATCGGCCGCCGACGGCTCGGGCACGCACGTGCTCGAGCAGGCCTTGTGGCGTGGCGCGAAGGTCGGCCCGGCGGCGCCGTGGTACGTGGCGGCCGACGCGCGGTCAAGCCTGATTGCGCAGGCCCGCGAGCGTGGTGCCTACGCGCTGGTCGAGCGCGGCGCGTGGGCCGCGCAGGGCGGCGCGCCGCTCGCGGTGCTGGTCGAAGGTGATCCGCAACTGGTCGAGGCCGTGCACGTGATGCGGGCGTTTCGCGTCAGCCACCCGGCAGGCAAGCTGTTCGTCGCCTGGATCGCGGGGCCGAAGGGCCAGCGCGTCGTCGCGGCGCACCGCGGCTACCGCGTCGGCTGAGGCCGCATCGCCGGCGCGCGAGCCCGCTTTTCGGCACTCCGTCGCGCGCGCGTCGCGCCGGGCCGACGCTGGGCGCGACCTTCATGGCGCCTGTTACACCGGCATTCGTTGGGGATGTCGCCGGCCGTGCGGCCTCGCTACATTGCGTGAGCGCTGGCCCGGGTGCGTTGCATCCCGCGCTGTCGTTCATTGACCTCACCACGGAAGCAAGCTCATGAGCCTCATCAGTTTCATCAAGGACGCCGGCGAAAAACTCTTCGGTCACAAGACACCCGCGCCCGACGCGCCGGCGGTCGACGTCGATGCGGCGAACAAGACCGCGGCCGATGCGATCGCCGCCTACGTCGGCACGCAGAATCTGAAGGTCGACGCGCTGGACATCGCCTTCGACGGCGCGACCGGCACCGTTTCGGTCGCCGGCGAAGCGCCCGACCAGGCCACCCGGGAAAAGGTCATCCTGTGCTGCGGCAACGTCGCCGGCGTGACGCAGGTCGACGATGCAATGACGGTCGCGGAACCGGCCGACGCGTCGCGCTGGTATACGGTGGTGCGCGGTGACACGCTGTCGGCGATCGCGAAGAACCAGTACGGCAACGCGAACGAGTACCCGAAGATCTTCGAGGCGAACAAGCCGATGCTCTCGAGCCCGGACAAGATCTACCCGGGGCAGGTGCTGCGCATCCCCGCGTGACCGCGCGGCGCGGCGAATGACGAACGGGCGGTCGCGAGACCGCCCGTTTTGCGTTCCGAGCACGGTGTCGCACCGGCTACAGTGCCGGGCTGATTTCACCGACACTTGGCACCATGCTCGCCTACCGACACGCCTTTCACGCGGGCAACCACGCCGACGTCCTCAAGCACACCGTGCTGACGCTCGTGCTGCGTTACATGAACCAGAAGGACAAGCCGTACCGGCTCGTCGACACCCACGCCGGGGCCGGTGGCTATTCGCTGGAGGGCCGCTTCGCGCAGAAGAAGGGCGAGTTCGAGCAGGGCATCCTGCGCCTCTGGGACCGCGACGACCTGCCCGAGGCGGTCGCTGACTACGTGCAACTGGTGCGCCGATTCAATCCCGATGGCCGACTCGAGCAATACCCGGGCTCGCCGGCCTTCGCGCAGATGCTGCTGCGCGCGCAGGATCAGTTGCGGATGTTCGAGCTGCACCCGACCGACCACCGCATCCTGCAGTCCTACATCGGCGAGCTCAAGGGTGCCGAGGTCTACGACACCGACGGCTTCGACGGCCTGAAGAGCCAGGTGCCGCCGCTGTTGTCGGGTTCGCGCCGCGGCGTGGTGCTGATGGACCCGAGCTACGAGGGCCACAAGGACTACGGGCGTGTGATCGCTTCGCTGCGCGAGGCGATCGGCCGCTTCGCCGAAGGCGTCTACCTGGTCTGGTACCCGCAGGTCAGCAAGCTCGAGGCGGCGCAGCTGCCCAAGCGCCTGGAGGCGCTCGCGCCGAAAGGCTGGCTGCACGCGCGGCTGACGGTGCAGCAGCCGGACCAGCAAGGCTTCGGCCTCGCCGGCAGCGGCATGTTCGTCATCAACCCGCCGTTCACTTTGCACGACGAGCTGCTGAAGGTGCTGCCCTACCTGACCGACACGCTCGGTCAGTACGACGGCGCGAACTACCTGCTGGAGCAGCGCCCCGGCTGATGACAGCCCCTGGGCGCCTGCGGCGCCTACCTGGCCGGCGCCGCGTGCATGCGGCGAAGCTGCTCGCGCCAGTCGCTCCAGTCTTGCGGGCCCGTTTCGTGGCGCTTCTTCAGGTTGGCGAGCACGTTGCCCCAGGCGCGGTCGAAATAGGCGAAGGTCTTGTCCCATTCGCCGCCGTCGCCCCAGCCGACGTGGTGCAGCGTCACGCGCGTCGTCTTGCCGTCGACATCGAACAGCCGCACGACGACGAAGGTGCGCTGCTGCCGCGCCTGCGGCAAGGAGGGCGGTGCGTTCCAGTCGAAGCTGAGCATCTTCATCGGCTGCAGCGCCATGAAGCGCATGTCGTCGGCGCCTTTCAGGCCGGGCTCGCCGTAGGGATCGATGTGGATGTGGAATGCACCGCCGACGCGCGGCTCGATCTCGGCCTCGGGCGCGAAGAAGGACTCGATACCGGCCTTCGTCGTCCAGTCCTGCCAGACCGCCTCGACCGGCGCGGCAACGACAAGCTCCTTGTCGATCGCCCGTTCGGCGGCATGGCTCGCGAGCGTGGACGTCAGCAGGCTGGCAACGATGATGGCGTGGCGCATGTCGAAGGTTCCTCCCGCCGCGATCCTAGCCGCCGACCGGTGCCGGCGCACGCTTCAGATCGCGGAACGCCGCGAACAGCCACGAGCGCATCCCGACGACCAGCGTGTACGGCCGCTTGTGCTCGGCGCCGAGCTTCTGGTCGGCCAGGTGCTGCTGCGCGAAATCCTGACCGACGCGCTGGAGCCGCTCGACGAAGTTGGCCGCCTGCGCGGTGCTGATCTGGCCGTGCACCAGCATCAGGGTCTCGCCCTCGCCGTCGAAGCCGCCGCTGTAGTAGTCGTCGGCGACGTGCTCGCGGAAGTACGCCATCACCGGTCCGTGCGGCCGCCACCGAAAGCCCTTCGCGACCTTCAGCCGGTAGCGGTTCAGCGGCCGCAGCTCGATGAAGCCGAGCCGGTCGAGCTGCAGCAGGTAGCGCACGCACTCGGCGTCGCTGATCGCGTAGGTCGCGACCATCTGCTCGAAGGTCCATTGGCTGACGCAGCAGATCGCCAGCAGCATCAGCTTGCGGTCGGCGACAACGGCGCGCTCCTGTTCGAGCGTGAGCTCGCGGCGCAGCGGCTGCGCGTCGGCGATCTTGCGCGCGAGCTCGGCGAAGTCCATCTTCAGCACGCGCAGCACCTCGTCGATGCGCGACAGTGGCATGTCGGCCTTCGCGAAGATGCGCTTGATGCTCGATTCGGCCATGCCGAGCTGTGCGGCGAGGTCCGCGTAGGTGATGCCGGCGGCCTTCAGCTCGGCCTTCAGCGCGGTGACCAGATCGTGCGTGGTGCTCACAGGAAGTCCTCCAGAAAGTAGCGTCAGAAGATACCAGAGGGGTGAGCGACCGCGACCCTCCTTCGGGTGATTGATACCGTCGGGCACGCGGCCGAACATGCGCTCGTGTTCAACAACCGATCGAGAGACCCGTCATGCAAGCCCCCATGATCCGCAAAGACACGCGCGCCTGGCGCCTCCAGGTCTGGGTCTCGTTCGGCCTCGCGGTCCTGCTCTGCGGCACCGGGCTCGCCTACCTGCCAGGCGCCGATCTGGACCGCGCGTTCATGGTGATGGGCTACATGTTCTGTCTGTCGACCGCGTTCGCGCTCGCCAAATACGTGCGCGACAACGAGTTGCGCAAGACCGATACGCCGATGTGGGGCGCGGTCGTCTGGGGCGGCTTCATGCTGGCGATGGGGCTGACGGCCTGGGGCCTGTGGCGCATGGACGTGAACCCGACCTACAAGGCGTTCCTCGGCGTCGGCTGGCTGTTCCTGATCTCGACCGTGTTCACGCTGGCGAAGACGCTGCGCGATGCGCACGAGGCCGCGCTGGCCGAGGCGCGCCTGCAAGGTATCGCGATGCGCGACGCCGATCAGCGCTGAACCTCAACCTTGGAGAGCATTCACATGAAGATCCCAACGATTCGCCGCCGCCTGTTGTCCGCCGCCGTCGCGGCGCTGCTGACGGCCAGCCTCGCCGGCGCACGGGCGCAGTCCGAGGTGTCCGCAGTCAGCGCGCTGTCGGCGCTGCCGATCGCGGTCTCGATCGCCGCACCGGTGATGATCCTCTCGGCCGGGGCGACGCTGACGGTCGTCGCGGTCGAGGCGTCGGCGACCGGGGCGATCTGGGTGCTGGAGCGCGCGTCCGACGGTGCGCGGGCCAGTGTCAGGCTCGGCGCGCAGGCGGCCGGTGCGCTGTCGGTCGCGGCCGGCACGGTCGTCGTCGTCACGGCGGTCAGTACCGGCTGGGTGCTCTCGACTGCAAGCCAGGCGATCGCGTTCATCCCGAACGAGATCGGCGCGGCGCTGCTCTACAACGAACGGGTGACGCGGTGAACGCCCGCGCGCGCGCCGCGCTGGTCGCGGCCTGGATCGCGGCCAGCACCGCCGCACACGCCGGCCGCAGCTGCGAGAACAGGCTGCCGAGCGTCGATGCGATCCAGCGCGCGATGCAACTGGCCGAGCACGTCGCCGCGGAGCTCGATCGGAGTGGCGCGCAGGTCGTCGTGCTCGCCCGCGCCGGCCAGAACCTGAGCGAATACCATGTGCGCTACTCGCACCTGGGACTCGCGTATCGCGACGCCAACAAGCGTTGGCGCATCGTGCACAAGCTGAACCAGTGCGGCAGCGCCCGCGCCGCGGTGTATCGCCAGGGCCTCGGTGAATTCTTCCTCGACGATCTGTACGAGTACGAGGCGGCGCTGGTGATCCCGCAGCCGGAGGTCCAGGCCAAGTTGCTGGGGGTTGTGCGCGACAACGCGCGCCTCGCGCAGCTGAACACGCCGGCCTACAGCATGGTCGCGTATCCGTGGGCGCAGACCTACCAGCAGTCGAACCAGTGGGCGCTCGAGACCTTCGCGATGGCGCAGGAGCCGGCCGCGCAGACGCGCGAGCGGGCGCAGGCCTGGCTGCAGCTCCAGGGCTACGAGCCGACGACCCTGCGCATCTCGGCGCTGAAGCGACTCGGCGGGCGCCTGACCGCGGCGAACATCGCGTTCGACGATCATCCGAACGCGAAGCGGTTCAGCGATCGCATCGAAACCGTCACGGTCGACTCGGTGTTCGCGTGGTTGAATCGCAGTGGGCTGGGCGGGCCGGTGCAGGTGATCCGGTAGATTCCGCCTGCGCTCAAGCTCACAAACCGACAAGGGACCGCATGAACCCGAACGAGCACGCTCACCCGAACCAGTTCGCGCTGCTGAAGCAACGCCGCTTCGCGCCCTTCTTCTGGACCCAGTTCCTCGGCGCCGGCAACGACAACCTGTTCAAGTTCGCGTTCACCGTGATGATCACGTACCAGCTGCAGGTGAGCTGGTTGCCGGCCAGCATGGCCGGCCTCGTGATCGGTGCGCTGTTCATCCTGCCGTTCCTGCTGTTCTCGGCGACCGCGGGCCAGGCGACCGACAAGTTCGACAAGACGCGCGTGATCCGCTTCGTGAAGAACCTCGAGATCGCGATCATGGCGCTCGCGGCGTTCGGGTTCTGGACCGGCAACGTCGTCGTGCTGCTCGCTTGCGTGCTGCTGATGGGCCTGCACTCGACGATCTTCGGCCCGGTCAAGTTCGCGTACCTGCCGCAGCACCTCGGCGAGCGCGAGCTGACCGGCGGCAACGGCATGGTCGAGATGGGCACCTTCGTCGCGATCCTGCTGGGCCAGGTCGCGGGCGGACTGCTGGTCGCGATCCCCGAGGTCGGCCGGTACTACGTCGCGTTCGCCTGCGTCGCGGTCGCGCTGGTCGGCCGCATCACCGCGCAGGCGGTACCGGCGTCGCCGAGCAGCGACCCGAACCTGCGCATCAACTGGAACCCGGTCACCGAGACCTGGCGCAACCTGATGCTGGCGCGCGAGAACATCGTCGTGTTCCGCTCGTTGCTGGGCATCTCGTGGATGTGGTTCTTCGGCGCCGTGTTCCTGTCGCTGTTCCCGGCGTTCGCGAAAGATGTGCTGCACGGCAACGAGCAGGTTGCGTCGCTGCTGCTGGTGGTGTTCTCGATCGGCATCGGCACCGGCTCGCTGCTGTGCGAGATGCTGAGCAAGCGCCACGTCGAAATCGGGCTGGTGCCGTTGGGTTCGATCGGCATGAGCGTGTTCGCGATCGACTTGTATTTCGCGGCGCGCGGGCTTGCACCGTCGGCAGGCTTCGGCCTGAGCGCGTTCGTCGCGCAGCCGGCGCATTGGCGCGTGATGGCTGACCTGGCGCTGTTGTCGTTGTTCGCGGGGCTTTACAGCGTGCCGATGTACGCGCTGATCCAGCTGCGCTCGCAGCCCAGCCACCGCGCCCGGATCATCGCGGCGAACAACATCCTGAATGCGCTGTTCATGATCGTCAGCTCGATCGGTGTCGGTGCCCTGCTGGCGGCGAACTTCACGATCCCGCAGGTGTTCCTGATCACCGGGCTGCTGAACGCGGTCGTCGCTTTCTACATCTTCATGCTGGTGCCCGAGTATTTCCTGCGCTTCGTCGCGTTCATCGTCACGCGTTTCGTCTACCGTTTCCGGGTGCGTGGCGACGAGCACATCCCGACCGAGGGCGCGGCGATCCTGGTCTGCAATCACGTCGCGTTCGTCGATCCGGTGCTGCTGATGGCGGCGAGCCCGCGGCCGATCCGCTTCATCATGGACCACCGGATCTTCGCGATGCCGGTGCTCGGCTGGTTCTTCCGCCTTGCCAAGGCGATCCCGATCGCGCCGCAGCGCGAGGACCCGGTCGCGTACGAGCAGGCCTTCGCGCGCGCCCGCGAGGTGCTGAACGACGGCGACCTGCTGTGCATCTTCCCGGAGGGCGCGCTGACGCGCGACGGCGAGCTCGGCGAGTTCAAGGGCGGTGTGATGAAGCTGCTCGAATCAAACCCGGTGCCCGTCGTGCCGCTGGCGTTGCAGAACCTGTGGGGCTCGTATTTCTCGCGCAAGGACGGTGCGGCGATGAGCAAGCCTTTCCGGCGCGGCTGGTTCAGCCGCGTCGGGCTCGTCGCCGGCGATGCGCTGCCGGCCGCGGCCGTGACGCCGGCGGGGCTGCGCGAGCGGGTCTCGCACCTTCTGGCATCCTGAGCGCCTTTTGCCAACCTCCGGGAAGCCGCGCGCCATGGCCTTGCAGCTGAGCCGCGCGGCCATCGCGCGCATCGTTCCGTTCGCGGTGTTCATGCTGTTGCTGGTGGCGCGCGGCGAAGTGCCGGCCGACGGCTCGTGGGGCATCGACCCGCGCTGGGTCTACGGCGTGACGGTCGTCGTGGTCGGCGGCCTGCTCGCTTACTTCTGGCGCGAATACGGCGAGCTGGTCCCGCAGACCTGGCCCGGCCCGGGCGAGATTGCGCTCGGCGCTGGCGTCGGCGCGGTCGTGTACGCGCTGTGGATCCACCTCGATGCGCCGTGGATGACGATTGGCAGCCCGTCCGCGAGCTTTCTGCCGCTGGATGCGCAGGGGCAGCTGATCTGGCCGCTGGTCGTGCTGCGCTGGATCGGCGCGGCGCTGATCGTGCCGGTGATGGAGGAGCTGTTCTGGCGCTCGTTCCTGATGCGCTGGATCCAGAGCCCGCAATTCGAATCGGTGCTGCCGCAGCGGGTCGCGCTGAGGGCGATCGTGCTGTCGACCTTCGTCTTCGTGCTGGCGCACACCTTGTGGCTCGCGGCGATCGTCGCCGGCCTCGCGTACGCGTGGCTCTACGTGCGCACCGGCAAGCTGTGGGTGCCGGTGATCGCGCACGCGGTGACGAACGGGGCGCTCGGCGTGTGGGTCGTGACGACGGGGAACTGGGTCTTCTGGTGACGCTCAGGCCAGTGCGGGCTCGCGGCCCAGCCGTTCGTATTCCGAGATCACCTGCGCCCCGAACAGCAGCAGCGTCGCCGCGATCTCGAGGCTGAGCAGCACGACGATCGCGGTCGTCAGCGAACCGTAGACCACGCTGACCTGCGACAAGGTCGCGAAGTACCAGACCAGCACGTGGCGCATCAGCTCCCACAGCAGCGCGGCCGTCACCCCGCCGATCAGCGCGTGGCTGACGCGCAGCCGCCCGACCGGCATCACGAGGTAGACGGAAGTCAGCACGAAGATCTCGCCGACCAGCCCGAGCAGGTACAGCAAGGCGCCCGACACGCCGTGCAGCGACCAGCTGCGGCCGAGGAACTCGACCCGCTCCTGGCCGATCGCCTGCAGGCTGCCGGCGACCAGCGTGACCAGCAGCAGGCCGACGCCGAGCGACAGGATGTACAGGTACGGCAGCAGCGCCGACACCACGAAGCGCCGCCGCCGTGCGACGACGCGGTGCAGGAAGATCACCGACATCGCGTTCTCGAGCACCGTGAACGCGAGCGAGCTGAAGAACAGCATCGTGATGCCCAGCACCCAGCCGATCAGCTCGCGGTGCGCGAGAAAGTCCGCCAGCTCGCGGACGATCGCGCGCGACTGGCCGGGGACCAGCCATTCGAGGTAGCGCGCCAGCGTGTCGAGCAGCGCCGCCTGGTCGATCAGGTGCGACAGCGCGATCACGATCAGGATCAGCAGCGGCACGATCGACAGCAGCGCGTAGTACGCGACCGCGCCGGCGAGCAGCAGCCCCTGGTTGGCGCGAAAGGCCTTCAGCGTGCGCCACGCGAACGCGCCCGGATGGCGCAGCAGCGAGCGGGCCTGCGGCGGCAGCAACTGCTGAAACCGACCGGCGCGGCGGGTGCCGCGCGGCCGGTCGGCGGGCGCGCTCACGCGACGCTCACTTGATCGCGTCGGGCTCCGAGATCTCGCGCAGAGTCGCGTCGGTCGGCGCGCTCTGGCGCGTCGCGAGGTCGCCGAGCGAGACGATGCCGACGACCTTGCGCTCGCCGTCCAGCACCGCGAGCCGGCGCACCTGCGCCTCGCCCATCTGCTGCATCGCCGACTCGACCGTGTCGCCGGGCGCGCAAACGTGCACCTCGTCGGTCATCACATCGGACACCAGCGCATCGGCCGGCACCAGGCCGGCCGCGACGCCGCGCACCGCGATGTCGCGATCGGTCACCATGCCGACGAGCGTCTCGCCATCGCACACCGGCAACGCACCGACGTTCAGGTCGCGCATGCGCTCGGCGGCGGCCTGCAGCGGCTCCGTGAGCTGGATGACCGAGACCTTGCGGGTCATGATGTCGTTGATCGTTGCCATGGTGCGGCCCCCTGTGCGTCAAATGGCGGCACGTGCCGCGACGACGTGCCGAGGCTAGGCCGCGCTGCCCGCGCCGTCCATCGGGAGAGCACGACAGGGCTGCGTAAGACTTGTCCGACGTCAACCGGATCCGCGCCAACAGCGCGCCGCGCGAGCGCCGCTACACGCCGCGGGCGCGATCCTCGCGAAAGCGCGCCGCGAACGCCGCGAACGCACCGGCGTCGAGCGCCTCGCGCACCTCGCGCATCAGGTTCACGTAGTAGTGCAGGTTGTGGATGCTCGCGAGCATTGGCCCGAGCATCTCGTTGCAGCGGTCGAGGTGGTGCAGGTAGGCGCGCGAGAAGTTCGCGCAGGTATGGCACACGCAGCTCAGGTCCGGCGGGCGCTCGTCGGTCTTGTGGCGGGCATTGCGGATCTTCAGGTCGCCGAAGCGCGTGAACAGGTGGCCGTTGCGCGCATTGCGCGTCGGCATCACGCAATCGAACATGTCGACGCCGGCGCCGACGCCTTCGACCAGGTCTTCGGGCGTGCCCACGCCCATCAGGTAGCGCGGCTTGTGCGCCGGCAGCCGGTGCGGCGTGTGCGCGACGATGCGCTGCATCATCTCCTTCGGCTCGCCGACGCTGACGCCGCCGATCGCATAGCCCGGCAGGTCGAGTTCCACCAGCGCGGCGATCGACTCCTCGCGCAGCGACTCGAACATGCCGCCCTGCACGATGCCGAACAGCGCGTTCGGGTTCTCGAGCTGCGTGTGCTCGGTCAGGCAGCGTCGCGCCCAGCGCAGGCTCAGCGCCATCGAGACGCGCGCCTCGTGCTCGGTCGTCACGTGGCCGTGGGTCTCGTACGGGGTGCACTCGTCGAACTGCATCACGATGTCGCTGTTCAGCGTGCGCTGGATCTGCATGCTGACCTCGGGCGTCAGGAACAGCTTGTCGCCGTTCACCGGCGACGCGAACTTCACGCCCTCTTCGCTGATCTTGCGCATCTCGCCGAGCGACCAGACCTGGAAGCCGCCGCTGTCGGTCAGGATCGGCTTGCTCCAGGCCTCGAAGCGATGCAGCCCGCCGAATTGCCGCAGCACCTCGAGCCCCGGCCGCAGCCACAGGTGGAAGGTGTTGCCGAGGATGATCTGCGCGCCCATCGCCTCGAGCGACGCGGGCATCACGCCCTTCACGGTGCCGTAGGTGCCGACCGGCATGAACACCGGCGTCTCGACGCTGCCGTGGTTCAGCGTCAGGCGGCCACGGCGCGCGAGGCCTTCGGTGCGAAGCAGATCGAACGTCAACATGCGCGGAATTGTCGCAGGCGCATTTCAGGCCGATCGATCCGCCGCCGGCGTGCGCGCGAGCAGCATCGCGTCGCCGTAGCTGAAGAAGCGGTAACGCTCGCGGATCGCGTGCGCGTACAGCGCGTGCACGTGCTCGAAGCCGGCGAGCGCACTGACCAGCATCAGCAGCGTGCTCTTCGGCAGGTGGAAGTTCGTCACCAGCGCGTCGACGACGCGGAAGTCGAAGCCCGGCGTGATGAAGATGTCGGTGTCGCGCTGGCCGGCTTCGAGCAGGCCACCTGCCGGGGCCGACCACGCCGCAGATTCGAGTGCCCGCAGCGTCGTCGTACCGACCGCGACAATGCGCCCGCCCGCGGCGCGCGTGCGCTCGATCGCGGCAACGGTGGGCGCCGGCACGTCGAACCATTCGCTGTGCATCGCGTGTTCGGCGAGGTTCTCGGTGCGCACCGGCTGGAAGGTGCCGGCGCCGACGTGCAAGGTGACGTTCGCGGTCGCGATGCCGCGCGCGGCGAACTCGGCGAGCAGGGCCGCATCGAAGTGCAGCGCGGCCGTCGGCGCGGCGACGGCGCCCGGGTTCGCCGCGAACACGGTCTGGTAGCGGCGCTCGTCGTCGGCGGTGTCGGTATGCGTGATGTACGGCGGCAGCGGCACGTGGCCATGGCGTTCGAGCAGCGCGAGCGGATCGTCCGGGAAGCGCAGGCGGAACAGCGCATCGTGGGGGCCGGCGCGGCCCAGTACCTCGGCCTCGAACGCGTCGGCCCCGTCGACGCCCCAGAAGTGCACGACGCTGCCCGGCTTCGGCGACTTGCTTGCGCGCAGGTGCATCAGCACCTCGCGATCCGGCAGCACGCGCTCGACCAGCGCCTCGACCGCGCCGCCGCTGGCCTTCGCGCCGAGCAGCCGCGCCTTGATCACGCGCGTGTCGTTGAAGACCAGCAGGTCGCCTGCGCACAGCAGTGATGGCAGTTCGCGGAACACGCGATCGACCGGCTGCGCGCCGGTGCCGTCGAGCAGCCGCGAGGCGCTGCGTTGCGCAGCAGGCTGCTGCGCGATCAGTTCGGGGGGCAGAGCGAAGTCGAAATCGCTCAGCGTGTAGGTCGAGGTCATCGGTTGAGGGCTGGACCGGCCCGTGCCAACAAGGAGGAGGCAGAATTCTCCCATGCCCCCCGCTCCCGCGATTCCCGCCGGCCAGGAGAAGTCCGGCCCGCAGCGGGCGCTGGAAAAGCTCGGCCTCGTGCGGCCGATCGACTTCGCGCTGCACCTGCCGATCCGCTACGAGGACGAGACGCGCCTGGTGCCGATCGCGAGCCTGCGCGACGGCAGCGGCGCGCAGGTCGAGGGCGTCGTCACCGACAGCCAGGTGCAGATCCGCGGCCGGCGCCAGCTGGTCGTGCGGCTGCACGACGGCAGCGACGATCTGGTGCTGCGCTTCCTGCATTTCTACCCGTCGCACCAGAAGGCGCTGGCGGTCGGCCGGCGCGTGCGCGTCCGCGGCGAGGCGCGTGGCGGTTTCTTCGGGCTCGAGATGGTGCACCCGAGCTTTCGGGTCGTCGCCGAGGACACGCCGCTGCCGAGCGCGCTGACACCGGTGTATCCGACGAGCGCGCAGTTGCCGCAGCTGTACCTGCGCAAGGCGGTCGACGCGAACCTCGCGCGCGCCGAGCTCTCCGAACTGCTGCCGGCCGAGGTCGTGCCGCGCGGCATGCTCGGGCTGCGCGACGCACTGACCTTCCTGCACCACCCGGCACCGAACGTCGGCATCGCGACGCTCGAAGACCACAGCCATCCGGCCTGGCAGCGACTCAAGTTCGAGGAACTGCTGGCGCAGCAGCTCTCGCAACTGCAGGCCAAGCGCGAGCGCGAGCTGCAACGCGCGCCGCGCTTCAAGGTGCGCGCGGCGGGACTGCAGCAGCAACTGCTCGCGGCGCTGCCGTTCACGCTGACGGCGGCCCAGCGCCGCGTCTGCGAAGAGATCGCGCGCGATCTGCAGCGCGCGGTGCCGATGCACCGGTTGCTGCAGGGCGATGTCGGCTCGGGCAAGACCGTGGTCGCCGCACTTGCCGCGGCGATCGCGATCCACGACGGCTGGCAATGCGCGCTGATGGCGCCGACCGAGATCCTTGCCGAGCAGCATCTGCGCAAGCTCGTCGGCTGGCTCGAGCCGCTCGGCATCACGGTCGCGTGGCTGACCGGCAGCCGCAAGGGCAAGGCGCGTACGAAGATGCTCGAGCAGGTTGCATCCGGCGAGGCCGCGCTGGTCGTCGGCACGCACGCGGTGATCCAGGAGCAGGTCGTGTTCGCGAAGCTGGGTTTGGCGATCATCGACGAGCAGCATCGCTTCGGTGTGCAGCAGCGGCTCGCCCTGCGCCAGAAACTGCGCGCGAACGCCATCGAGCCGCACACGCTGATGATGAGCGCGACGCCGATCCCGCGCACGCTGGCGATGACCTTGTTCGCCGACCTCGATGTCAGCACGATCGACGAGCTGCCGCCCGGCCGCACGCCGGTTGTCACGAAGCTCTTCGCCGACTCGAAGCGCGAGGCGGTGATCGGCCGCATCCGCGACGCGGTCGCGCAGGGCCAGCAGGTCTACTGGGTCTGCCCGCTGATCGAGGAATCAGAGACACTCGATCTGCAGAACGCGACCGCGACGCACCAGCACCTGAGCGCCGCGCTGCCGGGGCAGGCGGTCGGCCTGTTGCACGGCCGCATGAGGGCGGCCGAGAAGGCCGCGGTGATGCAGGCCTTCACGAGCGGCCAGATGGCGGTGCTGGTCGCGACGACGGTGATCGAGGTCGGCGTCGACGTGCCGAACGCGTCGCTGATGGTGATCGAGCATGCCGAGCGCTTCGGTCTGTCGCAGCTGCACCAGCTGCGCGGGCGCGTCGGCCGTGGCGCTGCCGCGAGCGCCTGCGTGCTGATGTATGGCACGCCGCTGTCGGACACCGCGAAGGCGCGCCTGAAGGCGATGCTGGAGACGAGCGACGGCTTCGAGATCGCGCGCCGCGACCTCGAGATCCGCGGACCGGGCGAGTTTCTCGGCGCGCGCCAGTCGGGCGCGCCACTGCTGCGCTTCGCCGATCTGGCGCTCGACGAAGCGCTCGTGCATCAGGCGCACGCGGCGGCGACGGTCCTGCTCGACCGCTACCCGCAGGTCGCACTCGACCACGTCGTGCGCTGGCTCGGCGGCCGTTCGGACTACCTGAAGGCGTGAGCGCGCATCGTGTCGGGCCTGGCGCGCGATCCTCGGCCAGAATCGCGCCATGACGCTCACCGAACTCCGCTACATCGTTGCCGTCGCCAGGGAGCACCACTTCGGTCGCGCCGCCGAAGCCTGCTTCGTCTCGCAACCGACGCTCAGCGTCTCGATCAAGAAGCTCGAAGAAGAACTCGACGTGAAGATCTTCGAGCGCGGTGCGAACGAGGTGACGGTGACGCCGCTGGGCGAAGAGATCGTGCGCCAGGCGCAGTCGGTGATCGAGCAGGCCGCGGCGATCAAGGAGATCGCCCAGCGCGGCAAGGACCCGGTCTCGGGCCCGCTGCGCCTCGGCGTGATCTACACGATCGGCCCGTACCTGCTGCCCGATCTGGTGCGCCAGGCGATCGAGCACGTGCCGCAGATGCCGCTGATGCTGCAGGAGAACTTCACCGCGAAGCTGCTCGAGATGCTGCGCACCGGGGAGCTCGATTGCGCGATCATGGCCGAGCCCTTCCCGGACACCGGGCTGGCGGTCGCGCCGCTCTATGACGAGCCGTTCATGGCCGCGGTGCCAAAGCTACACCCGCTCGCGAAACGCAAGAGCATCAGCACCGACGAGCTGAAGAACGAGACGATGCTGCTGCTCGGCACCGGCCACTGCTTTCGCGACCACGTGCTCGAGGTCTGCCCCGAGTACGCGCGCTTCGGGAGCGGCGAGGCCGACGGCATCCGCAAGAGCTTCGAAGGTTCGTCGCTGGAGACCATCAAGTACATGGTCGCGTCGGGCATGGGCGTGACCGTCGTGCCGCAGCTCAGCGTGCCGAAGGACGCGCAACCGCACATCAAGTACATCGCATTCACGAAGCCGGCGCCGACACGCCGCGTCGTGCTGGTGTGGCGCCGCACGTTCACGCGCTACGAAGCGATCGCGGCGCTGCGCAACGCGATCTACGCGTGCCCGCTCGAGGGCGTGAAGCGGCTCTCCTGAGCAACGCGGCGACGCGGTGTGGGCCTCACGCCTATCTATCGGATAACAATCATCAATTGGCGTTGACTATTGTGCCTTCGTAGACTTGCGTTCATCCCCTCACCGCCAGGAAACGCTCATGTCCGAACGCCTGACCACCGCCTCCGGCCTCCCGGTCGCCGACAACCAGAACTCGCTCGGCGCTGGCCCGCGCGGCCCGCTGCTGCTGCAGGACTTCCACCTGATCGAGAAGCTGCAGCACTTCAACCGCGAGCGCATTCCCGAGCGCGTGGTGCACGCCAAGGGATCGGGCGCCTACGGCACCTTCAGCGTCACGCACGACATCTCGAAGTACACGAAGGCCAGGCTGTTCGCCGCGGTCGGCAAGACCACCGAGACCTTCGTGCGCTTCTCGACCGTCGGCGGCGAGAAGGGTTCGGCCGACACCGAACGCGATCCGCGCGGCTTCGCGATGCGCTTCTACACCGAAGACGGCAACTGGGACCTGGTCGGCAACAACACGCCGATGTTCTTCATCAAGGACCCGATCAAGTTCCCCGACTTCGTGCACACGCAGAAGCGCGACCCGCAGACGAATCTGAAGTCGCCGCAGATGATGTGGGACTTCTGGAGCCATGCGCCGGAGAGCCTGCACCAGGTCACGATGCTGTTCTCCGACCGCGGCACGCCCGACGGCTACCGCCACATGGACGGCTTCGGGAGCCACACCTTCAGCCTGATCAACGCCACCGGCGAGCGCGTCTGGGTCAAGTGGCACCTGAAGACGCGCCAGGGCATCAGGAACCTGAGCGCCGATGAAGCCGCGCGCCTCGCCGGGGCCGACCCGGACCACGCGCAGCGCGACCTGTTCAACGCCATCGCGGCGGGCGACTTCCCGAAGTGGGACGTCGCGATCCAGGTGATGACCGAGGCACAGGCCGAGGCCTGGGAGCGCAGGACCGGCTGGAACCCGTTCGACCTGACGAAGGTCTGGCCGTACGGCGACTTCCCGCGCATCCCGGTGGGCGTGCTCGAGCTCAACCGCAACCCGGACAACTACCACCAGGAGGTCGAGCAGGCCGCGTTCAGCCCGGCCAATATCGTGCCGGGCATGGGCTACAGCCCGGACAAGATGCTGCAGGGCCGGCTGTTCGCGTACCACGATGCGCAGCTCTACCGCGTCGGCACGAACCACCAGCAGCTGGCGGTGAACCGGCCGCGCTGCCCGGTCCATCACCAGCAGCGCGACGGTGCGATGGCGGTCGAGAACGGCGGGTCGGCACGGAACTACGCGAACGTCGACGCGGCCGGCACGGCACCGCGCGGCTTCGGCCACGGCGATGCGGGCTGGGCGCTGAGCGCTGCCGCGGGCCGCTTCGACGAGCGCGGCACGTCGGATGACTTCACGCAGGCCGGCAACCTGTTCCGCGTGCTCGACGCGGCCGCGCAGGATCGCCTGACCAGCAACATCGCCGGCGCAATGAAGAGCGTCAGCGCCGAGACCAAACAGCGCCAGATCGGCCACTTCACGAAGGCTGATCCGGCCTACGGCGCGGCGGTGGCGCGCAAGCTGGCCGCGCTTGGTGCCGTCGACCCCGACGCGGCGACGACGCTGTCGGTCGCCGCGAAAACCTGATCAGCTGCGCTACATTGCGCGAGAACCTCATCCAGCAGGAGTCCCCGATGGCCAAGAGCAAGTCCAAATCCATCGCCCCCGGCGCGGCATCGCGCGCGGGCATCCACATCGGCATCGGCGACAAGGACCGCCGGGCGATCGCCGACGGCCTGTCGCGGCTGCTCGCCGATACCTACACGCTGTACCTGACGACGCACAACTTCCACTGGAACGTGACCGGCCCGATGTTCAGTTCGCTGCACGCGATGTTCATGGTCCAGTACACCGAGCTGTGGAACGCGGTCGATCCGATCGCCGAGCGCATCCGCTCGCTCGGCCACGCGGCGCCGGGGTCGTATGCCCAGTTCGGCACGCTCACTTCGCTGAAGGACGCCCCCGCTACACCGCCGGCCGCGCTCGACATGGTGCGCGTGCTGGTCGAGGGCCACGAGGCCGTGGCGCGCACTGCACGCAGCATGTTCCCGCTCGCCGACAAGGCCGGCGACGAGCCGACCGCCGACCTGCTGACGCAGCGCCTGACGGTGCACGAGCAGGCCGCGTGGATGCTGCGCGCGTTGCTCGAGCCCTGAGCCTCGCGCGTGCGCATCGCGATCCTCACGTTCGACGGCTTCAACGAGCTCGACTCGTTCATTGCGCTCGGGCTGCTGAACCGCCTCGGCGCGCAGGGCTGGAAGGCCGAGATCACGAGCCCGACCGCGCACGTCACGTCGATGGGCGGCGTGACCGTGCAGGCGCAGCAGCCACTCGAATTCGCGAACGAGGCCGACGCGGTGATCTTCGGCAGCGGCCTCTACAGCCGCGCGATCGCGCAGGATTTCGGCAAGCGCGGCGCGCTGCTCGACCGGCTGCAGCTCGACCCCGTCCGCCAGCTGATCGGCGCGCAGTGTTCGGGCGCCTTGCTGCTCGCGCGGCTCGGCCTGCTGGCCGACATGCCGGCCTGCACCGACCTGACGACCAAGCCCTGGCTGCTCGAGGCCGGCGTGCGGGTCGAGGACGCGCCGTTCCACGCGCGCGGGCCGATCGCCACGGCCGGCGGGTGCCTCGCCTCGCAGTACCTCGCCGCGTGGCTGATGGTGCGCGGCGCCGGCTTCGATGCGGCGGCGCGGGCTTTGCACTACGCCGCGCCGGTCGGCGAAAAAGAGGCGTATGTTGCGAAGTTGCTGGATCGGGTGCGACCCTTCGTTCCGGCGTCGTAGTCGCCGGCGGCCGCGCCCCCGCATACCGCAGGAGCCCGCGATGAACACGATCACCCCACCCCGCCTGCTGCGCCCCGCGCTGGGGGCGGCGCTTCTCGTCGTTGCCGCAGCCGCCTCGGCATTCGCGATCCCGGGTGCGACCCTCAGCACCGACAAGGCCGAGGTCAGCTACCGCAACCCGGCGGCCTTCACCGAGATGGACCGCAGCTTCGGGGAGCGCACCGACTGGCTCGACGAGCTGAGCCGCTATGTCGCGAAGCGCGCCGCACGCGCGCTGCCCGACGGGCAGCGCCTGCTGGTCACGATCACCGACGTGCAGCGCGCTGGAAGGCTCGAGCCTTGGCGCCGGCCCCCGATGTCGGACGTGCGTATCGTGCGCGACTCGACGCCGCCGCGCATTGACCTGACCTTCCAGCTGGTGTCGACGCAGGGCGCGGTGCTGAAGGAAGGTTCGCGCCAGCTGCGCGACCTCGGCTTCCTGCACCGCACCGGTTTCCATAGCGGCGAATTGCTGTCGTACGAGAAGAACCTGATCGACGACTGGATGCGCCGGGATTTCGAGCCGCCGCGGCGCTGAGAGCGGTGCCGTCGATAATCGCCGGTTGTCCCAGGAGACGGCCGGCGATTTCGGCCGCACACGCATGTCCGAACTCAGCCGCCACGTCCGCCGCCGCCGCACCTTCGCGATCATTTCCCACCCCGACGCCGGCAAGACCACGCTGACCGAGAAGCTGCTGCTGTTCTCGGGCGCGATCCAGATCGCCGGCAGCGTGAAGGCGCGCAAGGCCTCGCGCCATGCGACCTCCGACTGGATGGAGATCGAGAAGCAGCGCGGCATCTCGGTGGCCTCGAGCGTGATGCAGATGGAGTACCGCGACTGCGTGATCAACCTGCTCGACACGCCGGGCCACCAGGACTTCTCCGAAGACACCTACCGCGTGCTGACCGCGGTCGACGCGGCGCTGATGGTGATCGACGCGGCCAACGGCGTCGAGCCGCAGACGCGGCGCCTGCTGCAGGTCTGCCGCGCACGCAACACGCCGATCCTGACCTTCGTGAACAAGATGGACCGCGAAGTGCAGGAGCCGATGGCGCTGATGGACGAGATCGAGCGCGAACTCGGCATGGAGGTCGTGCCGTTCACCTGGCCGGTCGGCATGGGCAAGGCGTTTCACGGCGTGATGGACCTGCGCGAAAAGCAGATGCGCGTGTTTCGCCCCGGCGAAGACCGCAACCACCAGAACGACGAGATCCTCGCCGGCCTCGACAACCCGGCCTACGCCGAGCGTTTCGGCATGCAGTACGCGCAGGCCCAGGGCGAGATCCAGCTGCTCGCCGACGCGGCGCCGCCGTTCGACCGCGAGGCGTTTCTTGCCGGCCACCAGACGCCGATGTTCTTCGGCTCGGCGGTCAACAACTTCGGCGTGCGCGAGGTGCTCGATGCGCTCGTCGACCTGGCGCCGGCGCCGGGACCGCGCGTCGCGATCCAGCGCGAGGTCGCGCCCGACGAACCGAAGCTGACCGGTGTCGTCTTCAAGATCCAGGCCAACATGGACCCCGCGCACCGCGACCGGATCGCGTTCGTGCGCGTCGCGAGCGGCCACTTCAAGCGCGGCATGCGGATCAGGGTCTCGCGCTCCGGCAAGGAGATGCGGCCGAACACGGTGGTGAGTTTCTTGTCGCAGCGCCGCGAGCTGCTCGACGAGGCCTTTGCCGGCGACATCATCGGCATCCCGAACCACGGCGTGCTGCAGCTCGGCGACACGCTGACCGAAGGCGAGACCTTGCAATACACCGGGCTGCCGTTCTTCGCGCCGGAGATGTTTCGCAGCGTCGAGGTCGCCGACCCGCTGCGCACGAAGCAGCTGAAGGCCGGGCTGATCCAGCTCGGCGAGGAGGGCGCGATCCAGGTGTTCCGGCCGGTCGCCGCGTCGCTGCTGCTGCTCGGCGCGGTCGGCCAGCTGCAGTTCGAGGTCGTCGCGCACCGGCTCGAGCATGAATACGGCGTGAAGGCGCGCATCATGCCGAGCCGCTTCCAGGTCGCGCGCTGGGTCAGCTGCAGCGAGGCCGACGGCGGCGCGAAGGAATTGCAGCGCTTCATCGACGGCAACGCCCACCGCGTCGCCTACGACGCGGTCGATGCGCCGACGGTGCTGGTCGAGTACGCCCCGGAGCTGCGCGCGATCGAGGCGAACTGGCCGAAGATCAAGTTCCATGCGCTGCGCGAGCATGCGGGGCTGGTGTTCCAGAAACAGCTGGACGGCTAGGGTCGAGCGGGTGCTGGCCTGTCCGGCGCCGTGAAAGTACCAGTCGCAATTTCCCCGCGCGGGGCCGAAGATTGAGGGACTGGTCGCCCCCATGAAAGCCGTCGTCGCCCTCACGTTGATCGCGTGGCTATTGGCCGGCTGCGCGACGCCGCCGCCGATGCCGCCGAGCGCGGATCTGTTCCACGATGAACTCTTCGCTGCGCCGACGGTCTCGGTCGATGCGGCCCAGGCCATGGCGCTGAGCGAGCCGATGCGTGTCTACATCGAGACCCGCCTGCGCCACGGGCCATTCGGCGTCGACCGGCGCCGCTGGCTGATGGAGGCGCTGTACCGCAAAGGTGATTTGCGCCTTGAGTACGACGCGAGCATGACGCGCACCGCCGCGCAGGCCTTCGACGCGCGTTCCGGCAACTGCCTCGCCCTGGTGATGATGACCGGCGCGCTTGCGAAGGCGATCGGGCTGACCGTGCGCTACCAGGTGGTGCTCGGCGACGAAGCCTTCGACCGCGCCGGCGACATCGCGATCTCGATCGGGCATGTCAACCTGACGCTGGACGACCGGATGCAGCGCCTCGGCGTGCTGACGACCGAGCGCGATCCGTGGACGATCGACTTCCTGCCGTCGCAAGATACCCGGGTGCTGCGCACGCGCACCGTGCAGGAGAACACCGTCATCGCGATGTTTCTGAACAACCGCGCAGTCGAGGCGCTGGTGCGCGGCGGCGCCGACGACGCCTATTGGTGGGCGCGCGAGGCGATCGCACGCGATCCGGAGCTGCTCAGTGCCTACGTGACCTTGGGCGTGATCTATCGTCAGCGCCAGCAGCCGGCGCTGGCCGAGGCGGCATGGGCCCGTGTCAACGAGCGCGAGCCCGACAACACGCAGGCGCTTGGGAACCGGATCCTCGCGCTGCGCGACCTGGGCCGCTTCGCCGACGCCCGTGCGCTGCAGGCGCGACTCGATCGGCTCGATCCGCACCCGCGCTTCGTTGACTTCCAGCTCGGCATGGCGGCGCTGCGCGAGCACCGCTTCGACGACGCGCGGCGCCTGTTCGAGCGCGAGGTCAGGCGGGCGCCCGACTACCACGAGTTCCATTTCTGGCTTGCTGTGACCTATGCCGAACTGAACGACACGGCGCACGCTGCCGAACACCTGGCGCGCGCGATGGAGACGAGCACGACGCGACGCGACCACGATCTCTACGCAGGCAAGCTCGCCCGGTTGAAGGCCCTGCGCACGCCGTAGCGGTGTCGCGCATCGGCGGGGCAGCCGTGGCTGCGGATAATTCGCGCGTGAGCACCGATCTCCCCACCGCCCCGCCGCCGAGCCGGCTGCACCTGTACCTCGACCTGATCCGCTGGGATCGGCCGGCTGGCAGCTATCTGCTGCTGTGGCCGACGCTTTCGGCGCTGTGGCTCGCGGCCGGCGGCTTTCCCGGCTGGCACCTGGTCGCCGTGTTCGTGCTCGGCACGTTTCTGATGCGCAGCGCGGGCTGTGCGGTCAACGACGTCGCCGATCGCGATTTCGACAAGCACGTGAAGCGCACCGCGCAGCGCCCGGTGACGAGCGGCGCGATCCGCCCGCGCGACGCGCTGCTGTTCGGCGCCGCGCTCGCGCTGCTGGCGTTCGCGCTGGTGCTGACGACGAACGCCGCGGCGATCGCCTGGAGCGTCGTCGCGCTCGCGGTCAGCGTCGTCTACCCGTTCACGAAGCGCTTCTTCTCGATGCCGCAGGCCGTGCTCGGCGTCGCGTTCAGCTTCGGCATCCCGATGGCGTTCGCCGCGGTGCAGGGCCAGGTGCCGGCGCTCGCCTGGGGGCTGCTCGTCGGCAACCTGTTCTGGGTGCTGGCCTACGACACCGAATACGCGATGGTCGATCGCGACGACGACCTGAAGATCGGCATCCGGACCTCGGCGATCACGCTCGGCCGCTTCGACGTGGCCGGCGTGATGGCCTCCTACGGCCTGTTCATCGCGATCTGGGCCGCGCTCGGCACCGGGCTCGGCCTGCACTGGCCGTACTTCGCCGGCCTCGCGGCGGCGGCGCTGATCGCGGCATGGCACTACACGCTGATCCGCGATCGCTCACGCGACGGCTGCTTTCGCGCGTTCCGGCTGAACCACTGGCTCGGCCTTGCCGTGTTCGCCGGCGTCGCGCTCGACAGCATGGTCTGAGGGCGGCGCACGGAGTGCCGCCCCGCGCTCAACCGACCCGAACGCTGATGCGCCGCGGCTTCGCGTGCTCCTGCTTCGGGATGCGCAGGTTCAGCACGCCGTCCTTCAGGTTCGCTTCGATGCGGCTGGTGTCGAGCTCGCGGCTCAGCGTGAAGGTGCGGCGGTAGCGCGGCACGCGCACCTCGGCGTAGACCGATTGCAGCTGCTGCGGCATCGGCGTCGTGACGACACCTTCGACGAGCAGCGTGTCGCCCTCGATCTTCAGCTCGAGGCTGTCCCTCGGCACACCGGGCAGGTCGGCGAGCAAGGTGATGCCCGAATCGTCCTCGAGCACGTCGACGCGTGGCACGACGAAGCGGCTGTCGGCGCCCTGCGTTGCGGTGGTCGGGGTGACGTTGCTGCCCTTGTCGGCCGTGGTCAGAGACTGTTCCTTGTCCATGGCGAGTTCTCCTGTCATTCGAGGGCTCACTGGATCGCGATGCGCGTCGGTGCCGGCGGGTTGCGGCGCGCGATGGTGATGTGCAGCACGCCGTCGCGGTAGCTGGCGTCGACCTTCGACGGATCGGCATCGTCGGGCAGGCTGATCGCGCGGCGGAACGCCCCGCCGACGCGCTCGCGGCTGTAGACGTTGACCTTGCCATCGGCCGACGGCAGGGTCGCCGGGCGCTCGCCGGCGAGCGTGAGCACGCCGCGGTCGACCGTCACCTCGAGCTTGGACGCGTCGAGCCCCGGCGCGAACGCGTAGACCTCGACGTTCTCCGGCGTGTTGCCGACGTTGATCGCCGGGAATGCGCCGGGCGCCACCGAGCGAATCGCCGCGGGCCGGCCGACGCCGAACAGGTCGTCGAGCTGGTCGTACAGGCGCTGAAAGTCCCCGGCGAACGCGCCGGGGAAACTGAACAACGATTCATACATGGCCAAATCTCCTTTCGCTGGGTCCGTTGAAAAACCTGCGGCGCCGCGATCGGGCCGGCGCTGCCGAAAAGATAAATATTGGCCCGGGCCGGCGCTTTCAAGAGGCCGGTTGCACGGTGTCGATCCTGTCGATCAGGGATACAGGCCGCGCTCTTCGCGCGCGGTCAGGATGCGCTCGCAGGCGACCGCGAACGTGGCGGTGCGCAGGCTGATCTTGTGGCGGTCCGCGGTGTCCCAGATCTTGCGCAGCGCGTCGACCATGATCTTGTCCAGGCGCACGTTGATCTCGTCCTCGCTCCAGAAGAACGACGAGAAATCCTGCACCCACTCGAAGTAGCTGACGGTCACGCCGCCGGCATTGCAGATGACGTCGGGCACGACGAGCACGTTGCGGTCATGCAGCACGTCGTCGGCGTCGGGCAGCGTCGGCCCGTTCGCGCCCTCGAGGACGAGCTTGGCCCGGATGCGCTGCGCGCGCGCGGCGGTGATCTGCGACTCGAGCGCGGCCGGGATCAGGATGTCGCAGTCGACATCCCAGAACGACTCGTTGTCGACGCGCTCGGCGCCGGCGAAGTTGCCGATGCCGCCGTCGCGCTTGAGCGTCTCCATCGTGCCGGCGATGTCGAAGCCGTTAGGGTTCACCAGCGTGCCGGTGTGATCCTGCACCGCGACCAGCTTCGCGCCGGCCTGCACGAACAGTTCGGCCGCCGCACCGCCGACGTTGCCCATGCCCTGCACCGCGATGCGCACGCCGTCGAGGTTCAGGCCGATGCGGCGCGCCGCTTCACGGCCGGTCACGAACACGCCGCGGCCGGTCGCCTTGACGCGGCCGAGCGAGCCGCCGAGGTGCAGCGGCTTGCCGGTGACGACGCCGGTGGCGGTGCCGCCGGTGTTCATCGAATAGGTGTCCATCATCCAGGCCATGATCTGGCCGTTGGTGTTGACGTCGGGCGCCGGGATGTCGCGCTGCGGGCCGATGATGATGCCGATCTCGCTGGTGTAACGGCGCGTCATGCGCTCGAGCTCCTTGAGCGACAGCAGCTTCGGGTCGACGCGGATGCCGCCCTTCGCGCCGCCGTACGGCAGGTTCACCGCGGCGCACTTGACCGTCATCCAGGCGCTCAGCGCCATCACCTCCTCGAGCGTCACGTCGGGGTGGTAGCGCACGCCGCCCTTGCCCGGGCCGCGCGACAGGTTGTGCTGCACGCGGTAGCCCTCGAAGTGGGCGACGCTGCCGTTGTCGAGCTCGATCGGCACGTCGACGATCAGCGCGCGCTTCGGGCGCTTCAGCGTTTCGGACCAGCGCGCGAGGTTGCCGAGGTAGGGCAGCACGCGGTCGACCTGCGAGATGTAGGTGTCCCAAGCGGTGTCGCCCTTCTGGCTGACGTAGGAGAGGTAGCTCATGTGGGTCTCGATGAGGTTGGGGTTCATGCTCCGGCGCCGCGTGCTCGTGGCGCGCGGGCCTGCATGGGGCGAGACTGTAGACCCGCCGCAGCGCAAAGTGGCTGTTCCCCCCATGCGGGCTTTGCATGAGCCGCGGCGAACCCGGCATCGCCGCGGCGCGCTGCCCAGGCGCCTAGCGCCCGAATTCGTCGCCGAGTTCGCGGGCGCGCTGCTGCGCGGCGCGCATCGCCTGCACGAAGGCCGTCTTGACGCCGCGCGCCTCGAGCATCGAGAGCGCCGCATGGGTCGTGCCGCCTTTCGAGGTCACGCGCTCGCGCAGCACCTCGGGCGCCTCGTCCGATGCCTGCGCCAGCGCGGTCGCGCCGGCGAAGGTCGCGAGCGCGAGCTGCTTGCCCTGCGCCTCGCTCAGGCCCATCTCGCGCGCGCCCTGCATCATCGCCCCGATGAAATAGAAGACATAGGCCGGCCCCGAGCCGGACAGCGCGGTGACGGCGTCGAGATCTTCCTCACGATCGACCCAGAGCGTGCGCCCGGTCGGCGCGAGCACCGCCTCGACCTCGGTGCGATCGGCCGCGGTGACCGCGTCGCGCGCGAACAGCCCGGCGATGCCCTGGCCGATCAGCGCCGGCGTGTTCGGCATCGCACGCACGACGCGCGCCGCGCCGGTCGCGTGCGCGATCGCGTCGCTGCGCAGGCCGGCCATCACGCTGAGCTGCAGGGCCTGCCCGACGTACGCCGCGCACGGCGCCGCGGCGGCCTGGAAGAACTGCGGCTTGACGGCCCAGACGATCGTGGCGGCCTCGGCGAGCGCGGCGTCGGCGGCGGCGAAGCTGCGCACGCCGAACTCGGACTGCAGCTTCGCGCGCTGGGCATCACCCGGGTCGACGACGAGGATCGAGCCGGCCGCGCGGCCGCTCTTGATCAGGCCGCCGATGATCGCGCCGGCCATGTTGCCGCCGCCAATGAAAGCGAGTGCCTTTGACTTCATCGTGACGGTGCGATCATGATCATGCGCAGAGTGTACGCATCGACATCGAAGGAGTTGTTGCCATGCATCTGGAAGGTTCGTGCCATTGCGGTGCCGTCAGCTTCGAGCTGGAGTCGTCGAGCGCGGTGCCGTTCATGCATTGCCACTGCTCGATCTGCCGCAAGACGGCCGGCAGCGGCGGCTACGCGATCAACCTCGGCGGTGACGCGGCGACGCTGAAGGTGCGCGGCCGCCGGCATCTCGGCGTGTACCACGCACTGCTGCGCGAGCCGGGCCGGCGCACGACGCGTTCGAAGGCCGGCCGACACTTCTGCCTCAAGTGCGGCAGTCCGCTGTGGCTGTGGGACCCGCGCTGGCCTGAGCTCGTGCACCCGCATGCGTCGGCGATCGATACCGAGCTGCCGAAGCCGCCCGAGGTCTTCGAGATCGGTCTGGCGTGGGCGCCGGCCTGGGTCGATGTGCCGCGCGGACCCGGACATGTGCATGTCGACGAGATGCCGAGCGAATCGCTGGAGGCGTGGCACAAGCGTCACGGGCTGTGGCAGTAGCACGCCGCCGCCTCAGTGAGCCCCGGCGAGCAGCGCAGCGTTGCCGCCGGCGGCCGCGGTGTTGATCGTCACGGTCTGCTCGGCGCAGAAGCGATACAGGTAGTGCGGGCCGCCGGCCTTCGGTCCGGTGCCCGACAGCCCCTCGCCGCCGAACGGCTGCACGCCGACGACCGCGCCGATCATGTTGCGGTTCACGTAGACGTTGCCGATGCGCGCCGCGGCTGCGAGGCGCAGCGCACGCGAGTCGATGCGGGTCTGAATGCCCAACGTCAGCCCGTAGCCGAGTGCGTTGATCTGCGCGATGACCTGGTCGACGTCGCCGGCCCAGCGCACGACGTGCAGCACCGGGCCGAAGATCTCTTCGGTCACGTCGGCGATGCGCGCGAGCTCGAACGCGATCGGCGCGATCAGCCGCGGCAAGCCCGATTCGACCGGCGCCGCGCCGATCAGCGTGGCCTGCGCGCGCAGCCGCGCGATGTGGGTGCTCAGGCCCTCGAAGGCCTCGGCGTCGATGACCGGGCCGACGTCGGTCGCGAGCAGCGCCGGGTCGCCAACGCTGAGTTCCCGCAGCGCGCCGCGGATCATCTCAATCATGCCGTCGGCGATGCTCTCGTGCACGCACAGCAGGCGCAGTGCCGAGCAGCGCTGGCCGGCCGAGCGGAACGCGCTCTGCACGACGGCGTCGACGACCTGCTCGGGCAATGCGCTGCTGTCGACAATCATCGCGTTGATGCCGCCGGTCTCGGCGATCAGCGGGACCATCGGGCCGTCTTTCGCGGCGAGCGTGCGGTTGATGATCCGGGCCACCGCGGTCGAGCCGGTGAAGCAGACGCCGGCGGCGCGCGCGTCGGCGACGAGCGCGGCGCCGACCGTTTCGCCGGGGCCGTGCAGCAGCGCGAGCGCATCGCTCGGCACGCCGGACTCGAAGAGCAGTGCGACGAAGCGCTGCGCGACGGCGGGCGTCTGCTCGGCCGGCTTGGCCGCGACGGCGTTGCCGGTGACAAGCGCCGCCGCGACCTGCCCGGCGAAGATCGCGAGCGGGAAATTCCACGGGCTGATGCAGACGAACACGCCGCGCCCGTGCAGGTGCAGCTCGTTGCTTTCGCCGGTCGGCCCGGGCAGTGCCTGCGTCGCGAGGCGCAGCTCGGCCTGGTCGGCGTAATAGCGGCAGAAGTCGACCGCTTCGCGCACTTCGGCGACACAGTCGCCGAGCGTCTTGTGCGCCTCCTTCACGAGCAGGCCGCAGAACTCGGGCAGGCGCGCCTCGAGCGCGTCGGCAGCGCGGCGCAGCACTGCGGCGCGCTGCGCCAGCGGCGTGCGGCTCCAGCCGCGCGAGCCGGCGTGCAGGCGCGCCATCGCGGCGTCGACTTCGGCCTTCGTCGTTTCGGGCACGGTCGCGACCACGCTCGCTGCAAGCGCGCCGTCCAGCGGCGCGCGCTCGGCCAGGCAGGCGATATCGACACCGGCCGAGTTCGCGCGGCCGCTGCGCGGGTCGTGGCCGTCCCATCCGTACAGCGCGACCGGCGGCGCGATGCCCGCGCGTGCGGCCGGCACGAGCGGCGACGCGAGCAGCACATCGATGTCGACCGCTTCGTCCGACAGCTGGTGCACGAACGACGAGTTCGCGCCGTTCTCGAGCAGCCGGCGCACCAGGTAGGCGAGCAGGTCGCGGTGCTCGCCGACCGGCGCATAGACGCGCACCGGGACCGCGCTGTCGCGCATCAGCTCGCGGTAAACGCCTTCGCCCATGCCGTGCAGTCGCTGCATCTCGTAAGCCGCGCCCTTGGATTGCGCCATGCCGACGATCGCCGCGATCGTGCCGGCGTTGTGGGTCGCGAACTGCGGGTAGATCACGTCGGCGTTCGCGATCAGCGCGCGCGCGCAGGCGAGGTACGAGATGTCGGTGTGGTGCTTGTGCGTGAACACCGGGTAGCCGCTCAGGCCGAGCTCCTGCGCGCGCTTGATCTCGCCGTCCCAGTACGCGCCCTTCACGAGGCGGACCATGAAGCGCAGCCCGTGCGCCCGCGCGATCCGCGCGACCTCGGCGACGACCTGCAGCGCGCGCGTCTGGTACGCCTGCACTGCAAGGCCGAAGCCGCGCCACTGCGGGAACTCGCGCGCCACGCGTGCGCTCAGCGCCTCGAACACGTCGAGCGAGAGTTCGAGGCGGTCGCTCTCTTCGGCGTCGATCGTCAGGTTCAGGTTCGCGCGCGCGGCCGACTCCATCAGTTGCCAGACGCGCGGCAGCAGTTCGGTGAAGACGCGCTCGCGCTGCGCCTCCTCGTAGCGCGAGAACAGCGCGCTGAGCTTGATCGAGATGCCGTCGGCGCTTTCCGGGCTGTCGGCGACGCGGCCGCTCGCGATCGCGTCGATCGCGTTCCGGTACGACGCGAGGTAGCGCTGCGCGTCGGCCTCGGTACGAGCGCCTTCGCCGAGCATGTCGTAGCTGAAGCGCAGGCCACCCTGCGCCTTGCGCGCGGACGACGCCTCGCTCATCGCCTCCTTGATCGAGCGGCCGAGCACGAACTGCCGGCCGAGCAGCTGGATCGCACGCACGGTCGCGGCGACGACCGTCTGCGCGCCCAGGCGCTTCAGGATGCCACTTTCCGAATCGTTCTCGGGCAGGAAGCGTTTCGACAGCGCGATCGCGCTTGCCGACAGGTTCGCGAGCAGCTTGTGCGGGCCGCCCGCGGACCGGGCTCCGCCCGGTCCCTCGTGGCCCTTTGCCGCATCGAACTCGGCCTTGCCGAGCTGATCGGCGGTCAGCGCGATCGCGGTTTCGGCGTCGGGCACACGCAGCAGCGCCTCGGCCAGGCGCATCAGCGCGAGGCCCTCGGCGCTCGAGATCGGGTACTCGCGCAGCAGCGATTCCATCGCCCAGAACGGCGCCGGGTGCTCGCGCACGGCCTGCACCCAGGGCCGCGCACTGCGCGCGGCGGCGGGCCAGTCGACGGCGCCTTCGATGTCCTGCAGCAGCGCCGACAAGACCGCGAATTCATCGCGGTACGGGTACGGCAGGCGGGCGGAGGGCGGTGCGACGCTGAACATGGGCAACCTCGTGGGGTGGATTGGTTGCTAGGTTATGGATATGTCTCTAGCATTAATCTCCGAAATCAACTCGGACTACGGAGAATAATTCGGCATGGGCATCGAAGAACCTTCGCCGCCGGCGCTCGACCGCACCGACGCGCGAATTCTGCGCGTGCTGCAGGCGGATGGCCGCATCTCGAACCTGAAGCTGGCCGAGGCGGTGCATCTCTCGCCGACCGCGGTGCTCGAACGCGTCAAGCGCCTGACGCGCGACGGCTTCATCCTCGGCTACGAGGCGCGGCTGAACCCGGACAAGCTCGGCGCCGGGTTGCTGGTGTTCATCGAGGTCGTGCTCGACCGCACGACGCACGATGCGATGAACCTCTTCAAGGCCGCGGTGCAGGTGCGACCGGAGATCCTGGAATGCCACCTCGTCGCCGGCGGCTTCGACTACCTGATCAAGACCCGGGTCGCCAACATGCAGGCCTACCGCGAGTTCGTCGGTTCGGTGATCTGGGCGCTGCCAGGCGTGCGCGAGACGCGCACCTACGCCGTGATGGAGGAGGTCAAGAACACGACGTTGCTGCCGATTTGACGACGTTTCCAACATGTTGGACAATGTATCCATCATGACGGAACAAGCTCTCCCCGATCTCGACGACATCAACCAGCGCATCGCCCACCGCGTCGCCGCGCTGCGGGCCGAGCGCGCGCTGTCGCTGGACGCACTGGCCGCGCGCAGCGGCATCAGCCGCTCGACGATCTCGCTGATCGAGCGTGGCGAGACGAGCGCGACCGCCGTCGTGCTCGAGAAGCTCGCCGGCGGGCTCGGCGTCGCGCTCGCGGCGCTGTTCGAGGTCGAACGCGATGCGCCCGGCCCGCTGATGCGGCGTGCCGAGCAGACCGAGTGGCGCGATCCGGCCTCGGGCTACCTGCGGCGCAACGTCTCGCCGCCGGACTA
The DNA here is from genome assembly GCF_056400745.1 of Rhizobacter sp. P5_A1. Taxonomy (NCBI): domain Bacteria; kingdom Pseudomonadati; phylum Pseudomonadota; class Betaproteobacteria; order Burkholderiales; family Sphaerotilaceae; genus Rhizobacter; species Rhizobacter sp. P5_A1. The sequence goes on from NZ_JBFUKR010000012.1 coordinate 99,038, forward strand.
TCCCTCGCCGCTGCGCATCGTCGAGGTCGAGTTTCCCGCGGGTGGCTGCGTCGTGCTCGAAGGCGGCACACCGGCGAATGCGGTCGACGAGCAGGTCTGGGTGCTCGAGGGCGCGATGACGCTGACGCTCGGCGACGCCAGCCACCGATTGGAGGCGGGCGACTGCCTCGCGCTGCACATCGATGGGCCGATCGAATTCCACAACCCCACCCGGCGCCCGGCGCGCTACGCGGTCGTGATCGCGACTGCCACGCCGCTGCGGGCCGCCGGCCGACAGGCGCCACGATGAAGATCGAGCTCGACGACCTCTCCCGCCCGGCGATTCACGCGCTGCTCGACGAACACCTGCGCAACATGCACGCACTCGGGCCGCCGGAAAGCGTGCACGCGCTCGACCTCGAAAAACTGCGCCAGCCCGAGATCACGTTCTGGTCGGCCTGGGAGGGCGAGGTGCTGCTCGGCTGCGGTGCGTTGCTCGAGCTGGACCGCCGGCATGGCGAGATCAAATCGATGCGCACACCCGAGGCGCGGCGCCGCACCGGCGCGGGACGAGCCTTGCTGACGCACATCATCGAGGTCGCGCACGCCCGTGGCTACGAGCGCCTGAGTCTGGAGACCGGGTCGGTGGCCGCCTTCGAGGCGGCGCACCGGCTCTACGAGAGCGCTGGCTTCGCGCGAACCGGCCCGTTCGGCACCTACGCCGAGGACCCGAACAGCATCTTCATGACGCTGGCGCTGGCACCGGCCTCGCGCGCGGCCGGCGGCGCGTCCGCCGCGCGATAGCGCGCGGCCGAGGCCAGCCCGGCGCGGCGCAGTGCCGCGTTCAGGTGCGACAGGTGCGCGTAGCCGCAGCGCGCGGCGATCTCGGCGAGCGACAGCCGGCGCTCGCCCAGCAGGTCCCGTGCATGCGCGAGCCGGCGCTGCATCACCCAGGCGTGCGGGCTGCAGCCGAAACTGGACTTGAACATGCGCGCGAAGTGGTGCTCGGACAAGCACGCCGCATCGGCCAGCGCGGCCAGGCTCAGATCGCCGATCGGTTCGCGCAGGCCCGACTCGATGCGCTCGAGCACGCGGCGGCGCGCCGCGGGCGCGAGGCCGCCGCGCACCGCCCGCGGCGAATGCCGATGCACGGTGTGTCGGGCCAGCAGGCGCGCCTGCACGTCGAGCGCGAGTTGCTGCAGCTGCAGCGGTGCGTCGGTCGCTTGCCAGTCGGCCGTGGCGATGCGGGTGAGCAGCGCTTCGAGCGGGGCGTCGCGAAAGTAGATCTGATCGGCCAGCGTCGCGCTGCGCGGATCCAGATCGAACCAGCGCTCGGCCGCCTGCGCGAGCTGCAGCTGCGGCAGGTACAGGTGCAGCAGCTGCAGCTCGTCGTCGATCACCCAGCGCGAGTCGTGGCCAGCCGGCAGAACGCACATCGCGCCCGGCTCGCCACGCGCCGCGGGCGCTTCGATGCAGCGCACCGCGCGGCCGCCGGTCAGGTAGAACGACAGCGTGTGGTGTTCGGGCTGGACATACTCGGCCGCGGTGTCGGCGTTGCGCCAGTGCGCCAGCCACGCGCCGCCGGGCAGCGCCTGCGCGCGGCGCAGCGTCGCGCGCGAGCGCAGCAGCGCACTGCCGACCGAGAGCTGGGCGACGGGAGACGACGGGCCGGACGCATCCATGCGCGCAGCTTAAGCCGCGACGGCGCTGCGTCGTCGGCGCTCGGCGACAAATGCGCAAGTTCCTGCCACGCGAGGGAACGGCGCCGCCGCAGACTGCGGCCACGATGACGAACCTGATGCTCTACCTGACGACCGTGCTGATCTGGGGCACGACCTGGATCGCGCTGAAGCTGCAACTCGGTCCGGTGCCGATCCCGTGGTCGATCGCCTACCGCTTCTGGCTCGCGGCCGCCGTGCTGCTCGCCTGGTTGGCGTGGCGGCGTGCCTGGCGCATGCCGCCGCGCGGGATCTGGCCGCATCTGCTCGGCCAGGGGCTGTGCCTGTTCTGCCTGAACTTCATGTGCTTCCTGTACGCGAGCCAGTGGATCGCCAGCGGCCTGGTCGCGGTCTGCTTCTCGACCGCGCCGGTCTGGAACGCCTTGAATGGCCGGCTGTTCCACGGCAAGGCGTTGTCGGCGCGCGTGATCCTCGGTGCCGGGCTCGGCCTGGCCGGTCTGCTGCTGCTGTTCGGCGGCGAGGTGCTGAAGGACCTGGGCCGGCCGCAGACGCTGTGGGGTCTGGGGCTGGCGCTCGCCGGCACATATTGCTTCTCGCTCGGCAACCTGCTGTCGGGTGCGATGCAGCGCCTGGGCCAGACGCCGATCCAGACCAACGCATGGGCGATGGCGATCGGTGCGACGCTGGTCGCCGCGTGGGCGGTGGTCAGCGGGCAGCCGATGCGCTTCGATGCCTCGCCACAGTACGTCGGCGCGTGGCTCTATCTCGCGATCCCGGGTTCGGTGATCGGCTTCACGGCGTACCTGACACTGGTCGGCCGGATGGGCGCGGACCGCGCGGCCTATTGCACCGTGCTGTTCCCGATCGTCGCGCTGAACGTCTCGGCGCTCGTCGAGGGCTATCACTGGACCGCACCGGCGCTGCTCGGCCTGATGCTGGTCGCGGCCGGCAACGCGGTGGTGTTCTGGCGCGGCGGACTGCCGCGGCTGCGCTCAGCCTGACACGGCCGGGCGCGCGCCGAAGATCGCGCTGCCGACGCGCACCAGCGTGGCGCCCTCGGCGATCGCGGCTTCCAGGTCCGCGCTCATGCCCATCGACAGGGTGTCCAGCGCCAGCCCGCTCGCTTGCAGCCGGGCCAGCAGTTCGCGCAGCGCGCGGTGCGGTGCGCGCTGCGCGGCGAAGTCGGCCGCGGGTTCGGGGATCGCCATCAGGCCGCGCAAGTTCAAGCCCGGCAGTGCCGCCACCGCGTGCGCGAGCTCGGGCACTTCGTCGGGCCGCAGCCCGCTCTTGCTCGGCTCGCCGCTGATGTTGACCTGCAGGCAGACCTGCAACGGCGCCCGATGCGCGGGGCGCTGCTCGCTCAGCCGCTGCGCGATCTTCAGCCGATCGACCGAATGGACCCAGTCGAACTGCTCGGCGACCACGCGTGTCTTGTTCGATTGCAGCGGGCCGATCAGATGCCATTCGAGCCGCTCGCGCAGATCGCCGAGCGCGGCGATCTTCTCGACGCCCTCGAGCACGTAGTTTTCGCCGAAGCGGTGTTCCCCGGCCGCCACAGCCTCGCGCACCGCCTCGGGACCGAAAGTCTTGCCGACGACAAGCAACGTGACGCTTCGCACGGGCCGCCCGGCCTGCGCGCAGGCACGCGCCACACGCTCGTGCACTTGTTGTATGTTGTCTGCGATCATCGCCATAATGCGCCGAGTATCCCGCAGCGCCTGCGCGCGCTGCCCGGCCTGCTGTGGCCCGGCGCCAACCCACCCGAGACCCGATGGATATCACCCAACTGCTGGCGTTTTCGGTCAAGAACAAGGCCTCCGATCTGCACCTGTCGGCCGGGCTGCCGCCGATGATCCGCGTGCACGGCGATGTCCGGCGCATCAACGTCGACCCACTGGACCACAAGCAGGTCCACGGGATGGTCTACGACATCATGAACGACTCGCAGCGCAAGGCCTACGAAGAGGCGCTGGAGTGCGATTTCTCGTTCGAGATCCAGGGGCTCGCGCGCTTTCGGGTCAACGCGTTCAACCAGAACCGCGGTGCCGGTGCGGTGTTCCGGACCATCCCGTCGAAGATCCTGACGCTCGAGAACCTGAACGCGCCGAAGATCTTTGCCGAGCTGTCGCTGAAGCCGCGCGGCCTCGTGCTCGTCACCGGGCCGACCGGCTCGGGCAAGTCGACGACGCTGGCGGCGATGGTCAACCACCTGAACGAGAACGAGTTCGGCCACGTGCTGACGGTCGAAGACCCGATCGAGTTCGTGCACGAATCGAAGAAGTGCCTGATCAACCAGCGCGAGGTCGGCCCGCACACGCTGAGCTTCAACAACGCGCTGCGCTCGGCGCTGCGCGAGGACCCGGACGCGATCCTGGTCGGCGAACTGCGTGATCTGGAGACGATCCGCCTCGCGCTGACCGCCGCCGAGACCGGCCACCTGGTGTTCGGCACGCTGCACACCTCGAGCGCCGCGAAGACGGTCGACCGTGTCGTCGACGTGTTCCCCGCGGCCGAGAAGGAGATGGTCCGCGCGATGTTGTCGGAGTCGCTGATCGGCGTGATCTCGCAGACGCTGTGCAAGACGAAAGACGGCAGCGGCCGGGTCGCGGCGCACGAGATCATGCTGGGCACAGCGGCGATCCGCAACCTGATCCGCGAAGCGAAGATCGCGCAGATGTACTCGTCGATCCAGACCGGCAACGCGATGGGCATGCAGACGCTGGACCAGAACCTGGCCGACCTCGTGCGGCGCAACGTCGTGTCGCCGGCCGAGGCGCGCGGCAAGGCCAAGTTCCCCGAGAACTTCCCTGGATAGAGGAACAAGACATGGAACGCGACCAGGCCTCCAAATTCGTCAACGACCTGCTGCGGCTGATGGTCTCGCGCAACGGCTCCGACCTGTTCCTGACCGCCGACTTCCCGCCCGCGATCAAGGTCGACGGCAAGGTCACGAAGGTCTCGCCGCAGCCGCTGACGGCTCAGCACACGCTGGCGCTGACGCGCTCGGTGATGAACGACAAGCAGGCCGCGGAGTTCGAGCGCACGAAGGAGTGCAACTTCGCGGTCGCGCCGCAGGGCGTCGGCCGCTTTCGCGTCAACGCCTTCGTGCAGCAGGGCAACATCGGGATGGTGATGCGGACGATCCCGCAGGTCATCCCGACGATCGACAGCATGAACCTGCCGCAGGTGCTGAAAGATGTCGCGGTCACGAAGCGCGGCCTTGTCATCTTCGTCGGCGCGACCGGCTCGGGCAAGAGCACCTCGCTGGCGGCGATGGTCGACTACCGCAACGAGAACTCGTTCGGCCACATCATCACGATCGAAGACCCGGTCGAGTTCGTGCACGCCCACAAGAACTGCATCGTCACGCAGCGCGAGGTCGGCATCGACACCGAAGGCTGGGAAGCGGCGCTGAAGAACACGCTGCGCCAGGCGCCCGATGTGATCCTGATGGGCGAGATCCGCGACCGCGAGACGATGGAGCATGCGGTCGCGTTTGCCGAGACCGGCCACCTGTGCCTGGCCACGCTGCACGCGAACAGCGCGAACCAGGCGCTCGACCGGATCATCAACTTCTTCCCCGAAGAGCGGCGTGCGCAGCTGCTGATGGACCTGTCGCTGAACCTGAAGGGGCTGATCTCGCAGCGCCTGATGCCGCGCCAGGAAGGGCGCGGCCGCGTCGCGGCGGTCGAGATCATGCTGAACACGCCGTTGATCTCCGACCTGATCTTCAAGGGCGAGGTCGCCGAGATCAAGGAGATCATGAAACGCTCGCGCGAGCTCGGCATGCAGACCTTCGACCAGGCGCTGTTCGACCTGTACGAGGGCCAGGCGATCACGTTCGAGGATGCGCTGCGCAACGCCGATTCGGTCAACGACCTGCGCCTGCAGATCAAGCTGCACAGCCAGCGCGCGCGCAGCAGCGATCTCTCGGCCGGCACCGAGCACCTGACCATCGTGTAGGCTCGTGCCATCCCATTCCGGCGGCCTCTTCGGAGGCCGCTTCGCATTTGAAGGAGCGTTTCGCGATGACCAGCAAGACCTACGAACCGATGCCCGCAAGACGCGTCGCCTTTCTCGGCCTCGGCGTGATGGGCTATCCGATGGCCGGCCACCTGGCGCGCGCCGGTCATCGGGTGACGGTCTACAACCGCACGCCGGCGAAGGCCGCGCAATGGGTCGCCGAACACGGCCACGCGAGCGCCGCCACGCCGCGCGAGGCCGCGGCGCAGGCCGACATCGTGTTCGCCTGCGTCGGCAACGACGACGACCTGCGCTCGGTCGCGCTCGGCATGCAGGGCGCGTTCGCCGCGATGAAGCCTGGCGCGGTGTTCGTCGACCACACGACTGCGTCGGCCGAAGTGGCGCGCGAGCTGAGCGCCGCGGCGCGGCCGCTCGGGCTGCAGTTCATCGATGCGCCGGTCTCGGGCGGCAACCTCGGCGCGATCAACGGCGCGCTGACCGTGATGTGCGGCGGCGATTCGGCCGCGTTCGAGTCGATCCGGCCGGTGGCGATGGCATTCGCGAAGGCCGTGACAAGGCTCGGCGAGAGCGGGGCCGGGCAGCTCGCGAAGATGGTCAACCAGGTCGCGATCGCCGGGTTGCTGCAGGGCCTGGCCGAGGCGATCGCGTTCGGCACCCGGGCCGGGCTCGACATGCGTGCCGTCCTCGAGGTGATCGGCAAGGGCGCCGCGCAGAGCTGGCAGATGGACAACCGCGGCCCGACGATGATCGACGACCGGTTCGACTTCGGCTTCGCGGTCGACTGGATGCGCAAGGACCTCGGTCTGGTGCTCGACGAGGCCAGGCGCAACGGTGCACGCCTTCCGGTGACCGCGCTGGTCGACCAGTTCTATGCCGACATCCAGGCGCAGGGCGGCAACCGGCTCGATACCTCGAGCCTGCTGCGCCGGCTGCGCTGATCAGGGCTTGTTGGCGGCCGGCAGGGGCGCCGGCTTCGGCTGCAGGTCGGCCAGTTCGGCCTCGGTGACGATCTCGAAGACCTTGACGACCTTCTGCACGCCGCTGACGCCGCGTGCGATGTCGGCCGCGCGATTCGCCTCGCGCTCGGTCACGCGCCCCATCAGGTAGACGATGCTGCGCTCGGTGACGACCTTGTATGCGTTGACCTGAACGTCCTTCGCGTCGACGAAGCTGGCCTTGACCTTGCTCGTCAGCAAGGTGTCGTTCGAGCGGTTGCCGAACGACGCGGCCGGGCCGATCGCGACCTCGTTGACGACCGAACGCACGTTCTCGATGCCGGCCGCCACGCGCTCGACCGCGCCCTTGTCGGGCTCGGCCAGCACGGTGCCGGTCAGCAGCACGATGCGGTTGTAGCTCGTGATGCTGACGTTGCCGCGATCGCCGAGGATCTCGTTGATGCGCTTGACGCCCTTCAGCTCGATCGCCTGGTCGTCGACCTGCGTGCCCGAGGTGCGGCGATCGGTCACGACCATCGAACTGCCGACGATCGCGCCGCCGAGCAGCAGCGGGGCGCAGGCGCTCAGCGTGGTGACGGCCGCGAGCGCGGCGAGCAGCGCGGTCAGGCGCGGCGAAGGTGTCGTCAAGGTCATGTGTTTTCCTGTTCGCCCAGCAATTGCAGGTCGACCGCGTCGCACAGGCAATGCAGCGTCAGCAGGTGCACCTCCTGGATGCGCGCGGTGCGTTCGTGCGGGACGCAGATCAGTACGTCGGTCTCGGTCAGCATCTCGCGAATCTTGCCGCCCTTGTGGCCCGTCATCGCGATCACGACCATCTCTTTCGCGCGCGCCGCTTCGATCGCGGCGATCACGTTGTTCGAGTTGCCGCTGGTGCTGATCGCGAGCAGCACGTCGCCGGGGGCACCGAGCGCCTGGACCTGCTTCGAGAAGATCGAGTTGAAGTCGTAGTCGTTGCCGATCGCGGTCAGGATCGAGCTGTCGGTCGTCAGCGCGATGGCCGCGAGGCCCGGGCGCTCGCGCTCGAAGCGGCCGACGAATTCGGCCGCGAAGTGCTGGGCATCGGCGGCCGAGCCGCCGTTGCCGCAGGCCAGCACCTTGCCGCCGGCGGTGATGCAACCGACGAGTGCGCTGACCGCGTCGGCGATCGGCTTGGCGAGCACCTCGGCGGCCGCGTATTTCAGGTCGGCGCTGTCGAAGAACTGTTGTTGGATGCGTTGTTCAAGCATGGGCATGGATCATATGACACCGATGCACCAGGCTGGTTCCATCACGAGGCATCGAACGCGGCGCGCAGCCACTCGATGTGCCCGCCGTCGATCGCGACGACATCGAAGCGGCAGGGCGGCAGCGTGCGCTGGGTGCGCAGGAAATGCTGGGCCGCGAGCATCAGGCTGCGCTGCTTGGTTGCGCCGACGCTGGCGGCCGCGCCGCCGTGATTTGCGCCGCGCCGCGCGCGCACCTCGACGAAGACCAGCGTGCCGTCGCGTTCGCGCAGGATCAGGTCGATCTCGCCGCCGCGCGCGTTCGGCCCGCGCGCGACCCGATAATTGCGCTGCACCAGGGTCAGGCCCTGGGCCAGGAGGTGCGCCAGCGCGCGTGCCTCGCCCGCGTCGCCGCTTTCCTTTGTCGAAACCCCTGTCGTGACCACACCCGTCGCCTCGTTGATGCTGCAGGCCGCCGCGAGCGCGGCCGGCGCGCAGCAGTACCCGCCGGGCGCACTGTACGTGGTCGCGACGCCGATCGGCAACCTCGCCGACATCACGCTGCGCGCGATCCATGTGCTCGCGCTGGTCGATGCGGTCGCCTGCGAGGACACGCGCCACAGCGCACCGCTGCTGCGCCAGCTCGGCATCGACGGCAAGGCGCTGATCGCGGTGCACGAACACAACGAGCGCGAGGCGGCCGCCGGCGTGCTGTTGCGCCTGGCGCGCGGCGAACGCGTCGCGTACATCAGCGATGCCGGCACGCCGGCGATCAGCGACCCGGGCGCGGCCCTGGTGGCTGCGGTGCGGGCCGCGGGCTATCGCGCGCTGCCGATCCCTGGCGCGAGCAGCGCGGCCGCCGCGCTCAGCGTCGCCGGCGACGCGATCGGCGGGCCGTTCACGTTCAGCGGCTTCCTGCCGCAACGCAGCGGCGAACGCGCGCTCGCGCTGAAGCAGCTGGCCGCGAGCCCGCAGACGCAGGTGCTGTTCGAGGCGCCGCATCGCGTCGACGCGCTCGCCGCGGCGCTGGCCGAGGCCTGCGGCGCGCGCGCGCTGACCGTCTGCCGTGAACTGACGAAGCAGTTCGAGACCGTGCACACCCTGCCGGCGAACGAGTTGCGAGGCTGGCTGGCGGGCGACGCCAACCGCAGCCGCGGCGAGTTCGTGCTGGTGCTGCATGCGCTGGGCGCGGTCGCCGACGCCGACCCGGCCACCGCCTTCGATGCGACGCTGCGCACGCTGCTCGCTGGGTTGCCGCTGAAGCAGGCCGTCGCGCTCGCCGCCGAATTGACGGGCGCGCCGCGCAACGCGCTGTACGAGCGCGCGCTGGCGCTGAGGAACGCGACGGACGACGCATAGCCGGCAAGCGCACTGCAGGGGCAAGCGGGCGGCGTCATTGCGCGCGATCGGCCGACTCCTACAATCGCGCGACACCGCTTCAGGACGCCGCCCATGATCTCCCGCGAACCCACGATCGAGCGCCTGGCCGTCGCGCGCTCGCTGCTGCTCGAGCCCTTTGGCCTGACCGACGCGACGCTGTCGAAGGCGCTTGCGACGATCGCGACGCACCGGATCGACGACGCCGATCTGTACTTTCAGTACACGCGCAGCGAAGGCTGGAGCCTCGAGGAAGGGATCGTCAAGAGCGGCAGCTTCGGCATCGACCAGGGTGTGGGCGTGCGTGCGGTGGCGGGCGAGAAGACCGCTTTCGCGTACTCCGACGACATCACCGAAGCTGCGCTGATGGATGCTGCGATGACGGTGCGCACGATCGCCGCCGCCGGCCAGAGCCGCAAGGTCAAGGTCGGGCCGAAGCAGAAGGTCGGGAGCAGCCGCGTGTTGTACGCGCCGATGGACCCGATCGCGACGCTCGACAGCACGCAGAAGGTCGCGCTGCTCGAGAAGGTCGAGAAGCTCGCGCGCTCGAAGGACCCGCGCATCGTGCAGGTGATGGCGGGCCTGGCTGGCGAATACGACGTGGTGATGATCGCGCGCGCCGACGGCACGCTCGCTGCCGACGTGCGCCCGCTGGTGCGCCTCAGCGTCACGGTGATCGCCGAGCAGACGATCGATGGCGAGGTGCGCCGCGAGGTCGGCTCGGGCGGTGGCGGCGGGCGTTTCGGCTTCGGCTACTTTCACGACGAGATCATCGAGAGCTATGTGCAGGACGCCGTCAACGCCGCGCTGACGAACCTCGAATCGCGGCCTGCGAAAGCCGGCGAGATGAGCGTGGTGCTTGGCCCGGGCTGGCCCGGCGTGCTGCTGCACGAGGCCATCGGCCACGGCCTGGAGGGCGACTTCAACCGCAAGGGTTCGAGCGCGTTCAGCGGCCGCGTCGGCCAGCGTGTCGCGGCCAAGGGAGTGACGGTGCTCGACGACGGCACGCTCCCGGACCGGCGCGGCTCGCTGAACGTCGACGATGAAGGCAACCCGAGCCAGCGCAACGTGCTGATCGAGAACGGCATCCTGAAAGGCTACATCCAGGACTCGATGAATGCGCGGCTGAGCGGCGTCGGCCCGACCGGCAACGGCCGGCGCGAGAGCTACGCCGCGGTACCGATGCCGCGCATGACCAATACCTACATGCTCGGCGGCGACAAGACGCGCGAAGAGATCGTCGCGGGGCTGAAGCGCGGGCTGTACGCAACCAACTTCGGCGGCGGCCAGGTGGATATCACGAGTGGCAAGTTCGTGTTCTCGGCGAGCGAGGCGTTCTGGGTCGAGAACGGCAAGATCCAGTACCCGGTGAAGGGCGCGACGATCATCGGCAACGGGCCGGACGCGCTGACCCGCGTCAGCATGATCGGCAACGACATGAAGCTCGATCCGGGCGTCGGTGTCTGCGGCAAGGAAGGGCAGAGCGTGCCAGTCGGCGTCGGCCAGCCGACCTTGCGCATCGACCGACTCACCGTTGGCGGAACCGCATGACGATGACAGCCCCAAGGCCGCCTTCGGCGTCCGGCCCCCGAGGGGCGCTCGGACCGCTTGGGGCGGCCCGGCGCTGGCCCGAGACGCCGAATGCGTGTGCTACATTCCCGCTCATGCTTTCCCGCGCCTTTTACTTTGCGTATTTTTGGTTCTCGCACCGCCCTGCGGCCGGAGAGGCCAGCGCACACGCCAAGTAAACGCGCAACGATCTCCGAAAACCGCCGGGCTGACCCCCGGCGGTTTTTTTTCGACCTTCACTTCTTGGAGCCTCTCGCGATGACGACGACCAAATCCAGCACTGCCGCCAGCGAGGGTTGGTATGCGCACAGCGAGCGCACCAGCCAGACCGACGACCAGCGGATCAAGGACGTGATGCCGCTGCCGCCGCCGGAGCACCTGATCCGGTTCTTCCCGATCGCCGGCACGCCCGTCGAGACGCTGATCGGCGACACGCGCCAGGCGATCCGCCGCATCATGCAGAAGAAGGACGACCGGCTGCTCGTGATCATGGGGCCGTGCTCGATCCACGACCCGGTTGCGGCGATCGAGTACGCGCGCAAGCTGAAGCTGCAGCGCGAGAAGTACAAGGACACGCTCGAGGTCGTGATGCGCGTCTACTTCGAGAAGCCGCGCACGACGGTCGGCTGGAAGGGCCTGATCAACGACCCCTACCTCGACGAGACCTACCGCATCGACGAGGGCCTGCGCATCGCGCGCCAGTTGCTCCTCGAGATCAACCGCGCCGGGATGCCGGCCGGCAGCGAGTTCCTCGACGTGATCTCGCCGCAGTACATCGGCGATCTGATCTCGTGGGGTGCGATCGGCGCGCGCACGACCGAAAGCCAGGTGCACCGCGAACTGGCGTCGGGGCTGTCGGCACCGATCGGCTTCAAGAACGGCACCGACGGCAATATCCGGATCGCAATCGACGCGATCCAGGCCGCGGCGCGGCCGCACCACTTTCTCTCGGTGCACAAGAACGGCCAGGTCGCGATCGTCGAGACGCGTGGCAACAAGGACTGCCACGTGATCCTGCGCGGCGGCAAGACGCCGAACTACGACGCCGCGCACGTCGCCGCGGCCTGCAAGGAGATCGAGGCGGCGAAGCTCGATTGCACGCTGATGGTCGACTGCAGTCACGCCAACAGCAGCAAGCAGCATGAACGCCAGGTCGATGTGGCGCGCGACGTCGCGGCCCAGATGAAGGCCGGCAGCCGCTGCATCTTCGGCGTGATGGTCGAGAGCCACCTGCATGCCGGCGCGCAGAAGTTCAGCGCCGGCAAGGACGATCCGGGCAAGCTCGAGTACGGCAAGAGCATCACCGACGCCTGCCTCGGTTGGGATCACTCGCTCGAGGTGCTGGAGGTGCTCAGCCAAGCCGTGAAGGCCCGCGCAGCCGCGAGGTAACCGGCGTAAGGGCGCGCAAACGCGCTGGCAGGCCGGGCGCCGAGCGGGTCCAATCGGATCGGTTTCACGCCCCGGGGCATCGGATGGTTCAGAACTTGGTTTGGCTGCGGCGCTGCGGTCGAGTCGCACTGGTCGCCTGCGCACTCGCGGAAGCGTTGCCGGCGGCGGCGGAGATGTCGGCCACCGATCGTGAGGCGATCGAGGCCGCGTTCGCGCGCGCCGACAGCAACGGCGACGGCAAGCTCTCGCGCGACGAGTCGCAGCGCTTCCCCGAGATCGCTGCGCGTTTCGACGAGCTCGACACGAACCGTGACGGCTTCCTGTCGCTGGCCGAGTTCGCGGTCGGTGCGACGCCGCCGGTCAAGCAGTAGCGCGGGTCGGCACCGGCGCCACGTCACTTGTCTTCGCGCGCGAGCCGCTCGCTGTGCCAGTAGACGTCGTCGCCGCCGAGGCCGTCGAGGTTCGCGCGGTTCAGCACGCGCGCGAGCACGAACAGCAGATCGGACAGACGATTCAGGTAGTGGCGCGGCTCGGCGCGCACCGCGTCGACCGCGGTCAGCGCCACCACTGCGCGCTCGGCACGGCGAGCGATCGTGCGGCCGACGTGCGCGAGCGCCGCGCTGCGCGTGCCGGCCGGCAGGATGAACTCCTTCAGCCGCGGCAGCGTGGCGTTGTAGTGCGCCAGCGCTTCGTCGAGCCGCAACACCGCTTCGGCCTTCAGCAGCTCGTAGCCGGGAATCGACAGCTCGCCGCCGAGGTTGAACAGCTCATGCTGGATCACGACGAGCAACTCGCGCACGTCGTCGGGCAGCGGTTCGGCGAGCAGCAGGCCGAGTTGCGAGTTCAGTTCGTCGACATCGCCCATCGCCTGCACGCGCAGGTGGTCCTTGGGAACGCGGGTGCCGTCGCCGAGCCCGGTGGTGCCGTCGTCGCCGGTGCGGGTCGCGATCTGCGTGAGTCGATTGGCCATGCGCCAATGCTAGCGCGCCGCCGGACGGTCAGAGCGTCAGGTCGATCGTCGGCGCGAAAGGCGCGTTCCTGGCGACGGATGCAATGCCGGTCTCCAGCGCCGCGAGCGATGCGTACGTCTGGCTGCGACCGATGACCTGGCCGTTGGCGGCTTTCAGCGTGAAGTGCGGCCGGTCCTGCGTCGAGTTCAGGCGCTCGAAGCGTTCGCCGAGGGTTGCGTTGACGCGGACCGATTCGATGCCCTGCAACGCGCCGGCCTTGGCTTCGTACGGCTGACTGGTCAGCACGATGGCGCCGTTGTCGGCCTTCAGGTTGAACATGAACTTGTCGTTGCTGGTCTTGCTGACTTCGAACTTGCCGCTCATCGCATTGCTCCGGGAGTGTTTCAGGACGCCGTACCGGCCGAGCGATTCTCGACATCGCGTGCGCGCGGTAAAGCACGCCGGCGGGCCTCGCGTGGCAACGCGCACCGCGCCGTTGTGTACGGGCGCCACGGGCTTGTCCGCTCGAGAAGTACGACCAGCCCTCGACCCTTGCGGCGCGCGGGTCGGCCGCACTGGCCAGCGGCCGCAGCCTTGGCACAATCGCGTCAGGCCGCCGCTTGCGCGGCCATGGAGACCGAGATGAACGCACCGCTGCCCGCCCACCTGCTGCCACGCCTGGAGCCGCGCCCGGTTCCGGCCGCGATGCTCGAAGCGCTTCAGGCGCACTTCGGCGCCCGCTGCTCGACCGCGCTCGTGGTGCGCGAACAGCACGGCCGCGACGAATCGCCGATCGATGCCCCGCCGCCCGAGGCGGTCGTGTACTGCGAAAGCACCGAAGACGTCGCCGCGGTCGTCAAGCTCGCCGACCAGTACGCGGTGCCGGTGATCCCGTTCGGCGTCGGCTCGTCGCTCGAAGGACATCTGCTGGCGGTGCAGGGCGGCGTCAGCATCGACCTGTCACGCATGAACAAGATCATCGCGGTGCAGGCCGAGGACCTGACCGTCACTGTGCAGGCCGGCGTCACGCGGATGCAGCTGAACAACGAGATTCGCCACACGGGGCTCTTCTTCCCGATCGACCCCGGCGCCGATGCGAGCGTGGGCGGCATGAGCGCGACACGCGCGAGCGGCACGAACGCGGTACGTTACGGCACGATGCGCGAGAACGTGCTCGGGCTGACGGTCGTCACCGCGGGCGGCGACGTGATCCACACCGGCACGCGTGCGCGCAAGTCATCGGCGGGCTACGACCTGACGCGGCTGATGGTCGGCAGCGAAGGCACACTGGGCGTGATGACCGAGATCACGCTGCGGCTGTACCCGCTCCCCGAGGCGATCTCGGCGGCGACCTGCACCTTCCCGAGCATCGATGCGGCCGTGCGCACGACGATCCAGATCATCCAGATGGGCATTCCGATCGCGCGCTGCGAACTGCTCGATGTGCATGCGGTGCGCGCGGTGAACCGGCACGACAAGCTCACGCTGCCGGAGGCGCCGATGCTGCTGATGGAATTCCACGGCAGCACCGCGAGCGTTGCCGAGCAGGCCGCGAGCGTGCAGGAAATCGCGAGCGAGTTCGGCGGCGCCGGCTTCGAGTGGGCGACGACGCCGGAAGAACGCACCCGGCTCTGGACCGCCCGCCACCATGCCTATTTCGCTGGGCTGCAACTCAAGGCCGGCAGCCGCACCGTGACGACCGACACCTGCGTGCCGATCTCGCGCCTGGCCGAGTGCGTGACGCAGGCGTCCGATGACGCCACAGCCGCCGGCATGACGCACTACATCGTCGGCCACGTCGGCGATGGCAACTTCCACATCGCCTACCTCGTCGACCCGAACGTGCCGAGCGAGCGCGAGACCGCCGAGCGCCTGAACCGCGATGTGGTGCAGCGCGCCATCGACGCGCAGGGCACTTGCAGTGGCGAGCACGGCATCGGGCTGCACAAGATGGACTTTCTGGTCACCGAAGCCGGTGCCGGCGCGGTCGAGATGATGCGCACGCTGAAGCGGGCACTCGACCCGAAGAACATCATGAACCCGGGCAAGATCTTCGTGATCTGACACGCCGCGTCCGCGGCGCGTCAGATCACGGGTGCACGGGTGCCGGCACCGACAGGCTCTGCTGGCTCGTTCCGGTCGCGTCGACGCTGTCGAGGTGCACGCCGAAGCCCCACAGCCGCGCGACATGCTTCAGCACTTCGTGCGCGCTGTCGTGCAGCGGCCGGTTGTTGTGCCGCGTGTGGCGCAACGTCAACGAGCGGTCACCGCGCAGGTTCACGTTCCAGACCTGGATGTCGGGCTCGCGTGAGCTGAGGTCGTATTG
Source organism: Rhizobacter sp. P5_A1 (assembly GCF_056400745.1). Lineage (NCBI taxonomy): Bacteria > Pseudomonadati > Pseudomonadota > Betaproteobacteria > Burkholderiales > Sphaerotilaceae > Rhizobacter > Rhizobacter sp. P5_A1. The sequence continues at coordinate 114,449 of NZ_JBFUKR010000012.1, forward strand.
ATGCGAGAGCGCCTCGCGCAGGCGCCTGAAACCCGAGGGATCGTGGATCGCCGAAACGGTCAGGTTCTCGGCGTTTTCGTCGTCGAGGATCGCGAACAGCCGCATGTCGCGCATCAGCTTCGGCGACAGGTACTGGCCGATGAAGCTTTCGTCCTTGAAGTTGCGCATCGCATGATCGAGCGTCGGCAGCCAGGGCTTGCCGGCGAAATTCGGGAACCACTCGCGGTCTTCGTCGGTCGGGTTCTCGCAGATGCGCTTGATGTCGGTGAACATCGCGAAGCCCAGCGCGTACGGGTTGATGCCGCTGTAGGCGCGGTGCCCGACCGGCGGCTGATACACGACGTTGGTATGCGACTTCAGCCACTCGATCATCACGCCGTCGGTCAGGTAGCCGTCGTCGTACATCGTGTTCAGCAGGTGGTGGTGCCAGAACGTGGCCCAGCCCTCGTTCATCACCTGTGTCTGGCGCTGCGGGTAGAAGTACTGCGCGATCTTGCGCACGATGCGTACGATCTCGCGCTGCCATGGCTCGAGCAGCGGCGCATTCTTCTCGATGAAGTACAGGATGTTCTCCTGCAACTCGGCGGGAAAGCGCTTCGTGTCGACCGCGTCGTCGGCCTTCTCGGGTTTCTTCGGCAAGGTGCGCCAGATGTCGTTGACCTGCGATTGCGCATGTTCGAGCCGATCCTTGCGGCGTTCGAGTTCCTCGGCGAACGAGAGCTTGCTCGGCCGGCGATAGCGGTCGACGCCGTAGTTCTGCAGCGCATGGCAGCTGTCGAGCAGCTCCTCGACCGGGCCGAGACCGTGGCGCTCTTCGCACTCGGCGATGTAGTTCTTCGAGTAGACGAGGTAGTCGATGATCGACGACGCATCGGTCCACAGCTTGAACAGGTAGTTGCCCTTGAAGAAGCTGTTGTGGCCATAAGCGGCGTGCGCGATCACCAGCGCCTGCATTGCGGTGGTGTTTTCCTCCATCAGGTAGGCGATGCAGGGGTCGGAGTTGATGACGATCTCGTACGCCAGCCCCATGTGGCCGCGCTTGTAGTTCTTCTCGTTGGCGATGAACTCCTTGCCGTAGCTCCAGTGGCGGTAGTTCACCGGCATGCCGACCGAGGCATACGCGTCCATCATCTGCTCGGCGGTGATGATCTCGAGCTGGTTCGGGTAGGTATCGAGGCCGAAGCGCTGCGCGGTCGCGCGGATCGCCTCGTGGTATTGCTCGATCAGTTCGAAGGTCCAGTCGCTCGGGTCGGGCAGCGGCGCGGCCGGGCGCGGGCCGGGTGGGCGCGGGGCCTGCAACGGGCCGCTCTCGGCTTTGCGGCGGTCGCGCGGATACGGTGCCGGCGCCTCGACACTGACCCGGCGCTCGCCTGGGAAGCTGCTCATGGTGTGTGCTCCTTCATGCGGCCGCGCCTTCCTTCTTGAAGAGCTCGCGGAACACCGGATAGATCTGCGAGGCCTGCGTCACCTTGCGCATCGCAAAGTGCGGCTGACTGCTCTGGACCCGGGTGTATTCCTCCCACAGGTTCTGCTCTTCCTCGGCGACCTGCACGTAGGCGAAGTAACGGCACACCGGCAGCAGGTTCTCGGTCAGCAGCTCGCGGCAGCGGCCGCTGTCGTGGTGCCAGTTGTCGCCGTCGCTGGCCTGGGCGCCGTAGATGTTCCATTCGGTCGGCGAGTAGCGCGCCTTGATGATCTCGTCCATCAGCACCAGCGCACTCGAGACGACCGTGCCGCCGGTCTCGCGGGCGTGGAAGAAATCTTCCTCGCTGACCTCTTGCGCCTGCGTATGGTGGCGGATGAAGACCAGATCGATCTTGTCGTAGTGGCGCGTCAGGAACAGATACAGCAAGATGAAGAAGCGCTTCGACAGCTCCTTGCGCGCCTCGTCCATCGAGCCGGAGACGTCCATCAGGCAGAACATCACTGCCTTCGTCGTCGGCACCGGCACACGCACGCGGCTGCGAAAGCGCAGGTCGATCGGATCGAGGTAGGGGATGCGCTCGAGACGGGCGCGAAGCGCATCGATCTTCAGTTGCAGCACGTCGCGCTGCGCATCGCGCAGTGCGCTCGCCGGTTCGGCAAGCACCGCTTCGAGCTGCTCTTCGAGCTCGCGCAATTCGCTGCGCGAGACCGCGCCGATCGCGAGCCGCCGGCCGATCGCGCCGCGCATCGAACGCACGACGCTGAGGTTGCTCGGCGTGCCGTCGCTGACGAAGCCGGCGCGATGACTCTTCCATTCGGGCGTCTCGGCGAGCTGGGTCTGCGTCATGCGCGGCAGGGCCAGATCGTCGAAGAAGATCTGCATGAACTCTTCTTTGGTCAGGTGGAAGACGAAGTCGTCCTCGCCCTCGCCCGAGTCGCTGGCCTCGCCCTTGCCGCTGCCCTTGCCGCTGCCGCCCTTGGGCCGCTCGATCTGATCGCCGGCGACGTACTCCTGGTTGCCCGGGTGAACCATCTCGCGGGTGCCACCGGGGCCGTGGCCGAACACCGGCTCGTTGATGTCCTTCTTCGGGATGCGGATGTCTTCGCCGCGCTCCATGTCGCGAATGCCGCGACCATCGACCGCGCGCCGTACCGCGTCGCGCACCTGGGCGTGGTGGCGGCGCAGGAAGCGCTCGCGGTTGCCGATCGACTTGTTCTTTCCCGCGAGGCGCCGATCGATGATCTGCTGAAGCATTCCGACTCCGATCTCTGGATACTGCTGCGGCGCTCGGCTCAGCTGCTCTTGCGCACTCGGAGGTACCACTCGCACAGCAGGCGCACCTGCTTCGCGGTGTAGCCCTTCTCGACCATCCGATTGACGAAGTTCTCGTGTTTCTTCGCCTCGTCGGCGCTGGCCTTCGCGTTGAAGCTGATCACCGGCAGCAACTCCTCGGTGTTGCTGAACATCTTCTTCTCGATCACGGTGCGCAGCTTCTCGTAGCTGGTCCAGAGCGGGTTCTTGCCGGCGTTGTTGGCGCGTGCGCGCAGCACGAAGTTGACGATCTCGTTGCGGAAGTCCTTCGGGTTGCTGATGCCCGCCGGTTTCTCGATCTTCTCGAGTTCGGCGTTCAACGACGAGCGGTCGAAGACCTCACCGGTGTCGGTATCGCGGTATTCCTGATCCTGGATCCAGTAGTCGGCGTAGGTCACGTAGCGGTCGAAGATGTTCTGGCCGTACTCGCTGTAGCTCTCGAGGTAAGCGGTCTGGATCTCCTTGCCGATGAACTCGGCATAGCGCGCCGACAGGTGCTCCTTGATGAAGCCGAGGTATTTCTGCTCGAGCTCGGCCGGGAACTGCTCGCGCTCGATCTGCTGCTCGAGCACGTACATCAGGTGGACCGGGTTCGCGGCCACCTCGGCCGGGTCGAAGTTGAAGACCTTCGACAGGATCTTGAACGCGAAGCGCGTCGACACGCCGCTCATGCCTTCGTCGACCCCGGCGTAGTCGCGGTATTCCTGATAGCTCTTCGCGCGCGGGTCGGTGTCTTTGAGGTTCTCGCCGTCGTAGATCAGCATCTTCGAATACAGCGACGAGTTCTCGGGCTCCTTCAGGCGCGTCAGCATCGCGAACTGGCTCATCATCTTCAGGGTGCCCGGGGCGCACTTGGCCTCGGCGAGCGACGAGTTGCGCAGCAGCTTCTCGTAGATCTTGACCTCTTCGCCGACGCGCAGGCAGTACGGGATCTTGACGATGTAGATGCGGTCGAGGAAGGCCTCGTTGTTCTTGTTGTTGCGGAAGGTCTTCCACTCGCTCTCGTTGCTGTGCGCCAGCACGATGCCGTCGAACGGGATCGCGCCGAAGCCTTCGGTGCCCTTGAAGTTGCCTTCCTGCGTGGCTGTCAGCAGCGGGTGGAGCACCTTGATCGGCGCCTTGAACATCTCGACGAACTCGAGCAGGCCCTGGTTCGCCAGGCACAGGCCGCCGGAGAAGCTGTAGGCGTCGGGGTCGTCCTGCGCGAAGGTCTCGAGCTTGCGGATATCGACCTTGCCGACGAGTGCCGAGATGTCCTGGTTGTTCTCGTCACCCGGCTCGGTCTTGGACACGCCAACCTGCTTGAGCACGCTCGGGTGGCGCTTGACGACCTTGAACTTGCGGATGTCGCCGCCGAACTCCTCGAGTCGCTTCACGGCCCACGGGCTCATGATGCGACTGAGATAGCGCACCGGAATGCCGTATTCCTTTTCGAGCAGCGGGCCGTCTTCGAGCGCATCGAACAGACCCAGCGGCGACTCGTTCACGGGCGAACCCTTGATCGCGTAGAACGGCACCTGCTCCATCAGCAACTTCAGCCGCTCGGCGATCGAGCTCTTGCCACCGCCGACCGGCCCGAGCAGGTAAAGGATTTGCTTCTTTTCCTCGAGGCCTTGCGCCGCGTGGCGGAAGTACGAGACGACCTGTTCGATCGCGTCTTCCATGCCGTAGAACTCGGCGAACGCAGGATAGATCTTGATGACCTTGTTCGCGAACAGGCGCGACATGCGCGGGTCGTTGCGCGTGTCGACCATCTTCGGTTCGCCGATCGCCTTGAGCATGCGCTCGGCGGCGGTCGCGTACGCAATCGGGTTGCGTTTGCACTCGGCGAGGTATTCCTCGATCGAGAGTTCTTCTTCGCGACTGCGCTCGAAGCGGGCGGCAAAGTTGCTGATCACATCCATGCTGATCTCCTGTGCGGGGCAAGGAGACGTTGAACGCGCATGTGCTTCGCTTTCAACGTCTGGGGAAGTTCTGATGACACCCGGTGGGGCGCCATCAGAGCTTTCCGTCGTCAGCGGATCGAGTGATTCAAGCTTCGTTCATTCTGCGCCAGTCGGTCCTTCGAGTACAAGGTTCAAGGCCGCCCAATTCAGCGGCAGTCCAACAGCATCAACTGCATCGGAATTCGTTTAGCAAACAACGTGCCGATGATGTGTCGGTTGACCTCGATGTGTTGAAGACTGTGCGCGCATGCATGAAGTTCCGCCGCTGGCTTCAGCGTTGCGCGAGCCCGAGCTTGTCGAGCAGGCCGTTCAACTCGTCGAGAGAACCGAAGGCGATCGCGACCTCGCCCTGTTCGCCGCGCTTGGTGCGCTTCTTGACGCGAATCTCGACCGCCGCTGTCAGTGCATCTGACAATTCCTGCTCGATGCGCTGCAGATCGCGCGGCTTCTCGTGCTTCGCGCGCAGCAGCGGCGCTTGCCGCCCCGAGCTCGCGCTCGCGCGCGCGACGAGCTTCTCGGCCTCGCGCACCGAGAGTTTCTTCGCGACGATCTCGGTGGCGTTCAGGATCTGCTGCGCACCTTCGAGCGGCAGCAATGCACGTGCATGGCCCATGTCGATGTCGCCCGCCATCAGCATCTGTTGCACCGGTTCGGTCAGGTTCAACAAGCGCAACAGATTGCTCGCGGCGCTGCGCGAGCGTCCCACGGCCTGCGCGGCCATCTCGTGCGTCAGCCCGAACTCGTCGGTCAAGCGCTTCAGACCCTGCGCTTCCTCGAGCGGATTCAGGTCTTCGCGCTGGATGTTCTCGATCAGCGCCATCGCGGCCGCCGATTCGTCCGGTACGTCCTTCACGAGCACCGGCACTTCGTCGAGACCCGCGAGCCTTGCGGCCCGCATGCGACGTTCACCTGCAATGATCTCGAAGCGATCGCCGGCGACCGGGCGCACCAGGATCGGCTGCATCACACCCTGCGCCTTGATGCTCTCGGCGAGCTCGTACAGCGAGCCTTCGTCCATGCGCGTGCGCGGCTGGTACTTGCCAGGCTGCAGCTGCGTGAGCTTCAGGACATGCGGCGCTCCATCGTTCGCGGCCGCGGGCATGTCGCCGGGTTCCTTGACGCGGGGGCCGAGCAGCGCTTCCAGGCCGAGGCCGAGGCCTTTGGGTTTCTTGGTGACCATCAGACGATTGTCTGCGATCGGCCCAGCAGCTCCCGCAGCAGCAGCCAGCCCTGAGGCCAGTCGCCGAGCCCGGCTTCGCCATTGATGTGGCCGCGCGCGCCGATGTCGAACGCCGCACTGCCCCAGTCGAGCGCGATTTGCTCGGCGCGCTCGGGAGCACAGAACGGGTCGTCGGTGCTGATCACGGCCAGGCTCGCGAACGGCAGAGGCGCGCGCGCGATCGGCCGCCAGTTGAACAGGTTCGGCGGCATGTCGGCGCGCTCGGTGTCCGGCAGCGCGACCAGCAACGCGGCCCGCACACGCGACACATGGCGCGAGTGCGCGGCCCATGCGGCGACGAGCTGGCAGCCCAGGCTGTGCGCGATCAACACGGCGGGGCGATCCGATTCGAGCAGGACTTCATCGAGTCGCGCCATCCAGTCGCCGCGCTTCGGCCAGAGCCAGTCGTCCTGCTCGACGCGCCGACAGCCGTGCAGCGCTTCCCAGCGACTCTGCCAGTGCGGCGCGCCGGAGTTGAGCCAACCCGGCAACAGCAGCAGGCGCACGGCCTCGAAGTCGTCGTTCGTCATCAGAGTGGTTTATCCTTGCCGGCTGTTTGGACGAGAGGATCGGTGATGGTGACGCTTGCGTTTGTTGACGGCCAGGAAGGTACGACCGGCCTGCGCATTCACGAGTATCTCGCGCAGCGCGACGACATCGAGGTGCTGCGCATCGCGGCCGACAAGCGCAAGGATGCGGCAGAGCGCGCGCGCCTGCTGAATGCCGCCGATGTCGCATTCCTGTGCCTGCCCGACGCGGCCGCCAGGGAAGCCGCCGCGCTCGTGACGAACCCGAGGACCTGCCTGATCGACGCGAGCACCGCGCATCGCACGGCGCCGGACTGGGTCTTCGGCCTGCCTGAGCTGGCGCCGAGCCAGCGAGCACTGCTGCGCGCCTCCAAGCGCATCTCCAACCCCGGTTGCCATGCGTCGGCCTTCATTCTTTTGTTGCGCCCGCTGGTCGACGCCGGCCTGGTGTCCGCGGAGTTGCCGATTTCGGCCAGTTCGATCACCGGTTACTCGGGCGGCGGCAAGAAGATGATCGAGCAGTACGAGGCCGGCGGCGACCCGCGGCTCGATTCGCCGCGGCCTTACGCGCTTGGCCTGGCTCACAAGCACGTGCCGGAAATGACTGCGCACACGGGCTTGATCACGCGGCCGATCTTCATGCCGATCGTCGGCAAGTTCTACAAGGGATTGTCTGTAAGCGTGCCCTTACATCTTTCTGAATTGAAGGCCGGTACCACACCGAAAGGCATCCAGGCCGTCTTTGAGCAGCGTTATGCCGGCGAGCGTTTCATCCGGGTGATGCCATTGCGCGATCCCGCCGCACTGGCCGACGGCTACTTCGATGTACAGGCTTGCAACGACACGAATCGTGTCGACATCTTCGTGTTCGCGAACGAGACACAGGTGATTCTGACGGCGCGGCTCGACAACCTGGGCAAAGGGGCGAGCGGCGCGGCGGTGCAATCGATGAACGTGCACCTCGGGCTCGACGAAGGCAAGGGCCTCTGACGCGCCTGTCGAAGTCGTCAGGCGGCCGACGGGTCCCGCGTACGGTAGTGGTACGCATAGCCATCGTCGAAGCCGAGCCGTCGATAGACCGCACGCGCCGCGTGATTGTCGGCCCCGACCTGCAGATAGGCGTTGCGCGCGCCGCGTGACCGGGCCTGCGCCAGCAGGTGCCGGCACAGCATCCCGGCGAGACCTCGTCCACGCGCCGACGGCGCGGTGAACACATCGTAGAGCCCGACCACGTCGCCTTCGAGCGCGAACTGTGCGCAGGCCAATGACTCGCCATCGATCCGGAGCTCGAACGCAGAAAACGGCACTGGTGAATTCAGCAGCCGCTCGGCATGCGCCTGGCGCTGTGCCAGCGGAGAGCCGCGGAAGGCGCCGACGCGTTGCGCGAAGGCTTCGAGGCTGATTGCCCGGATCGACGGGTCGCTGCCGCTCGGCGATGCGTCGGCATCGGGGAGACCGGACGACACCATCACGCGGGTATCGTCGAAGCGCCGCAGCCCCTGTTGTTCGAGCAGGCCGTCGAGCGCGGTCGGCAATGTGAATGGCGTGATGCGGACGATCAGCGGCAGCTGGGCGTGCTCGAACACCTGCGCACATGCCGCCAGCCGATCTGCGACCGGCAGGCGGCCGGCAGCGACCGCGTTGACGCAGCGCGCCCGCTTCGCCTTGCCGGGCGAGAAGCGCACGAGCCAGCCATCGAGCCAGCGTTGCTGGGGCGGGGCGCTGGCGTTCAGCCCGGCATCTTCGATGCGCGACAGCAGTCTTGCATCGAAAGCCGGGTTCAACGGCTCGCCGGCCATCGGTTCAGGCCGCCGCCGCGACAGCGGCCGGCGCGCCGAGGCGCTCCGACATTTCCTTCGCGAACTCGACGAACGCGAGCGCACCTTTCGAGGCAGGGTCGAACACGACGCCGGGCAGGCCATAGCTCGGTGCCTCGGCCAACCGCACGTTGCGCGGGATCACGGTGTTGAACACCTTGTCGCCGAAGTGCGCCTTGAGCTGCTCGCTGACCTGTTGTTGCAGCGTGATGCGGGGATCGAACATCACCCGCAGCAGGCCGATGATCTCCAGATCGGGGTTCAGGTTTGCGTGCACCTGCTTGATCGTGTTGACCAGGTCGCTCAAGCCTTCGAGCGCGAAATACTCGCACTGCATCGGCACAACGACGCCGTGCGCGCTGCACAGCCCATTGAGCGTCAACAGGCTCAGCGACGGCGGGCAATCGATCAGAACGAAGTCGTAATCGGCGTCGACCGCCTGCAGGGCGCCCTTCAATCGCTTGTTGCGCCGCTCCAGCTCGACCAGCTCGACTTCGGCGCCGGCCAGCTCGCGGTTCGCGCCCAGTACGTCGTAACCGGCCTTGGTGCGCAGTTGACGCGCCTCGACGATCGAGGCGTTCTCGAGCAGCACGTCGTAGACCGTCAGGTCCAGCGCGCGCTTGTCGACGCCCGAACCCATCGTCGCGTTGCCCTGCGGGTCGAGGTCGACGACCAGCACCCGCCTGCCGATCTGCGCGAGACCGGCTGCGAGATTCACCGTGGTGGTGGTCTTGCCGACGCCGCCCTTTTGGTTGGCAATGCAGAAGATTCTGGCCATGAACGCTCGAAGGGTTGGGGAAGAGGGCGAGAACAGGGCTCGAAAGTGCCCCGGCGCCGCCTGAATTATAGGGAGCGACGCCGCCGCGCCGCGGTCGGAATCAGCGCTTCGGGCGCATCCAGATCAGGCAGCGCTCGGCGTCCAGGCCCGGAACCGTCAGCTGTTCCACGTGGAACAATTCGACATCGGCCGGCAATTCCGCCAGCTCCTCGGCAGGCGATTTGCCCTTCATCGCCATCCAGATTCCGTTGGCGGCGAGATGGCGGCGGGTCAGCGCGCTGAAGTCGGCCAGCGACGCGAACGCCCGCGAGACGATCACATCGAATGGGGCCGCCTTGAGCTGTTCGACCCGCGCGTGCTCCGCGTGCAGATTGCGCAGCCGCAGTTCACCGGCGACCTGCTGGATGAACGCGGCCTTTTTGCCGACGCTGTCGACGCAGGTGACGTTGATGCCCGGACGCATGATGGCGATCACGACCCCCGGCAGGCCGCCGCCGCTGCCGACATCGAGCAGGCGGCCGGCTTCGAGCCGCTGGCCCAGCGGCTCGATCACCGCAAGGCAGTCCGCGAGGTGCTGGATCAACATCTGCTCGGGTTCGCGCACCGAGGTCAGGTTGTAGGTCGCGTTCCAGCGCTGCAGCAGCGCGACATGGCCGAGCAGGGCGTCGAGCTGTGCGTTGCCGACATCGCGAAGCGCGAGCCGCTCGATCAGGGTCTTTAGCGCCGGTCGCAGCGCTTCGATCGCGGATTCCATCCTCACCGCGACTCAATGAACCGGCGTTGCGTCGGTGCCGGCGGGCAGGGGCGCGAACCCCTTGAACCGACCCTTCTTCAGGTGAACCAGCAGCAGCGAGATCGCGGCCGGCGTGATTCCGGACAGGCGCGAGGCCTGTCCCAGGGTCTCCGGTCGATGCTGACTCAGCTTTTGTCGTGCTTCGAACGACAGCGCGGTCACCTGTGCATAGTCGAGCTCGTCCGGCAAGCGCAACGCTTCGTACGACACGGCGCGCTCGACATCGCGGTTCTGCTTGTCGATGTAGCCGGCGTACTTGATGCTGATCTGTGTCTGATCGATCACTGCATCGGCGAGCGACACACCAAGCTCGCCATGCAAGGTTTCACGTGAAACAGCGACGTCGGGCCGGGCGATCGCTGCGACCTCGGCGACGGCGTCGAAATCAACATCGGGGCGCTTCAGCAGTTCGGCGAGACTGTATTCATGCTCGATCGGCGCGCCGAGCAACCGCAATGCATCAGCGGCCGGCAGCGCGCTCGCGTGCACCCAGGTCGATTTCATCCGTTCCATCTCGCGCGTCAACGCGTCGCGCTTGCGGTTGAACGCCGCCCAGCGCACGTCGTCCACCAACCCCATCGCGCGGCCGGAGTCGGTCAGCCGAAGGTCGGCATTGTCTTCGCGCAGCTGCAGCCGGAACTCGGCGCGGCTCGTGAACATCCGATACGGCTCAGTCACGCCCTTCGTGATCAGGTCGTCGACCAGCACGCCGAGGTAGGCCTGATCGCGGCGTGGCAGCCACGCTGCGAGGCCCTGCGCCTGGCGCGCGGCATTGGCGCCGGCGAACAGGCCCTGCGCGGCCGCTTCTTCATAGCCGGTCGTGCCATTGATCTGCCCGGCGAAGAACAGGCCGCCGATCGAGCGCGTCTCGAAGCTCGCCTTCAGCTCGCGCGGATCGAAGTAGTCGTACTCGATCGCGTAGCCGGGCCGCAGGATGTAGGCGTCCGCGAGACCGACCATGCTGCGCACGGCGGCCAGCTGCACATCGAAGGGCAGGGAGGTCGAAATGCCGTTCGGGTAGAACTCGTGCGTCGTCAGGCCCTCGGGCTCGAGGAAGATCTGGTGCGAGTCCTTGTCCTTGAATCGATTGACCTTGTCCTCGATGCTCGGGCAGTAGCGCGGCCCGACGCCGTCGATCAGACCGGTGAACATCGGGCTGCGGTCGAAGCCGGCACGAATGATCTCGTGCGTGCGCTCGTTGGTGTGCGTGATCCAGCACGGCAGCTGGCGCGGGTGCTGCGACGCATCGCCGAGGAAGCTGAATACCGGCATCGGCTCGGTCGCGGGCGAGCCGTCGGCCTGGGGGACGCCGTCACCCGGCTGCTCGGTCAAGAGGCTGAAGTCGATCGAGCGGCCGTCGAGCCGCGGCGGCGTGCCGGTCTTCAAGCGCCCTTGCGGAAGCTTCAACTCCTTCAGTCGTGCCGATAACGCGACTGCCGGCGGATCGCCGGCGCGGCCGGCGCTGTGGCTCTGCAGCCCGACGTGGATCTTTCCGTCGAGGAAAGTGCCGGCCGTCAGCACCACCGCACGCGCCCTGAAGCGAATGCCCACTTGCGTGACGGCGCCCGCAATTCGGTCACCCTCGAGGATCAGATCGTCGCAGGCCCCTTGAAACAGCCAGAGGTTCGGCTGATTTTCCAATCGGCGCCGGATCGCCGCCTTGTAGAGGATGCGATCCGCCTGTGCCCGGGTCGCGCGCACCGCCGGGCCCTTCGAGCCGTTCAGGATTCGGAACTGGATGCCGGCTTCGTCGGTCGCCGCGGCCATCGCGCCGCCGAGCGCGTCGACCTCCTTGACGAGGTGCCCCTTGCCGATGCCGCCGATCGACGGGTTGCAGCTCATCTGGCCCAGCGTCTCGATGTTGTGCGTCAGCAGCAGCGTGGCCGCACCGATGCGCGCCGAGGCCAGCGCGGCCTCGGTGCCGGCGTGGCCGCCGCCGACCACGATCACATCGAATTCCTTCGGGAACAACATCGCTCGCCTGCTTTTTGAGCAAAGCGGAATTGTAGGCAGTGGCCGACGGCACGTCGTCGCAAAGGGCGAAGCCCGCGCTCAGCCTTGTCGGAGCATCTCTGTGTGGTCGATGCCGTCTTCCAGGTAGGGCGCGCCGACCGGCGCGAAACCGAGCTCGGCGTAAAAGCGCTCGAGCCGTGTCTGCGCCGAGATGCGGATGCCGTGGCCCGGGAATGCGGCCGTGCACTGCGCGATCGATCGCCGCATCAGCTCGCGGCCGAGCCCGGTGCTGCGTGAGAAGCCGGTGGTGAGCACACGGCCGATCGATGGTTCGGCGTATTTGCAGCCCGGCTCGAGGATCCGCGCATAGGCCAGCGGCAGCGCACGGTCGGTCGGCGATGGCCATGCGGCGAGATGGAGCGCACGCTCGTCGAAGCCGTCCGCATCGAGGTACGCACAGGCCTGCTCGACCGCGAACACCAGTTGGCGCGCGCGATAGATCGCCTGCAACTCGTACACGCTCAGTTCAGCGAAACGGCAGCAGCGCCAGGTCGGAGGAAGCGAAGGGTCCGTATTCATCCCGCAATGATCGTGGATTCGCAGGGGCTGTCGGGCGCCGCAGGGGCCGCGAGATTTTGCAAAGGTTCACTTTCGTCGAGGACGCGCGAGCGCAGTCGCTCGCAGAATTCCGACGGCGTGCCCCGATCCCGCACGAACGACAACCCGCAGCCCACGGAGCCGTTCCCTTGAATTCGTACCCTTCGCTGCCGGCGCCCATTGCCGCGCTGGTCGACGCCGTGAACCGTGGTGACACGGCCGCGTTCCTGGCCCTCTTCGTGGGCGACGCTGTCGTCGACGATGGGGGCCGGCGCTTCGAAGGTCTGGCCGCGATCCGTGCCTGGAGCGACGCGGAGTTCATTGGCGCGAACGGCCGCATGACGGTTACCACAAGCGCGCAGCACGGCGATATCGTGACGTTCGAGGCCGACTGGCGCAGCGACTTGCACGGCGGCGCGAGCCGCTTTCTCTTCGTTCTCGAAGGCGATCGGGTGCGCGAGATGCGCATCCCGGCACGCTAGCGTACCGCGGCGCTGCGCAAGGTCCGCGCGACGAACCAGACGCCGCCGACCGCGAGCAGCGCGCACACCGTCAGCGGTATCGCGAGCTGCTCGGCCGCCAATGCCTCGCCCTTCAGCACATGCGTCATCAACACGTTCTGCGCCAGCGCCGGCACCCACAGATACCACGGTGACTCTTCGCCGAGGCTGAACACGTTGATCAGCGGCAGCAGCGAGGCCGCGAGCATCACGAGCGTCGTGCTGGCCTGCGCCTCCTTGAAGCTCTTGCAGCGGATCGCCACCGCCATCAGCAGCGCCGACGCGGCTGCCGCGAACGGCAGCAGCACCGCCAGGAACAGCAGCGCCTCGCGCACGCCGTACTGGAACATCGCCGCCAGCGTGTCGCTGCGCAGCAGCCACTGGCCCGGCAGGAAGCTGAAGCAGGCCAGCACCGCGATCAGCATGCCGACGCTGGCCACCGCGCCCCATTTGCCGAGGACGAGCACCCAGCGCTCGGTCGGGTTCATCAGCAGCGGTTCGAGCGAGCCGCGCTCGCGTTCGCCGGCGGTCGTGTCGAGCGCGGCGTTCAGCGCGCCGGCCAGCACTGCCATCAACACGAAGAACGGCAGCATGCCGGTGATCTGCGTCGCGCGCGTCTGCGAGCTCGCGAGATCGCGTTCCGCGACGCGCATCGCCTCCAGTGCGTCGGGCGAAATGCCGCGCAGCGCCAGGGTCAAGGTCGCGCGCTCGCGGCCGAAGGCTTCGAGCAGCCGCGCGACGCGCCCGGCGCTGGCCTGCGAGCGCTGGTTCGCGCTGTCGGAGACGAGCTCGACGATCGGTGCGTCGCCGCGCACCAACGCAGCCTCGAAATCCCGCGGCACGAGGACGACCGCGTCGGTCAGCTTCGCCTTGCGCAGCAGCTGCTCGTAGTCGGCCGGCGCCGGCTTCACGGTGTAGGTCTGGCGCTCGAAGAAGTTCGTCAGCGTCGGTGCCTGCGCGATGCCGGCGACGACGACCTCGCGGCGCTCGGCGCTGGCCTCCAGCGTCGCGACCAGCGCCGAGATCGCCAGCAGCACCAGCGGCCCCATCAGCACCGACGACGCGAGCACCGTCAGCAGCGTGCGGCGGTCGCGCAGCGCGTCGACGATCTCCTTCGCGAAGACCGTGACGATGGCTTGCAGGCGCGTCATGTGGCGAGCCCTTCGCGTTGCTGCGTTTCGGTGAACGCGAGCTTCACAAAGGCCTCCTCGAAGTCGTCTTCGCCGGTCTGCGCGAGCAACTCGGCGACGGTGCCGCTTGCGACACTGCGGCCCTGTGCGACGACGACGACGCCGTCGCACAGCCGCTCGACCTCCTGCATGATGTGCGTCGAGAACACGATGCACTTCGCGCCGCCTTCGGGTGTGCGCAGCCAGCGCAGGCTGTCGCGCAGCGCACGCGTCGCGAGCACGTCGAGGCCGTTGGTCGGCTCGTCGAGGATGATGTTGGCCGGGTCATGCACGAGCGCGCGGGCAAGCGCGGTCTTCATCCGTTCGCCCTGGCTGAAGCCGTCGGTGCGGCGGTCGAGCAGCGCGCGCATCTCGAACATCTGCGCGAGCTGCTCGGCGCGCGCGTTCGCGGCGTCGCGCGCCATGCCCTGCAGCCGTCCGTAGTAGACGATGTTCTCGCGCGCGGTCAGGCGCGGGTACAAGCCGCGCGCATCCGAGAGCACGCCCATGCGCGCGAGCGCGGCGCGCGGCTGGCTCGCGACGTCGATGCCGTCGACGTGCATGCGGCCCGCATCCGCCGGGATCAGCCCGGCGAGCATGCGCAGCGTCGTCGTCTTGCCGGCGCCGTTCGGGCCGAGCAGGCCGGTGATGCGGCCGTCGGGCGCGTGCAGATTCACGTCGCGCACCGCCCGCACGACGCGCGGCGGGTTGCGCTTCAACGCCGACTTCGTGCCGCCGCCGGGCGCGCTGAAGGCCTTTGCAAGGCGTTCGATCGTGATCACTTCGAGTCTCCCGCGGCGAGCTCGATCGGCTTGAACACGCCCGGGCGCGGGATGGCCTTCAGGCAGCTCGCGTCGATCGAGGTCGCATCGCGGTCGTCGGTCGCGTCGATGAAGCGGTACAGCAGGTCGCGCGCGCAGCCGATGCCGAGCACGCTGTGGCCGGCGTTCGGCACGATCACGTGCTGTGCGGTCGGTCCGAGCGCCTGCGCGACGCGCGCGCCGTGGCGCGGCGGTGTGGCCGGGTCGAGGCCGCCGCTGAGCAGCAGGGTCGGCGTGCGCGACGGCGCGATCGTGTAGAACGCGGGCGGCACGGCGCCGCGCGGCCAGTCGGCGCAAGCGCGCCGGTACAGCGTCGCGAACGCGCTGCCGAAATCGGCGCCGGGCGTGTCATGCGCGTTCGCGAGCAGCGGCGCGTCTTCGGCACAGACGACCGAGAAGTGCATGCCCGTCGCGACTTGCATGCCGCGGCGCGAGCCGAGCAGCGAACCCATGCCGACAAGGGCCTCGTAGCGCCCGCCGGCGGCCGCATGGATCGCGGCCGGCAGCGCCGCCGCCGTCGCCGCGCCGTACAGAGCCCCACGCACCGCGCCGAGCACCATCTCGCGCGTCAGCATGAACTGCTCGGGCGCGCCCGAAAGCGGATGCGGCGCGCTTGCCGGCTTCGGCAGGCTCGCGAGCAGCGTGGCCCACTCGGCGCGCAAGGTCGGGTAGCTCGCGCGGCACTCGGGCTGCTGCTCGCAGGCACCGAGCAGCGCATCGAACGCGGCCTGGCCGTCTGTCGAGAAACTCGCCGGCAGAATCATGTCGGGCGGCGCGACCGAATCGAGCACCGCGCGCCGCACCGCGTTCGGGAACTGGCGCATGTACTCGAGCACCGCGCGCGTGCCGTACGAGATGCCGACGAGATCGATCTGCGGCGCGTCGAGCTGGCGGCGCACGGCGTCGAGATCCTGCATCGCCAGCGTCGTCGTGAAGAAGCCGAGGTCGGTGGGCGCCTTGATGTACGGGCGCCGCAGCAGCTCGGCCCGGCACTGCTGCAGCTGCCTGAGCTGCTGCTCGATGCCGGCCTGCTCGGCGAGCGCCTCGTGCTTCGGGTCGGCGCAGGTCAGCGGCGCGCTCTGGCCGGTGCCACGCTGGTCGACGAAGACGATGTCACGGCGGTTGTTGAGCCGGCCGAACAGCGGCATCGTCTGCGGCGCGACCTCGATCGCGCTCTGGCCCGGCCCGCCGGCGATCAGGAAGACCGGGTCGGGCAGCTTGCGCCGGGCCATCGCCGGCACGACGACGTAATGCACGTCGATGCTCGGGCCGTCGGGCCGAGCGGGGTCGAGCGCGCGCGTCACGACCCCGCACTTGACACTGTTGCGCAGCCCGGCGACACGGCAGTCGCTGAGTGCCTGAGCGCTTGCGGCGCCGGTGCTCGCAACCAGCGCGAGCACCAGCAGAAGGCGCCTACTCACCGAGCAGGCGCTTGATCTCGCCGCTCTTGATCAGCCGCTCCAGTTCCTGCGCGCCACCGATCAGTTGGCCTTTCACGAAGACCATCGGGAAGGTCGGCCAGCCGCTCCACATCTTCAGCGCGCCGCGCGGCCGCCACTCGCTGAAGTAGCTGCCGTAGCCGAGGTAGTGGAAGGCGATCTCGGCCTCGCCGAGAAGCCGGCGGGCGCGGCGGCAGAACGGGTTGCCGGCCATGCCGACGACCAGCACCGGGTTCGACAGCGAAGCCGCCTGCACGTTGTGCACGATGTCGGCATGCAGGTTCGCGACCTCGTCGCGGACTGCGGGGTGCAGGCGGGATTCGCCCAGGGTCTGGCGGGGCATCGGTCTCGGCCTCCGGGGGTGCGGAAAGCCGAGAGCCTATCTCATGATGACATCGGCCCGAAGATGAATCAGGTCGCCAGCGCCCCGCCTCGGAAGTCGGCCACTGCCTGGTGGATCTCGGCGGTCGTGTTCATCACGAACGGGCCGTACTGCGCGATCGGCTCGTTCAGCGGCGCGCCCGCGACCAGCAGCACGCGCGCGTCGGTATCGGCACGCAGGCGCACGCCGTCGGCCGCGGCGTCGTTCGTCAGGATCGCCATGCGCTCGCTGTCGACCCGCGCCGACGCGCCTTCACCGATCGTCACGACGCCGCCGCCGTAGACGTACGCGAACGCGTTGTGACCCGCCGGGATCACGGCGTCGAACGACTGGCCGGCCGGCAGCGCGATGTCGAGCACCAACGGCTCGGTCGTCGGCCGCTGCACCGCGCCGGCGACGCCGAGCACCTGACCGGCGATCACGCGCAGCCGCACGCCGCCGGCGAGATCGACGACGGGCACGCCGGCTGGCGGCACGTCGCGGTACGCGGGCGCCGTCATCTTGTCCTTCGCGGCGAGATTGACCCAGAGCTGGAAGCCGGCCATCCGGCCTTCCTGCTGCTCGGGCATCTCGGAGTGGATGATGCCGCGGCCCGCGGTCATCCATTGCACGCTGCCGGGCTCGAGCAGGCCGACGTTGCCGACGCTGTCCTGGTGCCGCATGCGCCCCTCGAGCATGATCGTCACGGTCTCGAAGCCGCGGTGCGGGTGGCTCGGGAAGCCGCCGATGTAGTCGCTCGCGGCGTCGCTGCCGAAGGCGTCGAGCATCAGGAACGGGTCGAGGCGCTTTTGCAGCGGTTGCGTCAGCACGCGCGTCAGCTTGACGCCGTCGCCATCGGACGTGGGCTGACCGCGCACGAGCCGCTCGACCTGGCGCGAGCGCTGGATGGAGGAAGTGGAGGACAGGGCAGTGGTGGTGTTCATGCAGTCAATGTAGTGCCGCCGTCGAGCTGTGACAGGCGGGGCGACTGCATGCAGCCTTCAAAGCGCTTGAACGTGCTCGAGCGCAGGTCCGAGCGGGGGGTGCCGCGACGCGGTGTAATGACGTCAGCCGACTTCCGACGAACGACCCACCGATGAAGCCCCATGACAACCCCGCCCGACGCTCCCTCGCTGACGTGAAACGGGCGGTATGGCGACCGGGCATCGCGCTGCTCGCGCTGCTGGCGTTCGGCCAGTCGTCGGCCGCGCCGGCGCAGTGGCCCGCAGCAGGGCGTCACGTGGCCGAGCTCTGCGTCGCGACGCTGCCGAAGGCGCCGAGCTGCGGCCCGGCCCAGATCGATCTGCGCCCCGACGGCACGCTGCGCGTGCGCATCGACGACATCGTCTACACCTTGCAGCTGCGCAGCAGCCAGGTCGATGTGGTCGTGATGCACAACGTCGTGCAGATCGACGAGTTCAGCGTGCCTTACGAGTGGGTCGGCGACACGCTGCAGTTCGTCGACGACGACCGGAACTCGCGCTACGAGCTGCGCTTCACGCGGCCCCGGCGCTGAATGGTCACCAGCGTTCCATGTAGGGGCGCAGGTCGAGTTCGAAGGTCCACGCGTCGCGCGGCTGCCGGTGCAGATGCCAGTAGTTCTCGGCGATGTGCTCGGGGTTCAGGATGCCGTCCTGCGCCTTCAGCGCATAGCGCTCGGGGAAGTTGCTGCGGATGAACTCGGTGTCGATCGCGCCGTCGACGACGACATGCGCCACATGGATGCCCTGCGGCCCGAGCTCGCGCGCCATGCTCTGCGCGAGCGCGCGCAGCGCGTGCTTCGCACCGGCGAATGCGGCGAAGTTCGCGGCACCGCGCAGCCCCGCGGTCGCGCCGGTGAAGATGATCGTGCCGCGGCCGCGCGCGACCATGCGCTTCGCGACCTCGCGCCCGTTCAGGAAGCCGCCGAAGCACGCCATCTCCCAGATCTTGAAGTACTTGCGCGCGGTCTCCTCGAGCACGCTGCAGGGCACGTTCGCGCCGATGTTGAACACCAGCACTTCGATCGGCCCGATCTCGCGTTCGATGCGCTCGACCAGCGCGACGACCTCGTCTTCCTTGCGCGCGTCGGAGGCGAAGCCGTGCGCCTGGCCGCCGGCCTCGCGAATGCTCTGCAGCAGCGGTTCGAGCTTGTCGGCCTCGCGCCGCGTGACGCACGCGGTGTAGCCGCCGGCCGCGAAGCGCTTCGCGATCGTGCCGCCGGTCGCGTCCCCGGCGCCGATCACCAGTGCCACCTCGTTCGGGTTCGTCGCCATCGGCTGCCGTCCTTTCGTGAACTAGGATCGTTCGAGCGCGTCGGCAGACCGCCGCGAGCGCTTGACCCGAGGTGAGCATCATGAAGCAAGTCGAGTTCTTCTTCGATGTCGGCAGCCCGACCACGTATCTCGCGTGGACCCAGCTGCCCGCGCTGTGCGCGCAGGCCGGCGCCGAGCTCGTCTATCGGCCGATGCTGCTCGGCGGCGTGTTCCAGGCGACCGGCAATGCGTCGCCCGCCGCGGTGCCTGCGAAGGCGCGCTACATGGACGTCGACATGGCCCGCTACGCGCGCCGCTACGGCGTGCCGCTGGCCGCGAACCCGTTCTTTCCGATCAACACCCTGCTGCTGATGCGCGGTGCAACCGGCGCGCAGCTGCGCGCGCCGGAGCGCCTCCAGGCCTATCTGCGCGGCGTCTTCCACGCGATGTGGGTCGAACCGCAGAACCTGAACGATCCGGCCACCGCGGCCGCGGCGCTCGCCGCCGCCGGCTTCGACGCGGCCGAGGTGATGGCCTGGGCCGGCGACGCCGAGGTCAAGGCCGCGTTGCGTGCGACGACCGAAGAGGCGGTCGCGCGTGGCGCGTTCGGCGCGCCGACGATGTTCGTCGGCACCGAGATGTTCTTCGGCCAGGACCGGCTCGAGTTCGTGCGCGAGGCGCTGGGCTGAGCGTCCGCCGGCTACCGATAGAACGCCTCGACCTTGCCCTTCAGCTTGATCAGCAGCGGCTTGCCCTTGCGATCCAGCGCCCGGCCTGCGGGCACCTTGACCCAGCCCTCGCTGATGCAGTATTCCTCGACATCGAAGCGCTCGATGTCGTTCAGGCGGATGCCGACCTCGCGCTCGAACACCGCGGCGACGTGATGAGGGCTGCGCGGGTCGACCGACAGGTGGTCGGGAATCGGGGGCGCGGGGTTCGCTTCGTTCATGGGTTCCTTCGCTTCGTCAGTCCACGCGTCACGCCAGGTGCGCCGCTGCCAGCAGCGCCTTCGTGTAACTCTCGCGCGGCGCATCGAACAGCGCCTGCGCCTCGCCTTGCTCGATCACGTCGCCGCTCTTCATCACCATCACGCGGTGCGACATCGCACGCACGACCGCGAGGTCGTGGCTGATGAACACGTAGCTCATGCCGTAGTGGCGCTGCAGCTCGCCGAGCAGCGCGAGCACCTGCTGCTGCACCGAGACGTCGAGCGCCGAGGTCGGCTCGTCGAGCACCAGCACCTCGGGGCGCAGCACGACCGCGCGCGCGATCGCGATGCGCTGGCGCTGGCCGCCCGAGAACTCGTGCGGGTAGCGCTGCAGCACGTTGGCCACGCCCTTCGCTTCGCTCAGGCCGACCTCGTCGAGCATCTCGAGCACGAGCTTGTCGCGCGCCGATTTCGTCAGCTCGGGCCGGTGCAGCGCGAGCCCCTCGCCGACGATCTGCCCGACCGTCAGCCGCGGGCTCAGCGACGCGAACGGATCCTGGAACACGACCTGCATGCGCCTGCGCATCGCGCGCAAGGTGCTGCGTTCGGCGTTGTCGATGCGCCGGCCGCCCATCTCGACCTGGCCGCCCGAGATCGGCTGCAGCGCGAGCAGCGCCATCCCGAGCGTCGTCTTGCCCGAGCCCGATTCGCCGACGATGCCCAGCGTCTCGCCGCGCCTGAGCTGCAGGGTCGCATGGCGCACGGCCTCGAACACGCGCTTGCCGAACCAGCCTTGCGCGATCGCGAAGCTGACGCCGACATCGTCGCCGGCGAGCAGGATCGGCGCGTCGGCCGCGAGCGGCTGCACGACGCGCCGCGGCCGGCTCGCCATCAGCTTGCGCGTGTACGCATGCCGCGGGTTGCCGAAGACCTCGGTGGTTGCGCCGATCTCGACGAGCCGGCCGCGCTCCATCACGCCGACGCGGTGCGTGAAGCGCCGCACCAGGTTCAGGTCGTGCGTGATGAACAGCAGCGCCATCCCCATCTCGGCCTGCAGCTCGTCGAGGAGCGCGAGGATGCGGGCCTGGATCGTCACGTCGAGCGCCGTCGTCGGCTCGTCGCAGATCAGCAGTTTGGGCCGGCACGCGATCGCCATCGCGATCATCGCGCGCTGGCGCTGGCCGCCCGAGAGCTGGTGCGGGAACGCGTCGATGCGGCGTTCCGGCTCGGGGATGCCGGTGCGCGTCAGCAGCTCGATCGCGCGTGCGCGCGCCTCGTTCTTGCGCAGGCCCTCGTGCAGCTCGAGCACCTCGCCGATCTGGTTGCCGATCGTGTACAGCGGGTTCAGCGCCGTCATCGGCTCCTGGAAGATCATCGCGATCTCGGCGCCGCGGATGCCGCGCATCTGGCGCTCGGACTTCTTCAGCAGGTCGTCGCCGTCGAAGCGGATCGCGCCGCTCGTGACCGCCGCATCGACGAGCCGCAGCACCGACAGCGCGCTGATCGACTTGCCCGATCCCGATTCGCCGACGAGCGCGAACTTCTCGCCCGGCGCGATGTTGAACGAGACTGCGTCGACGACGGTGCTGGTGTCGAAGCGCACCGTCAGGCGATCGACTTCGAGGAGGTTTCGTGTGCCCATGTCGCCGCTCATGACTTGCGCGTGTCGAAGGCGTCGCGCAGCGCGTCGCCGATGAAGGTCAGCAGCAGCATCATCGACACCAGCAACGCAAAGGTCGGG
Organism: Rhizobacter sp. P5_A1; assembly: GCF_056400745.1. Lineage (NCBI taxonomy): Bacteria > Pseudomonadati > Pseudomonadota > Betaproteobacteria > Burkholderiales > Sphaerotilaceae > Rhizobacter > Rhizobacter sp. P5_A1. Next base: position 136,009 of record NZ_JBFUKR010000012.1, read on the forward strand.
AAGATGATCCACCACGCGTCGAGATTGGCCTTGCCCTGGCGCACCAGATCGCCGAGGGAGGGAACGTCGGGTGGCACGCCCAGGCCGAGAAAGTCGAGCGCGACGAGACTCAGCACCGCCGAGCTCATGCGGAACGGCAGGAAGGTGATCGCCGGCGTCAACGAGTTGGGCAGCACGTGGCGCCAGATGATCTGCAGGTTCGACAGGCCGAGCGCGCGCGCGGCCTTGACGAACTCGAGCGAGCGGTTGCGCAGGAATTCGGCGCGCGTGTAGTCCGACAGGCCGACCCAGCCGAACAGCGACAACAGGATCAACAGCAGCAGCACCGAAGGCCGGAAGATCGACGCGAAGATGATCAGAAGGTACAGCTCGGGGATCGAGGTCCAGATCTCGATCAGGCGCTGCAGGGTCAGGTCGATGCGGCCCGCGAAGTAGCCCTGGACGGCGCCCGCGGCGAGGCCCATCGCCACGCCGATCGCGGTCAACGCCAGTGCGAACAGCACGCTGACGCGAAAGCCGTAGAGCAAGCGCGCGATCATGTCGCGGCCAAGCTCGTCGGTGCCGAGCCAGTTGTTGCTGTTCGGTGGCGCCGGGTTCGGTGGCTTCGCGAAGTATTCGATCGAGGTCGCCGAGTGGTGGTTGGGCGGGCGCAGCATCCAGTTGCCGGGCTTGGCGAACTGCTCGGCGATGAAGGGGTCGCTCCAGTCGGTGGGCGTCATGAAGTCGCCACCGAAGCGCACCTCGCTCGGATTCTTCAGCAGCGGGAAGAACAGCTCGCCGTTGTAGCGCGCGATCAGCGGCTTGTCGTTGCTGAGCACATCGGCAAGGGCGCTCAGCGCGAGCAGGAACACGAATATCCACAGCGACCACGCGCCGAGCCGGCTGCGCTTGAAGCGCCGCCACGCCCGCTGATTGGGCGAAAGCGGCGGCATTGCGGGCTCGAGGCTCGCCGCCGTCGTGGCCGGCGCAGGAGCGGTCGGGGTGATGATCTCTGCCATCACTTGCCCACCGCCTGGAACTGCACGCGCGGGTCGACCACCACGTACATCAGGTCCGAGACCAGCTTGACGACCAGGCCGATCAGCGTGAAGAGGTAAAGCGTGCCGAGCACGACCGGATAGTCGCGCCGCACGATCGACTCGTAGCTGAGCAGTCCGAGGCCATCGAGCGAAAACAGGCTTTCGATCAGCAGTGCCCCCGCGAAGAACGCGCCGACGAACGCCGCCGGGAAGCCGGTCACGATCGGGATCATCGCGTTGCGCAGGATGTGCTTCCAGAGCACGCTCTGCCGCGACAGGCCCTTGGCGCGCGCGACCAGCACGTACTGCTTGCGCATCTCCTCGATGAAGGTGTTCTTCGTCAGCATCGTCATGATTGCGAAACTGCCGATGACCAGGCAGGTCAGCGGCAATGTCAGGTGCCAGAGGTAGTCGGTGATGCGGGCCGGCCAGGCGAGCTCGGCCCAGTTGTCGGAGGTCAGGCCGCGCAGCGGGAACAGGTCCCAGAACGAGCCGCCGGCAAACAGCACGATCAGGAACACGCCCAGCACGAAGCCGGGGATCGCGAAGCCGATCAGCACGAACAGCGTGCTGATCGTGTCGAAGCGGCTGCCCTCGCGCACCGCCTTCGCGATGCCCAGCGGCACCGAAATCAGGTACGAGATCACGAAGCTCCACAGCCCCAGGCTCATCGAGACCGGCAGCTTCTCCTTGATCAGTTCCCACACGTCCTTGTTCTGCATGAAGCTGCGGCCGAGCTGGAAGGTCGCGAAGTTCTTCAGCATCTCGACATAGCGGACATGCGCCGGCTTGTCGAAGCCGTAGAGCTTCTTGAGCTCCTCGATCTGCTGCGCGCTGTTGTCGGCGCGCGCCTTGTAGGCGCCGCCGCCGATGCCGGCGCGCTGCTCGGCCATGATCTGCTCGACCGGGCCGCCGGGCACGAACTGGATCACGATGAACGTGATCGTCAGCGCCCCGAGAAGGGTCGGGATCATCAGCAGGATTCGTTTGAGGATGTAGCTCAGCATCGCGGTTCGCCCCTTGTTTCGGTCTCAGCGCTGCGCCGGGTCCTTGATCCACCACGTGACCAGCGGCCAGGCCAGCAGCGGTGTCAGCATCTGCGAGTTGTCGATCTGGAAGTACTTCGCGCGCACGGCCGGCTTGCCGAACTTGTTCCAGTACGAGGCATCCTCGAAGTTGCTGTACAGCTCGGGCACCTGCCAATAGTTCCACGTCACGATGCGGTCGAGGGCGCGGCAGGCGTCGCGAAACTCCTCCATCGTCGTCGCGCCCGCCATCGCCGCGAGCACGTGGTCGACCGCCTTGCTCTTGACGCCGCGGTAGTTGCCGCTGCCGGGCTCGTCGGCCGCCTTGCTGCCATACAGGTCGATGTAGTCGGCCACCTGCGGCAGCGTGAACGCCGGCTCGACGATCGTCACCATGTCGAAATCGAAGTCGGTCAGGCGGCGGTTGAAGAGCGCGTAGTCCACCTTGCGGTCGGGCAACTCGATGCCGAGCTTCTCGAGATTGCGCCGCCACGGGTTCATCCGCTGATCGGTGTTCTGGCCGGTCGCGGACAGGTACTCGAAGATGAAGGGCTCGCCCTTGGCGTTGCGCAGCTTGCCGTCGGCCGCAAGCTTCCATCCGGCAGCCTCGAGCAGGCTGCGCGCCTTCAGCAGGTTGCGGCGCAGCGCGTTCTGGTCGGTGTCGTTGCGTGGCGCGAGGTACGGCGGGCCGAACACCTCCTTCGGCAGCTCGGCCCGGTAGGGCTCGAGCAGCTTGAGTTCGCCCGGCGATGGCAGCCCCTGGGCCGCGAACTCGGAGTTGTTGAACACGCTGTTCGCGCGCTTCAGACGGTGATAGCGGTTGTTGGTCTCGAAGTCGTAGCTCAGCGCGATCGCCTGGCGCACCCGGATGTCGGCAAAGATCGGTCGGCGCAGGTTCAGCTCATAGGCCTGCAGGCCCTTGCCGGCGTTGGTCTCGAACGGGTCCTTGACGATGCGCCCGTCGTTCCATTTCGGGCCGCGATGCTGGCGCGCCCAGATCGGCGCGGCGTAGACCTTCACGATGTCGTATTCGCCGGCCTTGAAGGCTTCGGTCGAGACGGTTTCGTCCTTGTAGTAGCGGTAGACGACGCGGTCGAAGTTGAAGAAGCCGCGCCGCACGCCGAGATCGGCCGCCCAATAGGCCGGGTTGCGCTTGAACTCGATGCGCCGCCCGGAGTCCTGGCTGAAGACCGTGTACGGGCCGGTCAGCAACGGGATCTCGTTCAGCAACTCGTCGAAACGCACGTGGCTGCCGTCGGGCTTCAGGCCCCATTTGTGCGAGAACACGTACAGCCCGCCGAGCCTGAACAGCGTCGCACTGGTCTTCGCGCTGAGGTCGAAGCGGATCGTGCGATCGTCGACCACGACCGCCTGCTTCACGCCTTCGGCGAAGGTCGACTGCACCGCCGGCGACGCGTACTTGCTGACGAGCGTGTCGTACGAGTGCTTCACGTCCTGCGCGGTCACCGGATCGCCGTTCGAGAACTTGGCTTTGGGGTTCAGGCGGAACGTGATCGAGCTCTTGTCGGGCGCGATCAGCATCTCCTCGGCGAGCAGACCGTACATCGTCATCGGCTCGTCGGCGCTGGTGGCGGTCAGCGTCTCCAGCATGAAGATCTCGAGGCCGGACGGCGCGGCGCCGCGCACGGTGAACGGGTTGAACTTGTCGAAGGCCGTGCGGCGATCCGGGTTCGCGAGGTACAGCGTGCCGCCCTTCGGCGCGGCGGGGTTCACGTATTCGAAGTGGTCGAATCCGCGCGCGTACTTGGGCTCGCCGAACGCGGCGTAGGCATGGACCCAGCTGGCAGCGGCCGCCGCGGCAGAAGCGCCGCTGGCCGGTGCTGCGGCCGGCGCCGCGGCGATCGCCCCGGCGGCGACGAAGGCGAGGCCGCAAGCCGCAGCCCGCAGCGCCGCGCGACGCGGCAGCAGCCCTCGAGGAACAAGTTTTTGCATGGCGCGCATGCTAAGGCAAGCGCCATGCCGGGCAGATCAGGTTTACACCGCCATCGCGGTGCCGGCTCACACGGCGGTCTTCGCTGCCGGCTTCAGCAGCCCCGCGCAATTCGCCCGCTTCGGGTCGTCGGCCGCGAGCGCGCCGCAGACGCCGTCGAGCTGCGCCTGCAGACGCTTGACGGCCGCGCTGTGCTGGCCGGCCTTGTTCCAGGCCTGCAGCTTCGTGCCGACGCGCTGCAGCGAGCGGCCGCTGCGTTCGTAGAAGGCGTCCGGCTGCTTCGCTGCCTCGGCGAGCAGCTGGCCGGCGGCCCTCTCGATGCGGGCTTCGTCCTGCGGCGCGAGCTCGACCAGCGCGTTGACGTAGCTCGAACCCCACTGCAGCCTGGTGGCCGGGCCTTCGCTCTTGTCGAAAGCCTCCTCGTACCAGCGCAGCGCCTCGGTCTTGTCGCCGCGCGCCTTGGCGTTGCTCGCGAGTTCGCTCATCAGGTAGTACGGCGAATGGCTCTTCGCGAGGTTGGCCTTCAGCAGTGTGTCGGATTCATCGCCGAGGTCGGCGCGCTCGAGCAGGTAGGCGGCCGCGGTGATGACGGCCTGGCGCTCGTAGCCGTCGGTGATCTCGCGGTCGGCGCGCGCGGTCTGTTCGCGGATGTCGGCAAGCAGTGCTTGCGGCAGCTTGGGTCGGCTCGCCTTCACGGCGTCGCCCTTCGGCGCGTCGATCGTCGCGAGGTCGACCTGCGCGATCAGCGCGCCCATGCGGTCGGCGCGCGACAGGCTCGTGTCGGCCTCGAAGCGCTTCAGCGCGCCGTCGAACGCGTTCAGCAGCTCGGTGCGTTGCGGCGTGCCCTTGGCGCTGAGCGCGCGCGTGATGTCGGTGGCGTAGTTGGTCAGCACGTCCATGTAGGGGCGTGCGGTCGGTGCGTCGGCGAGCACCTTCAGCAGCGTGGCCTGCGCGGCCGGGTCGGGCTTTGCGGGGGCCTTGTCGTCGACCGCGGCGAGGGCCTTCAGGCGCAGCCGCGTCGCGATCTCGGTCTGGTCGGCCGGGCAGGCGTCGGCGAGCTGCTTCAGCAGCGCGGGCACGCCGTCCTTCGGCACGAGCTGCTGCTGGTCGGTGTCCCATGAATAGAACGCGAGCAGGCGCCAGTCGTTCGCGCTGAGGCCGGCGCCGCCCGCCTTGGCCTGCGCGAGCACGTCCTTCACGGGCCGCTGCGCGTTCATTCCGAGCGTCAGCACCTGCGTGTAGCGCTCGGCCTCGACCTCGCCCGGCAGCCGCGTCAGCTCGGTGCCCTGCGGGTTGAACAGCACCATCGTCGGATAGCCGCTGACCTTGAAGCGGGCGCCGAGCTTCTGCGCGCCCGGGCTGTCGCCGTCGACATACACCGGCACGAAGGCGCGCGAGCGTTCGATGAAGTCCCGCCGATTGAACAGCGTCGCCTTGACCTGGTTGCACGGCGGGCACCACTTCGCGCCCCAGTAGACGAAGACCGGCTTGGTCTCGGCCTTGGCCAGCGCGAACGCGGCGTCGACATCGGCGTCGCTGGACGCGTGCTTCCAGGCGATGCCCGAGTCCGCGTGATCGACGGCCGCGACCTTCGCGATCGGCGGCTGCGGCGGCGTGGCGGGCGCTGCCACCTCGGCGGGCTTCGAGCAGGCGGCCAGCAGCGTGGCGATCGCGATCGCGGTCAGGGCGTGTTGCGGCGTGCGGAACATGGATGAACTCCTCGTCGAAGTGCGCAGTGTACGGATCAGTCGACAGGCGCCGGCGCCTCGCGCACCGGATCGCCGGGTTGGGTCGAAGCGTACTGCGCGACGGCGACTCCGGCGAGCGTCAGGGCCGCGCCGGCCAGCTTGACGCCGGTGTAGCGCTCACCGGTCACGGCCCACGCGACCAGCCCTGCGACCGGCGGCATCAGGTACATCAGCGGCGCACTGCGTGCAACGCCGCGCACCGCGTTGACCCAGCCCCAGACCAGCCAGCCCAGGAAGGCCGAGATCAGCACCGCGTAGCCCAGCCCCAGCCAGATCGCCGGGCGAACCTCGCTCCAGTCGACCGCCAGCCCGGCCGGCAGGCTCAGCGCGACGACCGGCGCGCTGCCGAGCAGCGTCGCATAGGCCATCACGGTGACGCCGCCGTGGCGCTCGATCAGCGGCTTCGCGCTGACCGTGTAGTACGAGAAGAACGAGGCCGCGACGAGCAGCGTCAGGTCGCCGCCGCCGGCCTGCCAGTGGCCGCCGAAGAGCTTGTCCGAGAGAAAGACCAGCACGCCGGCGCAGGCCACCGCGACACCGGCGACCTGGCCGCGCGTCAGCTGCTCCAGCCCCTGCCAGCGCAGGATCAGCAAGGTGAACACCGGGCCGCAGGCGAGGATCAGCGAGCTCGAGAACGCGGTCGACCAGTGGATGCCGTAGGTCACGAGGCCGACGTGCAGCAGGTGGCCGGCCAGCCCCAGCCGCAGCAGCGCGAACAGGTCGGCGCGTGGCACGCGCGGCCACTTCGGGCCGAAGCGCCAGAGCAGCAGCGCGGCCGCCGCGACCGGCATCATCAGGTAGCGCGCGAACAGAAAGCCGCCCGGCGTCAGCGCCGCGAACACCGCCTTCTGCACGCTGAAGTTCGAGCCCCAGACCACGACCATCGCGATCGCGGCCCACAGCGCCTGGCGCGCGCGGTCGGGCGCGACGGGGCTCGGGAATGTGCTCTCGATGCGGGCGGGCGGGGTGGCGGTCGGGGCCGCAGTTGGGGCGATCGCGGGCGGCATCCGGGTCAGATCTCGGGTGGAAACCCGCGAGTGTCGCCGAGTTGGCCTTGCGCGTCTTCGAGTCGCCACCCCTCGAGCGGCGTGGACCGCGCGAGCGCCATCCACAGCCCGAACGGCATCTGCATCGCGCGCTTCGGTGCCGGGCGTGCGACCTCGAGCGCCTGCTCGCCCGCGATCAGCACGCCGCATTCGGTCGGGATCTCGTCCGGCTCGGCGATGCCGGCGCGGATCACGTACCAGCACTCGCTGCTGAGCTGCAGGTAAGCCGCACGCTTGGCCGCGCTGCGCAGGTCCGAGAGCAGATCGGCGCGGTTCACCTTGACCTCGTGCACAACCGGTTCGAGGTAGGCCTCGACCGTCGTGTGGCGGATCGAAAACACGTCCGGCATCGCGATCGCCCAAGCCCCGTCGACCTTCGCGCGCAGGCTCAAGGCCCGCCACGCGATGCGGCCGGCGCGCGTCATCTCGCGCGCGACGCGTTCGACCAGCAGCTCATGCAAATCGCGCCGCGCGCGATTGCGCTGCAGCGTCTCGGCGATCAGCGCGATGCCGGCGTCGGTGACGCGCAAGGACTCGTGGCCGAGCGGACCGCGCACGCGTTCCAGCAGGCCGGCGGCAAGCAGCTCGATCTCGAGCGTGTCCTGGCACGGCCAGCCGGCCGACCGATAGACCTCGCGCAGGCGGCGCCGATGCGCCACGGTGATCAGCACTTCGACCATGCGCGAAGCTTACGACGCGCCGCACGATCAACGGCGCTTGTAGGCGGCCTTCGCCTCGTGCACCTGCGGCGCGAAAGGGTTCACGACGACAAGCTCGTCGAACCGTGCGCCAGTCTGAAAGTCCTCGGACAACAACGTCGTGCAACCGGCCTGCAGCGCGGCCTGGACGATCAGCGCATCCCAGGCCGAGAGCTGGCGCTGCTGGCTCAGCGCCAAGCCGCGCAGCACCATGTCGGCGCTGGCCGGCACGATGCGCTCCTGCGCGAAGGTCGTCACCACTTCGAGCGCATCGGCCGCACCGAGCCGCTTCTTGCGCGTCAGCGTGACATAGAGCTCCTGCAGCACCTGCGTGCTCAGCACCATGTCGCGCGCCGTCATGTGCGCGGTGACGAGCTCTTGCGCGCGCGCCTGCTTCTGCGGCTCGCCGCGATCGAACACGTAGACGAGCACGTTGGTGTCGAAGAAGCAGCTCACTTCGAGCCGATTTCCGAGTACAGCGCATCGCGGCCGGGCCAGAGCGGCTCGTCGACCGCGCGCACCTTCTTCGCCACTGCCTTGATCCTGGCGATGCGCGCCTGCGCGTCGCCCGCGCCCTGCGCAAACGCCTCGATCGCCTGGCGGCAGATCTCGTTGACGCTCGTGCCTTGCTGCACCGCCTTCACACGGGCGGCGCGCAGCAATTGATCGTCGACCGCAATCGTCACGTTCGCCACGGCAGACCTCCTTGTAACACTGAATCAGTGTAACACGGGAACCGTGACGATCAAAGTCATGTCGCCGGCTTGTCGCTGAGCGCCTTCATGTTGTCGACCAACTCCTTGCTCATCGGCGCATTCAGGTTGATGCCCTTCGGCGGGATCGGCGACATGAACCACTTCGTGTAGAGCTTCGTGAACTCGCCGCTCTTCATCAGGTTCGCCAGCGTGCCGTCGACCAGCTTCTTGAACGCCGGGTCGTCCAGGCGCAGCATGATCGCGTAGGGCTCGACCTGGATCGGCTCGCCGACGACCGCCAGCGAGGCCGGGTTCTGGCTGCTCGCGCGCAGGCCGTACAGCAGGATGTCGTCCATGCCGAACGCGACCGCGCGGCCGCTCTCGACCATCAGCGCCGACTCGGCGTGGTCCTTCGCGGCGAGCAGGTCCATGCCGAGCTTCTTCTCCTCGTTCAGGTTGCGCAGGATCTTGTAGTTCGTCGTGCCGGTGGTCGAGACGATGGTCTTGCCTTTCAGGTCGTCGATCGTCTTGATCGTGGTGCCGGTCTTCACGAGGAAGCGCGTGCCGGTGTAGAAGTAGTTGGTCGCGAACTGCACTTGCTTGCCGCGCTCGCTGTTGTTGGTGGTCGAGCCGCACTCGACGTCGATCGTGCCGTTCTGCAGCAGCGGAATCCGGTTCGCCGAGGTCACCGATTGCAGTGCAACCTTCAGATCGGCGCGGCCGGTGGCCTTCTTGACCTCGTCGACGATCTTCAGGCAGATCTCGTACGCGAAGCCGACCGGCTGCGCCTTGTCGTCGAGGTACGAAAACGGGATCGACGATTCGCGGTAGGCCAGCGTGATCGTGCCCGACTGCTTGACCTTGTCGAGCGTGCCGCCCGCCTGGGCGAGCGCCAGCAGCGGGGCCGCCGTCAGGATCAGCAGGGGAAGGGTCTTGAAGGTGTTCGGACGCATGCGTGTTCCTTGTGAAGACGGCGGATCGAGCGGCACGGATCATGCCTTCGGTGTGGAGTCCCGGGCAAGCAAAATCCGGGCGCGCCGAAGGTTTGCCGCTAGCATTTGCGGCTCGGGGAACCCGAAGCGGAACCCGCGCTCACAGCGCCATACGCACTGCCAACATCTTGAGGAGCCAGCCAGTCATGACGTCGAAGCCGATGAAGACCGCCCTGATGATCGCGCTGAGCGCGCTTGCCTTCGCCGCCGCCGCGGCCGACGAGCCGAAGCTGCTGAACATCTACAACTGGTCCGACTACATCGCCGACGACACGATCAAGAACTTCGAGAAGGAGACCGGCATCAAGGTCAACTACGACAACTACGATGCCAACGAGATCCTGCACGCCAAGCTGGTGGCGGGCAAGACCGGCTACGACATCGTCGTGCCCGGCTCGCATTTCGCGAAGACGCAGATCGCCGGCGGCCTGCTGCAGAAGCTCGACCGCACGAAGCTGACGAACTGGGGCAACCTCGACAAGGGGCTGCTCGAGCAGCTCGCCAATGTCGACCCCGGCAACCAGTACCTGGTCGACTGGCTGTGGGGCTACGTCACGGTCGGCATCAACACCGCGAAGGTCAAGGCCGCGCTCGGCGACCTGCCGATGCCGGACAACGCGTGGAGCCTGGTCTTCGACCCGAAGTACGCGGCCACGCTGAAGGGCTGCGGCGTGAACTTCCTCGATTCGGCCTCCGAGGTGCTGCCGGTCGCGATGCTCTATGTCGGCAAGCCGGCCTACAGCACGAGCGCGGCCGACTACGACGCCGCCGCGAAGATGCTGAAGAGCGTGCGCCCGTACGTCACGCGCTTCTCGTCGTCCGGCTACATCAACGATCTCGCGAGCGGCCAGCTGTGCGCGGTGATGGGCTACTCGGGCGACATCAACATCGCCCGCGCGCGCGCCATCGAGGCGAATCCGAAGGCGCCGCCGGCGATCGAGGCGCTGATCCCGAAGGGCGGCGCGACGCTCTTCTTCGACACGATGGCGATCCCGAAGGACGCGCCGCACCCGAACAACGCGCACCTGTTCATCAACTACATCCTGCGCCCCGAGGTCGCGGCCGGGCTGACGAACAAGGTCTTCTACGCGAACCCGAACGCGGCCTCGCTGAAGTTCGTCAAGAAGGACGTGGCGGAGAACAAGACGATCTTCCTGAGCGACGCCGACAAGAAGCGCATGACGCCGCCCGATGCCGCGCCGCAGGAGATTCGCCGCGTGCAGACCCGAATCTTCACATCCTTCAAGGCGGGCAAGTGACAGCACCCCGCTCGCCGGATACGGCGAGCGACCGGCTCAGTCGGTGACCTGCACGCCTTTCCAGAACGCCACGCGCCCCCTGATCTGCGCCGCCGCCTCGCTCGGCTCGGGGTAGTACCAGACCGCGTTCTCGTTCATCTCGCCGTTCACGAACAGGCTGTAGTAGTACGCCTGCCCCTTCCATGCACAGCTGCTGCGGTGGTTGCTGAAGCTGACGTACTCGCGCTTCAGGCTGGCCTCGGGAAAATAGTGGTTGCCTTCGACGATCACGGTGTCGTCGCTTTCGGCGATCGTCACGCCGTTCCAGGTGGCTTTCATCGAGAGTCTCTCCGTTGCATGCGACCAGTGCCGATCATCCCGGATATTGCGCCGCCGCGCTGCGCAGGCGCCGGCCGATCTGCGCGGCGAGCGCCTTGTCGCCGGTCACGACGACGCTGTCGCCGTGGCGCAGGATGTCCATCGCGAGCTCGGTCGGGTCGCTGTAGGGCACCTGCAGTTCGTAGCGGCCTTCGCCGGGTGGGCCATCCGGCCAGCGCCCCTTCTGCTGCGGATGCCACTCTTCGTTCGCGACCCACTGCGCGGCGTCGGCGTCGAAGACCAGCGTGGCCCACTTGACCTTCGCGCCGCCGCCGCCGTAGATGCCGTAGCCGGCGTCGAGCTCGGCCTCGAGCTCGCGCAGCGCGACGTTCTTCGCCTTCGTCTCGAGCAGCCGCGCGTCGCGCACCGCGTCGAGCGCGAAGCGGCGCAGGCCGTCACTCGCGTGGCACCACGCGTCGAGATACCAGGTGTTGCGGTGGTTCACGAGCCGCTGCGGCGAGACCTCGCGCAGGCTCTCGCTGCGATCGCTGCGCTTGAAGTAGCGCAGTTGCAGCCGGCGGCGCTGCAGCAGCGCGCTGCCGAGCAGCTCGAAGTGCCGGCTCGGCACGCGCCGCCGCGCGGTGACGATCACCTTGACGCGGCGCATCAGCTCGCGCGCCGTGCCTTCGTCGGTGCCGAGCATGCCTTGGAGCTTCTCCATCAGCGGCTGCAGGTGGCGCGCGAGCACGCCGTCGTCGTCGAGCCCGGCGAGCAGCTGGTGCATCGTCAGCAGCGCGTGGATCTCGTTCTCGCTGAACCACAGGCCGGGCAGCTCGTGGCGCGTCGCGCTCGCCGCGCCGGTGTTCGCCTCGGCGAAGCGATAGCCGTTGCTGAAGGCGTCGTAGACGATCGGCGCGCTGAGGCGGTCGCGCAGGTACTGCAGGTCGCGCTTCAGCGTCGCCGGCGAGACGCCGAGCTCGTCCTGCAGGGCGGCGAAGCTGACGCAGCCGCGGCCCTTCAGCAGCAGCTCGATCTTGTAGAAGCGTTCGGTGCGGTCCATCGCGCGGATTCCTTGCCGGGGTTCTTGACAGGCGGGTGGCTCATGGCGTGAGCCAGTGGCGCAGAGCATACCCTGCGATCGCGCGCCGTGGCTGGCTCACGCTGTGAGCCACCCGGCCGCAACACTTGCATCAGCGCTGCGAAACGGTTCGCGGCGATTGTCTCGGAGCCTCGCCATGACCGCCACGACCCTGAACCTGATCGATCTGCAAACCGGCCTCCCCCACACCGGCCTGACGGCGCACGAGCACGTCGGCTTCGAGCTCGGCTGGGACTACGCGCACTACCGCGTCAACCTGCCTGCGCCGTATGCGCAGGAACCTTCGCCGCTGCGCCACGGGCTGCTCGCCGGCCAGGCCGCGTTCGGCCTGCGCACGCTGGCTGCCACCCGCCACGTGCGCAAGTGGCTGCAGCTGCGCTTGCACGCCTGGCTGCGCGGGCGCAGCGTCGAGCTGGTGCAGGTCACGCCGAACTACCTGCAGCAGATCGACACGAGCCATTGTCCGATCACGCGCGTGGCGCTGTCGAGTGCGACGCTGCAGACCAGCGATGCGTCGATCGACCGCGTCCGCAACGACGCCGGCTACGCCGCCGGCAACCTCGCGGTGATGAGCACGAAGGCGAACCATGCGAAGGCGGCGCACGGCTTTCGCGATGCGCAGCGCTTCGTGCAGCAGATCGAGGCCGAGCACGCGCTCGGGCCGGACGGCGCGGGCGCCGCCAAACCGCTCGGGCCGGACGGCGCGGGCGCCGCCAAACCGCTCGGGCCGGACGGCGCTGGCGCCGCCAAACCGCTCGGGCCGGACGGCGCTGGCGCCGCCCGGGTGCCCGGCCTCGGCGGCCTCAGCGCGCCGCAGTGGTCGCGGGTCGCGGTGCTGTGCAGCTTCGTCGAGCCGCTTTCGCACGACGAGGCCTGCGCGCTGCCGCTGCTGGTGCTGCCGCCGAACCGGCTGCGCCTGTTCAACCCGGTGCAGGCGCTGCAGGCCTTCGTCAGCCAGCAGCTGCTGAAGCCGGGCTGGAGCCAGCGCATCAGCCGCTTCGAAGACCTGCTGCCCGGCAAGGCGCTGCGCGGCGACTTCAAGAGCTTCTTCATGAGCCTGCTGCCGCGCGTGATCGAGGCCGGCCGCTCCGGCGATGCCTTGCACGCGCGCTGGGCGGTCGAGGACGCCTGGCGTGCCTCGCTCGTGCAGCAGCGCTGGACCCGCTTCGCGCGCCAGCTGACGGCCGCGCAGTGCGAATCGTTGCTGGCCCGCGCCGCCGCGCGCAAGCTGGCGACGACCGTGCTGATGCCGCTGACCGACGCCGGCGCGACCGACGGCTGGAACCTCGCGACCCGCGGCTATGTGCCGCATGCCGCGAACGTGCCGCACGCCGGTGCGCGCCCGCCGTCGGCGCAGCAGCAGCTCGCCTGGTAGCGCACCCGTCACGACCCGCCCGGCCGCACGCTGCTGACACCGCGTTGTCAGCAGCGTGCGGCCGTGTCGATTTTCGCGGAGGTCGTTCGTCGTCACATTGCTATATTGCGAGCCTCGCCGACTGCGGCGGCGCCGTGCGATCCGCGCGCGCGCCCACCGTCACCCGAGGCGAGCACCCCACCCGCGTGTCAGAAGAATTCGAAAGCGATTCGTGATGAAGTCCAGGTTCAGCCTGTTGCGTGCCGCGTCGGCCGCAGCCACCCTCGCGGGCCTCGCGGCCTGCAGCAGCGGGCCGCCACCGGCGACGAGCGCATCGACCGCGGCCGCCGACAGCCCCGCGCAATGGCAGGCGCCGTTGCCGCACGGCGGCGAACTCACGACGCTGACGGCCTGGTGGCAGCAGTTCAACGACCCGGTGCTGCTGCGCTTGATCGACGCGGCGCAGGCCGCGAGCCCGACCCTCGCCGCCGCGGCGTCGCGCATCGAGCAGGCGCGCGCGACGCGTGTCGCCAGCGGCGCGGCGCTGCTGCCATCGCTCGATGCGAACGCCAGCGCGGTGCGCGGCCGGCAGGATTTCGTCAGCGGCCTCGGCAACACCGGCAGCGTCGGGCTGCAGGCGACCTGGGAGCTCGACCTGTTCGGCGCGCGCCGCCATGCGCGCGACGCGGCGCGGGCGCGCTTCACCGGCGCCCAGGCCGGCTGGCACGACGCGCGCGTCGCGGTGGCCGCCGAGGTCGCGACCAGCTACACCAGCCTGCGCGCGTGCGAGGCGCAGGCGCTGCAGACGCAGCTGGACAGCGCTTCGCGCGGCGAAACCGCGCGCCTGACCGACCTGAGCACGAAGGCCGGCTTCGAATCGCCGGGGAACGCGGCGCTCGCGCGGGCCAGCGCGGCGCAGGGCAACAGCCTGCTGACGCAGCGCCGTGCGCAGTGCGATGTGCTGATCAAGGGCCTGGTGGCGCTGACGGGCGTCGACGAGCCGACCCTGCGCGGCCAGCTCGCGGCCGGTGCCGCTCGGCTGCCGCAGCCTGCGTCGATCGCGATCACGCGCGTGCCGGCGCAGGCGCTGGCGCAGCGGCCCGATCTGCTGATCGCCGAGCGCGAGGTCGTCGCCGCGGGCGCCGAGGTGGCGCAGGCGCAAGCCGCGCGGCTGCCGCGCATCGCACTGAACGGCAGCATCAGCGCGGCGCGCTTCGAGTCGTCGGACTTCGGCAACCAGAGCGGTACGCTGTGGGCGATCGGCCCGGTGACGGTCTCGCTGCCGATGTTCGATGGCGGCACCCGCCGCGCGAATGTCGTCGCCGCGCAGGCGCGCTTCGACGAGGCCGCAACGGCGTACCGCGGCAAGCTGCGCGGCGCGGTACGCGAGGTCGAGGAGGCGCTGGTCGCGCTGCGAAGCAGCGCCGACCGCAGCACCGACGCGCAGGTCGCGACCGAGGGCTACGCCGCCTCGTTCCGTGCGACCGAAGCGCGCTTTCGCGGCGGTCTCGCGAGCCTGTACGAGCTCGAGGACGCGCGCCGCTCCGCCTTGCAGGCCGAGATCGCGCTGATCGATCTGAAGCGCGAGCGCGCGACCGCCTGGATCACCTTGTACCGCGCCCTCGGGGGTGGCTGGTCGAACCCCCTCACCTCTGTCGCCACCCAATGAAAACCACACGCACTGCAATCGCCTCGGCCGTCGCCGTTCTCACGGCGGCTGCCACACTGACGCTCAGCGTGCGCGCGGCCGACGACAAGGTCGCGCCAGTGGCGCCCGCGAGGGCCGCGCTGACGGTCAACGTGACGCAGCCGCAGGCCGCCGCGCTGCCGGTGCGCGTCAACGCGAACGGCAACATCGCCGCCTGGCAGGAGGCCAGCGTCGGCAGCGAGGCCAACGGGCTGCGCCTGGCCGACGTGAAGGTCAACGTCGGCGACGTCGTCAAGCGCGGCCAGGTGCTCGCGACCTTCGCGCCCGACACGATGAACGCCGATGTCGCGCAGATCCGCGCCTCGGTCGCCGAGGCGGAGGCGACGCTCGCCGAAGCCGCGGCGAACGCGCAGCGCGCGCGCGGGCTGCAGGCCACGGGTGCGTTGAGCGAGGCCGCGATCAACCAGTACCTGACCGCCGAGCGCACCGCGAAGGCGCGCCTCGACGCGCAGCGCGCGATGGCGCAGATGCAGCAGCTGCGGCTGAAGCAGACGCAGGTGCTGGCGCCCGACTTCGGGGTCATCTCGGCGCGCAGCGCGACCGTCGGCGCGGTGCTGCCGGCCGGGCAGGAGCTGTTCCGGATGATCCGCCAGGGCCGGCTCGAAT
This sequence comes from Rhizobacter sp. P5_A1, assembly GCF_056400745.1. Lineage (NCBI taxonomy): Bacteria > Pseudomonadati > Pseudomonadota > Betaproteobacteria > Burkholderiales > Sphaerotilaceae > Rhizobacter > Rhizobacter sp. P5_A1. The sequence goes on from NZ_JBFUKR010000012.1 coordinate 151,506, forward strand.
GGCGCGCCGAGGTCGCCGCGAGCGACATGGCGGCACTGAAGCCCGGCATGGCCGCGCTCGTCACCGCCGGCAGCGGGCCGGCGATCAAGGGCACGGTGCGGATGGTCGCGCCCACCGTCGACCCGCAGACGCGCAACGGCATCGTCTTCGTCGACTTGCCCGCCGCTGGAGGAACAAGCGCCGGCGCAGCCCGCGCCGGCATGTTCGCGCGCGGCGAGTTCGAGGTCGGTAGCGGTTCCGGGCTGACCCTGCCGCAAAGCGCGGTGCTGCTGCGCGACGGTTTCAGCTACGTGCTGCGCGTCGGCCCGGACTCGAAGCTGACGCAGGTCAAGGTCGGCGTCGGCCGGCGCATCGGCGACCGCATCGAGATCACGGGCGGCGTCGACGCCGCGGCGCGCGTCGTCGCGGCCGGCGGCGGCTTCCTCGGCGACGGCGACACGGTGCGCGTCGTCGATGCCGCCCCGGCCAAGGCCGCGCCGGCAACGGTCGGCAAGTGAGGAGCGCGACATGAATGTCTCCGCCTGGTCGATCCGCAACCCGATTCCGGGGGTGCTGCTGTTCATCATGCTGTCGCTGATGGGCCTGATGGCCTTCAAGGCGATGAAGATCCAGAACTTCCCGGACATCGACCTGCCCACCGTCACGGTGACCGCGTCGCTGCCCGGCGCGTCGCCGTCGCAGCTCGAGACCGAGGTCGCGCGCAAGATCGAGAACTCGATCGCAACCTTGCAGGGCGTCAAGCACATCTACACGACGGTGCAAGACGGCAGTGCGATCGTCACGACCGAGTTCCGGCTCGAGAAGCCGACCCAGGAGGCCGTCGACGACGTGCGTGCCGCGGTCGCGCGCGTGCGCTCCGACCTGCCCGGCGACCTGCGCGACCCGGTCGTCACGAAGATGGAGCTGTCGGGCTCGCCGATCCTGACCTACACGGTCGCCTCGACGCGCATGGACGACGAGGCGCTGAGCTGGTTCGTCGACAACACGGTGACCAAGACGCTGCTCAGCGTGCGCGGCGTCGGCGCTGTCGCGCGCGTCGGCGGCGTGACGCGCGAGGTGCGCGTCGAGCTCGATCCGGCACGGCTGCAGGCGCTGAACGCGACCGCCGCCGACATCTCGCGCCAGCTGCGCATGACGCAGCAGGAAGCGTCGGGCGGCCGCACCGATGTCGGCGGCGCCGAACAATCGGTGCGCACGATCGCGACGGTCAAGTCGGCCGAGGAACTCGCGCGCATGGAGGTCACGCTCTCCGATGGCCGGCGCATCCGCCTCGACCAGGTCGCGACCGTCTGGGACACCGTCGCCGAGCAGCGCTCGGCGGCACTGCTGAACGGCAAGCCGGTGGTCGGCTTCGAGATCACGCGCACCCGCGGTGCCGGCGAGACCGAGGTCGCGGCCGGCGTGCGCCGGCAGCTCGAGATCCTGAAGGCGGCGCACCCGGAGATCGTCGTCACCGAGGCCTTCAACTTCGTCGATCCGGTGCAGGAGAACTACGACGGTTCGATGACGCTGCTGTTCGAGGGCGCGGCACTGGCGGTGCTCGTCGTCTGGCTGTTCCTGCGCGACTGGCGCGCGACGCTGGTCTCCGCGACCGCGCTGCCGCTGTCGATCATCCCGGCGTTCGGCGTGATGTACCTGTTCGGCTTCACCCTGAACGGCGTGACCTTGCTCTCGCTCTCGCTCGTCGTCGGCATCCTGGTCGACGATGCGATCGTCGAGATCGAGAACATCATGCGACACCTGCGCATGGGCAAGTCGCCGTTCGACGCCGCGATGCAGGCGGCCGACGAGATCGGCCTGGCGGTGATCGCGACCACCTTCACGCTGATCGCGGTGTTCCTGCCGACCGCGTTCATGAGCGGCGTGCCGGGCAAGTTCTTCGTCCAGTTCGGCTGGACCGCGGCGATCGCGGTCTTCATCTCGCTGGTCGTCGCGCGCATGTTGACGCCGATGATGTCGGCCTACATCCTGAAGCGGCCCAGGAAGGAGCACAAGGAAGGCCGCTGGATCGAGATCTACATGCGCTGGGTCAAGGCGGCGCTGAAGCACCGCATCCTGACGACGATCGCGGCGACCCTGTTCCTCGTCGGCTCGTTCCTGCTCGTGCCGCTGCTGCCGACCGGCTTCATCCCGCCGGACGACCTCTCGCAGACGCAGGTCTCGATCTCGCTGCCGCCGGGCGCGAACTTCGCGCAGACCTTCGCGACGGCCGAGGCGGCGCGCGAGATCGTCCAGAAGAACAAGGACGTGAAGCTGATCTACACCGCGATCGGCGGCGGCAACACCGGCGGCGACCCGTTCGCGCCGAGCGGCGCGGCCGAGGTCCGCAAGGCAACGCTGACGATCAACATGACACCGCGCGACGAACGCCACGGCGTGAAGAAGCAGGTCGTCGAACAGCAGCTGCGCGACGCGCTCGCGGTGCTGCCGGGCGCGCGCATCAAGGTCGGCTTCGGCGGCTCGAACGAGAAGTACGTGCTGGTGCTGGCCGGCGAAGACGGCGATGCGCTCGGCGCCCACGCGCGCCAGGTCGAACGCGAGCTGCGCACGATCCCCGGCATCGGCAATGTCGTGTCGACCTCGAGCCTGGTGCGACCCGAGCTGATCGTGCGGCCCGACTCCGCGCGCGCCGCCGACCTCGGCGTGACCTCGGCCGCGATCGCCGACACGCTGCGCATCGCCACCGCCGGCGACTACGACCAGTCGCTGCCGAAGCTGAACCTGAGCCAGCGCCAGGTGCCGATCGTCGTGAAGCTGAAGGCCGACGCGCGCACCGATCTCGACCTGCTCTCGCGGCTGGCGGTGCCCGGCTCGCGCGGGCCGGTGATGCTCGGCAATGTCGCGAACCTCGCGATCGACAGCGGGCCGGCGCAGATCGACCGCTACGACCGCCAGCGCAACATCAACTTCGAGATCGAGCTGAACCAGATGCCGCTCGGCGAGGTCGAGAAGCAGGTGCTCGCGCTGCCGAGCCTGAAGAACCTGCCGGCCGGCGTGTCGCAGACGACGGTCGGCGACGCCGAGGCGATGGGCGAGCTGTTCGCGAGCTTCGGCCTGGCGATGCTGACCGGCGTGCTGTGCATCTACATCGTGCTGGTGCTGCTGTTCCACGACTTCGTGCAGCCGGTCACGATCCTGTCGGCGCTGGTGCTGTCGATCCCGGGGGCGTTCCTGGCCCTGTTCATCACGCACACGGCGCTGTCGATGCCGTCGATGATCGGGTTGATCATGCTGATGGGCATCGCGACGAAGAACTCGATCCTGCTGATCGAGTACGCGATCATGGCGCGGCGCGACCGTGGCATGACGCGCATGGAGGCGCTGCTCGACGCCTGCCACAAGCGCGCCCGTCCGATCGTGATGACGACGATCGCGATGGGCGCCGGCATGCTGCCGATCGCGCTGGGCATCGGCACCGACCCGAGCTTTCGCGCACCGATGGCGATCGTCGTGATCGGCGGGCTGATCACCAGCACCTTCCTGAGCCTGCTGGTGATTCCGGTGCTGTTCACCTACGTCGACGATGTCGTGCAATGGACGCGCCGCATCACGCACCGTCATGCGTCTGCCGCCAGGGCCTATTGACGCCATGGGAGGGCCGGCGGTGGCCGATATCCCATGAGCGCACGCCGGCGTTGGCCGCCGGCCAAGGGCCTGGACGTGGCGGGCGCCGTCGAGATTCAGCGAGCCGCCAGCGCCTCGACCTGGATGCGCAGCGTCACGTCCATCTTGAAGCCGTAGGCCTTGCCCATGTCGAGCCCGAAGGCATCGCGCTCGAAGCTCGCGCTCGCGTCGGCGCCGCACATCTCGCGCTTGTAGAGCGGATGCGGGACGCACTTCAGCAGGTTCAGCTTCAGCGTGACCGGCTTCGTGACGCCGTGCAGGTTGAGTTCTCCCTGCACCTGCGTCGGCAGGCCGTCGGCGGCCGTGCCGTCGAAGCGGCCCTTGTAGATCGCCTTCGGGTACTTCTTCACGTCGAAGAATTCCTTGCCGCGGGCCCAGGCGTTGAGCTGCTCCAGGCCGAAGTCGATGCTTGCGAGGTCGATCGCGATGTCGACGCTGCCGGCGCCGGTCGACTTGTCGAGCACGATCGTGCCGCTGCTCTTGTTCATCTTGCCGCGCCACACCGAGATGCCCATGTGATCGGCTTCGAAGCTCGGGTAGGTGTGGTTCGGATCGACCGTGTAGTTCACCGGCGCGGCGACGGCGGGGCCGGCCAGCGCCAGTGCGATCGCCGCGATCGCGGCGCAGGCCATCACGAGCACGGCGGCGCGTGTCGGAAGGTGCTTGGTGATCATCATCGCTCCATCGGTCAAGGCGCCGCGTTGCCGCGTCGCGCGCGGTCGGGAATTCGGCCGCTTCTGTCTTGACGACGAACCGGCCGGCGCCGAATCGACAGCCTCTCGACCTCTCAGCTGCCGACCTTGTTGGGATCGCGCCACGCGCGCTCGAACGGCAGCCGCCACGCATGCGGCGCGATGAGCTGGTGGATCGACTTCGGCCCCCATGAGCCCGCAGGGTACAGCCGCACCGGCGGCGGCGCCTCGAGCAGGTGCGTCGAGACTTCCCAGAGCCGCTCGATGCCCTCGGCGCTCGTGAACAACGTGCGATCGCCGCGCATCGCGTCGAGGATCAGGCGCTCGTAGGCCTCGAGCACGTCGCCGATCAGGCCGGTGTCGTGCATCGCGAACTGCAGGCTCAGCTTGTCGAGCCGCATGCCCGGGCCGGGTCGCTTGCCGTAGAACGACAACGACATCTTCGACGCGTCGGCAAGATCGAAGGTCAGGTGATCCGGCCCTTGCGCGCCGACTCCCGAGCCGGCCGGGAACATGCTCTTCGGCGGCTCGCGGAACGCGATCGAGATGATGCGCTGGCCCTCCGCGAGCCGCTTGCCGGTGCGCAGAAAGAACGGCACGCCGGCCCAGCGCCAGTTGTCGATGAAGCATTTCAGCGCGATGAAGGTCTCGGTCTCCGACTCGGGGTCGACGCCCTCCTCGCTGCGGTAGCCGTTGTACTGGCCGCGCACCACGTCGGTCGGCTGCACCGGCAGCATGCTGCGGAAGACCTTGTTCTTCTCCTCGCTGATCGGCGCCGGCTCGAGCGCGGTCGGCGGCTCCATCGCCATGAACGCGAGGATCTGGAACAGGTGCGTGACGACCATGTCGCGGTACGCGCCGGTCTGCTCGTAGAAGCCCGAGCGCTTGCCCAGGCCGAGCGTCTCGGGCACGTCGATCTGCACGTGGTCGATGAAGTTGCGGTTCCAGATCGGCTCGAACAGCCCGTTCGCGAAGCGGAACGCGAGGATGTTCTGCGCCGGCTCCTTGCCGAGGAAGTGGTCGATGCGGAAGATTTGCTCCTCGGCGAAGACCGCGTGCAGTTTCGCGTTCAGCGTCACCGCGCTGGCCCTGTCGGTGCCGAAGGGCTTTTCCATCACGATGCGCGAGCGCTCGACCAGCCCGGCGTCGCCGAGCAGGCGCACCGCCGACAGCGCCGCGCTCGGCGGCACACTCAGGTAGTGCAGGCGCTGGCTCTGGCCATCGAGCGCCTGCTCGGCCTTCTCGACCGCGGCGCGCAGCGCGGCCGCGCCGGCGCCGAGCGGCACGTAGTCGAGGCTGCCGGCGAACGCGGCCCAGGCGGCGTCGCTGATCTTGCGGCTCGAGAACTCATCGAGCGCGCCGCGCGCGGCAGTGCGGAACTCGTCGACGCCGAAGTCGTCGAGCGAGACGCCGATGATCCGGCAGCCCGGGATGAAGCCGGCGCTCGCGAGGTGGAACAGCCCCGGCAGCAGCTTGCGCCGCGCCAGATCGCCGGTCGCGCCGAAGAGCACGACGACCTGCGGGAATCGCGGCCCCACGCCGGGAGGAATCTTCGCCACTGTGCACGCCCTCGTCTGGCCACCGGCGCCGCCCAATGCGGTGCGCCAGGGTCAGCGCATTCTCGTGCAAGACGCGCGCCAGTCCGGCCGCGGCGCGCGGCGCCGTGCGTCAGGGCGTCGCGGTGTGCCAGGCGCCGAGCACGCCGTCGCCGGTCTTGTCGCCAGGCTTCGTGTCCTTGGCCCAGAAGTACAGCGGCTTGCCCTTCAGCGCCCACTGCTTCTTGCCGTCGTCGCGCGTGACGATCGTGTAGTCGGCGTCGGGTTGATCGGCATCGCTCGCCATCAGCGGCGGCCAGTTGGTCGCGCAGCCGGCGTTGCACACCGACTTGCCGCTGCCGGCGGTGTCCTTGTCGAAGGTGTAGAGCGTCATGCCGTTCGGCCCGACGAGCACGCCGTCGGTCACTTTCGCCGGGGCGGCGAGCAGGGATGCGCAGCCGCCGAGCAGTGCGCCGGTCAGGATCAGGCGTGAGACGCCGCGTTTCATCGTGAAGTGCATGGGGTTCTTCCGTCCAAGGCGCGGACGACGGATGTCCGCACGGGGTAGACGATCCCTGCTGCCGCAATATTCCGTCCCGCCGGTGTCGAAAGGCAGTGCGCTCGCGCGTCGTCGCATTGAGGCCCGCGACAGCACGCGCCTCGGACGATCCATCCACGCTTTGCAACGAGGAACCCGACATGAGCCAAGCCAGCACCGTCAAACCGATTCCCGAGGGCATGCATTCGCTGACCCCGCACCTGGTCTGCGCCGGCGCCGCCGACGCGATCGCGTTCTACCGATCGGCGTTCGGTGCCGTCGAACTGACGCGCCTGCCAGGCCCCGACGGCAAGCTGATGCACGCGATGGTCCGCATCGGCGATTCGACGCTGATGCTGGTCGACGAAGCGCCCGAATGGCAGATGCTCGGGCCGAAGGCGCTGAAGGGCTCGCCGGTCACGATCCACCTGTACGTGCCCGATGTGGACGCCACGGTGGCGCGCGCGGTGGCGGCCGGGGCGAAGGTCAAGATGGCGGTGGCCGAGATGTTCTGGGGCGACCGCTACGGCACGCTCGAAGACCCCTTCGGCCACCACTGGTCGGTCGCGACCCACACGCGCGACCTGACCCCCGAGCAGATCCGCCAGGAGATGGCGAAGATGGGCGACGGTTGCCCCGAAGCCTGATGATGGCCCGGTCGGCCCGACTCAGCGCAACGCGTCCGGCAGCTCGATCTTGACCTGCAGCACCTCGAGGTTCTCCTGCCGCTCCAGGTGCACCTTGATGTCTTCGGCCTTGATCGAGACGTACTTCGAGATCACCGCCATCAGTTCGCGCTGCAGTGCCGGCAGGTAGTCGGGCCGGCTCGCGCCGCGCCCGCTGCGCTCGTGCGCGAGGATGATCTGCAGCCGCTCCTTGGCGACGCTGGCGGTGTGCTTCTTCTCGCCGAGAAAAAAGGAGAGAAGGGACATGCTTACCTCCCTCCGAACACGCGCTTGAAGAAGCCGGGCTTCACGGCATCGGTGAAGCGCATCGGCCGCGTCTCGCCGAGGAAGCGGGCGACCACGTCCTTGTAGGCTTCCGAGACGTCGGTGCCCTTCAGGTGCACCGCCGGCACGCCCTGGTTCGAGGCGTCGAGCACGGTCTCCGACTCGGGCACCACGCCGATCAGTTCGATGCGCAGGATGTCCTTGATGTCGCCGAGCGAGAGCATCTGCCCGCCCTCGACCCGGTTCGGGTTGTAGCGCGTGATCAGCAGGTGCTCCTTGATCGGCTCCTTGCCTTCGATCGCGCGCTTCGTCTTCGAGGCGAGCATGCCGAGGATGCGGTCCGAGTCGCGCACCGACGAGACCTCGGGGTTGGTCACGACCAGGGCTTCGTCGGCGAAGTGCATCGCCATCAGCGCGCCGGTCTCGATGCCGGCCGGCGAGTCGCAGACGATGTAGTCGAAGCCCATCGCCGCGAGGTCGTTCAGGACCTTCTCGACGCCTTCCTGCGTCAATGCGTCCTTGTCGCGCGTCTGCGACGCGGCGAGCACGAACAGGTTGTCGCACTGCTTGTCCTTGATCAGCGCCTGGTGCAGGTTCGCCTCGTCCTGGATCACGTTGATCAGGTCGTAGACGACGCGGCGCTCGCAGCCCATGATCAGGTCGAGGTTGCGCAGGCCGACGTCGAAGTCGATCACCGCGGTCTTGTGGCCCGCGAGCGCGAGGCCCGACGCGAAACTGGCGCTGGTCGTGGTCTTGCCGACGCCCCCTTTGCCGGAGGTCACGACGACGATCTTGGTCATGTCTTCAGATCCTCTTTGGTCAGTGTTTCTTCATCAATCGGATTTCAGCGCCTCGACGACGAGCTTCTCGCCGGCCAGGCGCACCTGCGCCGGCTTGCCCAGCACCGCGGCGGGCAGCTCGGTCTCGGTCGTGCGGTAGATGCCGGCGATCGACAGCAGCTGCGGCTCCATGCACGTCGTGAAGATGCGCGCGCCGGTGTCGCCGAGCGCGCCGGCGAGCGCGCGGCCGCGCAGCGGCGCGTAGACGTGGATGTTGCCGTCGGCGATCACCTCGGCACCGAAGCTGACGACCGCCAGCACGACCAGGTCCGCGCCCTTCGCATAGACGCGCTGGCCCGAGCGCAGCGGCTTGTCGACGATCATCGTCGCGCGCGCCGCGGGCGGCGCTTCGATGACCTCGAGCGGCGCTGCTGCGGCCGGCGTCGCCGGCTCGGGCGTCGTGCGCCCGCGCGGTGCGGGCGG